>CAMYIF010000001.1:0-59483 GCA_947258415.1 uncultured Pseudomonadales bacterium
TGAAGACGTCGTTAAAGACCTGGAACGACGTGGAAAAATATAAGCTATCAATCAAGCGTTCTGCGGTGAAGGAAATTGAATCCATACCGCAAAAGAAAGAACGGTAGCGCATAATCCGCCTCATTGGCCAATTGGCTGCTGACCCTCGCCACAGCTTGATCGTAATACATCGATTCCAGCGAGCCCCCAAAATATTACAAAACCTTTTGAAAAGTCTAAATAAAGGTCTATATTTAGACTTGTTAATGGCGCAAATCCGAGAACTTGTGAGCTTGCTATGAGAACTGTATCGAAATTAATGGCTGGTATGTCTACCAGTATTACTGACTTTAAAGCGAATCCTAATTCTGTAATCGAACAGTCAGAAGGGGAGGCTATTGCTGTCCTGAAAAGCAATGAGCCTTGTTTTTACGCCGTGCCCCCGGAACTTTTCGAATCAATGTATGAAGCTATGGAAGATCTTGCATTGCTGAAGCAGGCAAATGCCAGAATGCGCGATGGCAAGGAACCGATAGAAGTCAATTTGGATGACTTATAAACTCAAGTTTCATCCCGACGCATTAGAAGAATGGAATGAACTGCCGGCGGCAGAAAGAGAATATTCCAAGAAAAAACTAAAACAGCGCCTGGAGAATCCGCACATCCCCTCCTCCAGGCTTTCTGGCGGTTTAAACCTATACAAAATCAAACGAAAACGACCTCCCCTTCGACTTACTTATCACGCTAACGACAAGGAAATTATAGTTACCGCACTTAGTGTTGGAAAAAGAGATAGTGATGTTTACAGGAAAATGTTGAAGCGATATTGAAAATGGCGACGCAAAAAAAGGCGACGCAACTAATTTCCGGCACAATGTGGGGGCACGGGACAGTAAAAATCTAAAGCCGCGACAGCCAGCTACCGCCCGTGTATTCAACCAGGTTTTTATTTTTTTGAGCGGCAGCAAGAATCGCCTCGGCGACATCGTTTGGCTGAATTTCGGAAACAATGCCCGGTACTTCAATGGTGCTGCCATCGCCCGCCATTGCGTGCTTGTTTAAACCCGTATCCATCCGGCCCGGACAGGCGATCATGACATGAACGCCGGAATCCTGCAGCTCGTCTCTCAAGGCGCCAAACAATCCGTGTAAAGCATACTTGCTGGCACTGTAACCGCTCATGTTCTCGCCCGTAGTTTTACCCAGAATGCTGCTCATGGTAATAATCATGCCCTTTCGCTCGATCAGGCTTTCCAGTGCCGCTTTTGTGCAATTCAGCGTGCCAAAATAATTAACTTCCATTACCTTCCTGAAAACATCCATGTCGGTTTCGCTAAACGGGCTATAGTGGGTGACGCCGGCATTATTTATCAGCACGTCGATGCCACCAAAGTGTTCTGTTGCCTGCTCTATACAATTATTACAGGCTTCCATGTCGGTGATGTCACACTGGATGCTGATAACATCGGTACCCGAGCGCTCGACCTGGAACTGGAAAGCTGACAGCTGCTCCTCACACAGGTCGACTAGCACGATTCTTGCACCGGCCGTTGCGAACCGCCATGACAAGGCACGACCTATGCCACCCGTGGCGCCCGTAATCAACACAACCTTATGCTTGAAATCGCTTTTCATATGAATCTACCGACCTGTATTTACTTTCTGATTATATGCTTTTAATTTATTGTGCGAGGCCAATCGCTAACAAAATCCACGGGGGTTTTAGAAATATTCCGCAATATAAAGCCAGCGTTACAGTGGCCCGGCAACAAGTTGCACTTTGTTACCAATAAATTGCATTCCATTGTAAATACTTTATCGATAAGCTCCAGTCTTGCCGCCAATAAATGTTAATATTGTCGGCGTTTTTTGTAGCCCGAATTTTGGGGTTTTTAATGGTAAAACCTGGCAAGTATAGCGCTGTTAATCGACACACCACTAAACGCCGGGATACAGGATAGTAACAACAGGTAATGTTATGACGGACAAAAATACACGCAAATACTCTTCCATTGTTGTTGATGGTGCAAAACAGGCACCCAGCCGTGCCATGCTAAGGGCGGTGGGTTTTGACGATGATGATTTCAAAAAACCGCAGATAGGGATCGCTTCCACGTGGAGTATGGTCACTCCATGTAATATGCACATCAATAAACTGGCCGAAGATGCTGAATCGGGAGCGAACCAGGCCGGTGCTAAAGCCGTTATTTTCAATACCATCACCGTTTCCGACGGGATCTCCATGGGCACACCTGGGATGCGTTATTCGCTGGTTTCCCGTGAAGTGATTGCCGACTCTATCGAGACAGTTGTCGGCGCCGAAGGATTCGACGGGCTGGTAACGATAGGCGGCTGCGACAAGAACATGCCCGGCTGCGTGATGGCCATGGCCCGGCTGGACCGGCCATCGGTGTTTGTTTACGGCGGCACCATCCAGCCCGGTAAGGATCGCAGGGATATCGTTTCAGTATTCGAAGCGGTTGGCGGGCACGCCAAGAAAACCGTTTCTGACATCGAATTGCTGGATGTCGAGAAAACGGCGATTCCGGGTCCCGGTTCATGCGGCGGCATGTACACAGCCAACACCATGGCTTCTGCGATTGAGGCAATGGGTTTAAGCCTGCCCAACAGCTCGGCACAGGATGCCATCTCTGAAAATAAAGCCGAGGATGCGCGCCGGGCCGGGGAAGCGGTTATGGAGCTAATCAAAAAAGATATCAAACCCTCGGATATCCTGACCAAGGAGGCGTTTGAAAACGCCATCACGGTTATCATCGCGCTGGGCGGGTCAACCAACGCCGTCCTTCACCTGATTGCCATGGCGCATTGCGCGGGTGTTGAGATCGGGCTGGAAGATTTTACCCGGATTGGAAAAAACGTCCCCTTGCTGGCCGACCTGAAGCCCAGCGGGAAATACCTTATGTCCGAGCTGATCGCTATCGGTGGCATTCAACCGCTGATGAAAATGCTGCTCGACGCGGGCCTTTTGCATGGCTATTGCATGACGGTAACGGGCAAAACCATGGCAGAAAACCTGGCCGACGTGGCACCCTACCCCGAAGGGCAGGAAATCATCATGCCGCTGGATAATCCGATCAAACCCGAGAGTCACCTGGTTATCCTCTACGGCAACCTGTCTCCGACCGGCTCGGTGGCCAAAATCACCGGCAAGGAGGGCCTGAGCTTTACCGGGAATGCCAGGGTGTTCCATGGTGAAGAATCTGCCTTGCAAGCCATTCTCGATGGTACTGTGGTCAAGGGCGACGTTGTTGTCATTCGTTACGAAGGACCTGTCGGCGGCCCGGGCATGCGGGAGATGCTCAGCCCAACTTCTGCCATTATGGGCGCAGGCCTGGGTAACGATGTTGCCCTGATTACCGATGGTCGCTTCTCGGGTGGCAGCCATGGTTTCGTGGTGGGTCATATCACCCCGGAAGCGGCAACCGGTGGCCCCATTGCGATTATCGAGGACGGTGACAAGATCACCATCGACGCAAAAAATTGCGAAGTGAATGTAGACCTGACCTTCAAGGAAATGCAGGCTCGCCTTGAAAATTGGCAGGCACCCGAAGGACCAAGACGCGGCGTGCTGGCTAAATACGCCCGGCAGGTAACATCGGCATCAGAAGGCGCCGTTACCGATAAATAGTTGCAGGAGCCGAATTCTATTTTTATAGCGCGTCAGGGTTTGACCCGATCGAGCACAATAAAACTGTAATCGTAGGGATTCGGTCCTTCGGCCCTGAACGACTTGCTGCTGACCTCCTGCCATTCCCGTGAATCAAATTCGGGAAACAAGGCGTCGCCCCTGATATCGGCGTGCACCCGGGTCAGGTAGAGCCGGTCGGCACGGGGTAACGCCAATTGGTAAACCTGCTCGCCGCCTATAACGATCGCTTCATCCTGCCCGGAGATGATCCCCACATTTTCCGCCTGCGCCAGGGCCTCGTCGAGGGAATGCACCACCGTGCAACCCTGGACAGAGTACCCGGTATCACGGGTGATAATAATATTGGTTCTGCCAGGCAGGGGCTTGCCGATGGAATCATGGGTTTTTCGACCCATGATAATAGCCTTGCCCATGGTGATGGCCTTGAAATATCTCAAATCCTCGGGCAGGTACCAGGGCAGCTTGTTGTTAATACCTATCACCCGGTTTTGCGCCATGGCCACGATCATTGCCAGTTTCACGGTTGTTTGCCTTTATTCATATTTTCGATAAACACGGATCACCTATGCCCTGATTCGTCAGCAGGGAATTATGGCGAGTAGTGAGTAGTGAGTAGTAAAGACGCAAGAATAACACAAAGCCGGGTGAGCAGGACTTGCTAACCGTTGTTTATAACTACGCGTTATTACTAACATAAAAATCAATACTTATAGGCTGCATTTTTAGTAGTAATTGTTCTTTCCATTCCGTTTTATTCCTGACCCGGAAGTTATATGCTAACGGTAAAAACCAGTGAGAATCACAAGGAGGGCACTATGGCTTTACGAATCAATGACACCGCACCCAATTTCCAGGCTGAAACTACCGAGGGTCCTATCGACTTTCACGAGTGGATTGGTGAAAGCTGGGCTGTGTTATTCTCGCATCCCAAGGATTTTACCCCCGTTTGCACGACCGAACTGGGCTACATGGCTGGCCTTGCCAGTGAATTTGCCAAGCGGCACTGCAAGATCATCGGGTTAAGTGTGGACCCGGTAAACAGCCATGAAGAGTGGATGAAAGATATCGAGGAAACACAGGGTAACAAGGTGAATTACCCGATCATCGGAGATCCGGATCTATCGATCGCCAAGGCTTACAACATGCTGCCCGCCGACGAACCGGGCACCTCCGAAGGCCGCACGCCGCTGGATAATGCCACCGTTCGCTCGGTATTCGTTATCGCCCCGGACAAGACCATCAAGCTGATGCTCACCTACCCCATGACCACGGGTCGTAACTTCGACGAAATTCTACGGGTTCTTGACTCCATGCAACTGACCATGAAATTCAAGGTTGCTACCCCCGTGAACTGGAAAAATGGTGAAGACGTGATTATCGTGCCGGCGGTCTCCAACGAAGAGGCCAAGGGCCTGTTTCCGGATGGCTGGAAAACCATTAAATCCTACATGCGCATGGTGAAGCAGCCCAAATAGGTGGCAGAGGCTGTACCAGGGCAGATATCCTGGGCCGGGCGTACACCCGGCAGGGGTTTATATGTGGCCGAATCAGTGCCGGAGGCAGGTGTTTGCTTTCGGATTCCGGTAGTTCGATAAAACAGGGCATTTGAAATGAGCAAGTTCTTGATTACCGGGGCAAATCGGGGAATTGGCCTGGAGCTCTGCAAGCAATTACAGGCCCGCGGCGACACGGTGATTGCCACCTGCCGGCATGCATCATCTGGACTCAAATCGCTGAAGGTAAGCATTATCGAGGATGTCGACGTTACCAGCGAGACATCCGTCGAGCGGCTTGCGTTGCAGTTGGAAGGCGAAACACTGGATGTAGTACTAAACAACGCCGGCTTCCTCTCCAACGAAAAACTCGACGACCTGGACTTCGATCGGATTCGCAGGCAATTTGAAGTTAACACGCTGGGACCCCTGCGCGTGTCGACCGCGTTATTACCGAACCTTGACGCGGGGTCCAAAATCGGCATTATCACCAGCCGGCTCGGTTCCATTGCCGACAATGGCAGCGGCGGAATGTATGGCTATCGCCTGGCCAAGGCCGCGGCGAACATGGTTGGCGTAAACCTGTCCCTCGATCTGAAAAAACAGGGTATAGCGGTTGCCTTGCTGCACCCGGGTTTAATCGCGACGCGAATGACCGGTTACCGTGGAGATACACCGGAAATAGCAGCCCGGGGATTGTTAGCCAGGCTTGATGAGCTCAATCTCGAAAATACGGGTACTTTCTGGCATGCCAATGGCGAGGTTTTGCCCTGGTAAATTATCCTATTGACCGAACACCCAATCCAATATCCAATACCGAGTAAGCACCCATGAGCCTTAAAACCCTTGTTATTATCATCAGCGCAATTCCCCTGGTGATTGCCGGTTATCTCTTTATCCAGGGTATGATCTCGAAATCGGGCAAACCCGTCGGCATCGTTGACGGTCGTCTCGCCCCGTGCCCGGACAAACCCAACTGTGTTTGCAGCGAATTCCTGAAAAACGAGCGTCACTACTTTGAACCGCTGAATATCATTGCCGGCAAGGAAGATGATGCCTGGCAACAATTACAGGCGATCATCGGTGATCAGGGCGGGAAAATTATCACCGCAAATGAGCGTTACCTGGCGGCTGAATTTACTTCGCGAGTTTTTGGCTTCGTCGACGATTTCGAGGCGCGACTGGACGCCATGAACCGGCAAATCCAGCTCAGGTCCGCGTCGAGGGTAGGAACAAGCGATTTCGGGGTTAATCGAAAACGTATCAATACAATCAGCGAATTGCTTAAAGATTACAGGAAAGATAAATAACGCGGTTTAAATGCAGGATCAGGGGGGAATCCAGGCACCCCTGATAGTCATTCACAAAAAAGCCAGGGAGCTCGATATGCATAGTTAACGAGGTCACTGGCTTTCAAATCGGGCTTTATACGTAAATAACCCTGATTTGCTGCACTCCTACTGGGGCAAGGTTACGTTCAGTTCCAGCACCGAGCAGTTATTCACGGTATCGAGCTGGACATTGACCTGGTCCTTCTCAATATCGACATATTTTTTGATCACCTTGACAATATCCTGCTGCATTTTGGGAATGTAATCAGGCTGGTTCATCGCCGTACGCTGGTGAGCAACTATGATCTGCAGGCGTTCTTTCGCGATCGAAGCAGTCTGCTTTTCCTTGCTCTTACGAAAATAATCAAAAATACTCACCTTCCAGCCCCCATCATTCTTTTAAAGAAACCTTTTTTCTCTACCGTAATAAAACGGTAATCGACATTGCTACCCAGCAACCTCATGACCGCATCTGAATAGGCCAGTCCCGCCTTGGTTTTTTCATCGAGGATAACCGGCGTTCCCTGGTTGGAAGCCTTCAGCACGGCTTCGGATTCCGGGATAACCCCGAGCAGTGGTATCGCGAGAATATCCTCCACATCGGAAATGCTTAACATTTCACCGGCGATCACACGCTCCGGGTCGTAGCGGGTAATCAATAAATGTTCGACAACGGGGTCACCTCCATTCTCTGCACGACGCGACTTGCTCTGCAAAATACCCAGGATACGGTCTGAATCACGAACCGACGACACCTCGGGATTGGTTACAACAATCGCTTCGTCGGCGAAATAAAGCGCCATTTGCGCGCCTTTTTCGATGCCGGCGGGTGAGTCACATATTATGAAATCAAAATCCTTGGACAAATCATTTAAGACTTTTTCAACGCCTTTCTTGGTCAGCGCATCCTTGTCGCGTGTTTGCGAGGCAGGCAGGATGAAAAGATTCTTTAGCCGTTTGTCCTTGATCAGCGCCTGGTTAAGCGTGGCCTCACCGCTTATGACGTTGACAAAATCGTATACGACCCGGCGTTCACAACCCATGATCAAATCGAGATTACGCAAGCCAACGTCGAAATCAATAATGACCGTTTTCTTGTTGTTCATTGCCAGCCCGGTGCCAATTGCGGCACTGCTCGTTGTTTTTCCTACGCCACCCTTTCCTGAAGTGACTACAATTATCTTAGCCAAAATTAGACTCCATTAATGTTTGTGAATTTAGCTTTTGTTGAAATCTTTTCATTACTGACGATTAAAAACGTTTCCCTGTAAAAAAGTTTAAATGGGTTTGAGGTGTAAAACATTGTTATTAAAATATACCTGGGCCCGTTCCTTCCAGACACGTGTTCTTATGTCTTCGTTTAAAATAAAATTACCGGCTATCGACAATAATTCGGCTTCCATTGACTGACTAAAAATACGGGCGTTTTCGTCACCCTGTGCACCTGCCAACGCACGCCCGCGAAGTGCACCATAAACGTGGATATTCCCGTCGGCCAGAATTTCCGCGCCTTCACTGACGTGAGACGTGACGATCAGGTCTGCCTGCTTGGCATAAATCTGCTGCCCCGAGCGTACCGGTTGAGTGATCAATTTTGTCGGCCAGAATACATTCTTTTCTTCGTCAACTGTTTTAACGACAGTTTCAGGTTCAATGGCCGTTTCAGGCTCGACTTTAGCCGCCGGTTGAGGTTTTTCCACCGGTTCGGTGGCCGACTTTAATGACGCGGCGGGCAGGTGAATAAGTCCGGTTGACTTGATCGCATCCCTGAATCTCTGGCTACCACCCTTAAACGCCATTGGTTTCAGGCCGTACCTGGCACACAGGCCGATTAAAATTGTAAAATCTATGCGTTTGACTTCAATGTTCAACTTTTCAAGGCTGATGACAACGGGAGAACCCTGGAAAAACATGGGTGCCTGTTTAACTTTTTGCTGAAGCTGTTTGGCGAAGGCAGTAGAAGAAAAATCGTAGAGCTCAAGGACAACAACGGTAAGGACACTTCCTTTAAGTTGGAAGCAGGAATCGCTCATTGATTGTAATCCCTCTGCAATGCAGATTATTGATGAACCACGTGGAAATTTTTTTCCGCGCTGAATCTAACAGATTAAGCACATGGTTTACAACACAAAATTGCGAAGATTTACAAGATCGTTTCTAACCCAGCTTGCGGAACAGCTGTGATGTATATTTTTCCAGGGTTTCAGCGCATTTCAATCGAAGCAATGGGGTTATCTCCCTGGTCCGGGAAATTGTATGCATAAATCAAATGCCTAGAAGTCATACAGGACGGGTAACACCCAGGACACCACGCCACACAGCAGAAAAGTCATTGGCAACCCTACCCTGACGAAATCTCCGAAGGTATAGCCGGCGGCATTCATCACCAACAGGTTGGTTTGATAAGCCATAGGCGTGGCAAAGCTCATGTTTGCACCAAACAACACAGCGAGCACGAATGCCTCGGGGGGCAAACCCAGATGATTGGCAATGCTGATGGCAATCGGGGTGCCGATAACAGCGGCGGCATTATTGGAGACAACGTTGGTCAGCAGCGCCATCAGAAATACCAGTCCGGCAAAGATCATATGTGGCGACAGACCTTGGGTGAGGGCAACAAAACAGGCGGCAAGGTAGGAAGTCGCTCCTGTTGCCGTCAGGGCTGTGCCTAGCGATAAACTGGCAACGACGATCAGGATGACCTGAGCGCTCAAGGCCCGCTGAATATCGCGCCAACGCAGGCAATTGGTCAGGATCATCAACAATGCACCACCGACAGCACTGATGGCAATCGGTGCAATACCAAGTGCTGCCGTCAATACAACACCCCCCATGATAATTATGGAGCGGTTGGCTCTCTGGGTGTGGGGCAATTCCACGGTGGCATCCAGCACTAAAAACTGCCCGCGCTGCTTGATAGCATCGATACTTTCTTTTGAACCCTGGATCAACAACACGTCTCCCAACCGCAGCCTCACCTTGCCAATTCCACTTGGCATCTGCTCAAGCACACGTCCCTGGCGGTGAATGGCAATAATGGAAAGCTGGTACGAATCTGCAAACCGCAGTTCATTGAGTGTCCGGTGCACCAGGGGCGAGCCCCTGTCCAGGATCAGTTCGGCGATCTGTTGATCGTCTTCCTTAAGGGGGTGATCTTCATCGACAATATTACCGTGCGAATAAAGGTTAGCGCCCAGCAGCGACTCAAACTCTTTCAGGTTTGACGGGGTATCTCGAACCAGTAACTGGTCACCGGCACGCACCCTGACGTCGGGTAATGGAAAACTGAAGGTTTGTTCTGATTTTATAATCCGGTCAATTTTCATGCGACCACCGGCCTTGACCAGGATCTCGTGCACGGTTTTACCATCGGCGAAACAGTCTTTGGGTATAGCCAGGTGTGCCGTGAAAACACGGGGCGAAGTATCGGTCATCGGGGTCTGGCGTTCCGGCAGGAGCCGAGGCGCGATCAGCCACAGGTAAACAATGCCGACACCGGCAACGACCAGGCCGGGGATAAAAAAATCAAACATGCGTATGCGTTCAAGGCCCGCATCGGCTGCCACGCTGACTACCAGCAGGTTGGTCGAGGTGCCGATCGTCGTCAGCATTCCACCCAGGATAGTGGCAAAC
The DNA here is from genome assembly GCA_947258415.1 of uncultured Pseudomonadales bacterium. Taxonomy (GTDB): domain Bacteria; phylum Pseudomonadota; class Gammaproteobacteria; order Pseudomonadales; family IMCC2047; genus CAMYIF01. The sequence goes on from CAMYIF010000001.1 coordinate 10,107, forward strand.
CCCATAGGCATGAGCAATGACGAAGCGGGAGTTTTAGTTCGAATCGCAACCGAGATTAATATTGGCAGGAATAAAACAACGATAGGCGTGTTATTAACGAAGGCACTCAACATGGCTGCCACGATTAGCGAAATAAGCACGGATAATGCCGGGTTGAACGCCCATACCTGCGACAGGAGGCGCCCCACCGGTTCGAGTGCTCCGGTCCTGATCAAACCGTAGCCAACCACCATCAGGGCACTCACCGCAATCAGGGCTTCGTGGCCGAAGCCCTTGAAGAAAGTCACCGGGTCAAGCTCAATACCATCCTCGGATACAAACGGAAAAACGACAAAGCCGACGGTTAGCAATACGATGATACCCAGACTGGAAGTTTCCAGCGGGACCTGGTCCTTTGAAAACAAATACAGCGCCACCACGGTTAAAATGAGTGCAGCGACAGCGTGTTCATTGGGGATATCAGGGAATGTCGTCATAATATACCTGGTTACTTCAAAAGCATTTATTCTGTATTAAAAAATGATTACAGATAATTTGATTTTGCAATCAAATTGGCGTCCGGATCACGTATATAAACTGAAACTATATCGCCACAGGCACCGGTGCGCCTGGCCGGTGCATCTAAAATATCGCTGTCCCATTTGTCCAGTTGTTCCCTGACCTCCAGAACGGGTGGATCAACAATGAAACACAGATCGGCACTAGCAGGCATCATGCTATCGGCCCTGGGCCCGAATTTATTCCCCTGTTGATAAAGGTTAATTTTTTGATCTCCAAACGTTACAGGCTGCCGGCCACCGGCAAAGGTGACTGATTTCATTTCCATCACTGTCTGATAAAGTAAAGCGGTTGTCTCAATGTCTGTTACCCTCAGCACCGTGTGATCCAGGCGCTCTGTTTTCATGCTAGTTAGCCAAATATCGTGACCAGGAAAATTGATTCAGTGTACTCATTACCTATTGCTTGTTATTTTGGTATTCGGAAACGTAAAAAGCGCAATAAAGATTCAATGTTCAGATTCTTTGCGTATCGAATAAAAAACCGTTAAATTCCCCTCTACAGACTGGCCATCATATAGATAACCGTGTTTTTTACAATGCTTCCGGCCGAGGCATTTGACCAAAATTATTTTACTAGCTTTATTTTACGCTCCAGATACCGGTTTCATGGAAGATTTGAAGAGGCTTATATGATCGTTAAAGTGCCCAGTGATATAGTTCCACTGGACAATATTTTGCCCGATGAGCCATTGTTGATGATGGGCGCAGGTCCTGTACCGGTGCCGGCAAGGGTTGCGGCGGCAAACTCGATTGTGATTAATCACCTGGGCGACACCATGTCTCAAATCATCGAGCAGGTAAAGTCCATGTCCCGCTATGTGTTCCAAACGCAAACACAGCATATTCTCGGGGTTGCCGGTCCTGGCTCGGCCGCAATGGAGATGGCAGTTGTTAACCTGGTATCGCCCGGCAGCACTGTCGTCAGCATCTGTAATGGTTTTTTCAGCGGACGCCTGGCAGAAATGGCCGAGCGTGTTGAAGCCAACGTAATACGCGTTCCCGTCGAAGACGGGCATACGGCGCACCCTGAAATGGTCGCCCCGATTCTGGAAAAGCATAAACCAAAAGTATTAACCATTGTTCAGGGTGAAACATCCAACACCATCTATAACCGTTTCCTGCCCGAAATATGTCGACTGGCCCAGCAGCACGATTGCCTGGTTATCGTTGACGCCGTTTGCACGCTCAGCACCATGCCGCTGGATATGGATACCTGGGGCGTTGACGCGGTGATAACCGGTGGCCAGAAAGGCCTGTCCTCGATCCCCGGTGTTTCCCTGGTGGCCTTCTCTGACAAGGCATGGGAGTATATAAATTCGCGTACCGACACGCTGCGACACTGGTGTCTTGATGCCAAGCTGGCAGATCAATTCTGGTACAAAAAAGCCTATCACTATACGGCACCCGTATCGGGAATCCTGGCAATGCACGAGGCATTAAGGCTAATTTGCAACGAGAGCATGCCGGTACGTTTTGCTCGCCATTTAAAATGCTCGGAAGCCTTGCAGGCCGGCATTGAAACCATGGGCCTGGTCCTTTATGCGCCCAGGGAAGCACGCCTCAATTCAGTCGTCGGCATAAACACCCCGAAAGAAATTTGTTCCACCGAATTGCTCAAATACATGTCAAATCGATACCGGGTTGAAATATCCGGCTCCTTCGGTCCGAAGATCGTTCGCATCGGACAGATGGGCGAACAATGTCACGCGCACAACCTGTTCAGGACACTGCATGCCCTTGGCTCGAGTATCCTGGCACTGGGAGGAAAACTGGATTTGCCCGCCGGAGCAGCTGCCCTTGAACGGCAATTACGCGAGCTTTCGACAGAAGCCTGAAAACTCAATACCCCGACCGGGTGACTCTTTCAGACCAGGCCCTGTTTTGTTAACAGACCGTTATGATAACGGGTAAACAACCATTGCGCGCTGATTGCGCCAATCAGCGCCATGAACATATCCCACTGCGTGTCCCAGATATCGCCCTGCAAGGAAAGAAATTCATCGGCCGCAGTACCGGTCAGGAGCGCAACCCACCATTCAATAAATTCGTAACAGACGCTGATTGACAGGCATACGCAGGTCACCAGGAAAAACAGCCAGCGGCCGGGCTTTAACGGGGATTTCCTTAGCAGAATTTCACGCGCCAACACGGCGGGAATAAAACCCTGGGCAATATGACCAATGCGGTCATAGTTGTTTCGGGTAAAATCGAAAACATCCTGCATCCAGAAGCCGAATGGAACCCGCGCGTAGGTATAATGTGCGCCCAGGATCAGGATCAGCGCGTGTAAAAACAACAGGCGGTAAACAAGCGATGTCATCGGAAAACGCCTGTGCGTGACCAGTATAATAGGTAGCCCGATCAACACCGGGAAAGTCTCCAGGAACCAGATGGTTAAGTCGTAAGGCTCGATTGCAGAAATGGCGAGCGCCAGAATTGTTCCAATGACCAGCAGTTGATTTTCCCGGTGAGAGGTCATGGCCCTAGGCCAACTGGTGTTTTATAACCCGCTCCATACAGGCAAGCGTACTATAAGCCACGTTGGAGATTTCGGTGGTAAAGTCATCGGCCTCGACAAATTGCAGACCGATAATATATTCCCTGCGCCGATTTTCAACGTATCGAACAACCGCGCAGATATCATTAACCTGCTCGCATATCGAATGCATTTGTATATTTATTTTATCGCCGACATTGAATTTTCGCTCGCAACAGACGGCCATTCCGAAGCGATTAAAATTGATCACCGCAGCATCGAGCGAAGGTTTGAAACTGCCCGGTAAACCATGACGCTTTATCGATGCCGAGTAAACGACCGTTTTGTAACGTTCCCTGGATCGACGGTTTCGAGTGACTGAAGTTTCCATTTGTTATACCTTCTGCCCGGTGCTTTAATCACCTGTTTTATATCACTTGCAAGCAGTATAGACAATAACTTACAGGGCAACGGGTGCTTTGATGACAGGTAGCGGGTCATACCCGCTAATTTCGAAATCTTCAAAACGATAATCAAACAGGCTAGCCGGCTTGCGCTTTATCCGCAGCGTCGGTAAAGGACGAGGCTTTCGTCTCAATTGCTCAAATACAATGTTATCGGTCAAATGATTACTGTACAAATGGCAGTCACCGAAGGTATGAATGAATTCACCCACCTCAAGGTCCGACTGGGCCGCCATCATATGTGTTAACAGGGCGTAGGAGGCAATATTGAAAGGCACGCCCAGGAATAAGTCGGCCGAACGTTGATAAAGCTGGCAGGATAATTTTCCACGAGCCACGTAAAACTGGAATAACGAGTGACACGGGGGCAATGCCATTTCGTCGGCAACACCCGGATTATAGGCAACTACCATGATACGGCGGCTATCCGGGTTGTTTCTGAGCGCGTCCAGAACGTTGCTGATCTGGTCAACAGTGGTGCCATCCGGGCGAATCCATGCACGCCATTGCTCTCCATATACAGGCCCCAGGTCACCGTTTTCGTCGGCCCACTCATCCCAGATAGTGACGCCATTGTCCCTGAGGTATTGAATATTGGTGTCGCCTTTGAGGAACCATAACAGCTCATGAATAATAGACTTGATGTGACACTTCTTGGTGGTCACCAAAGGAAATCCGCGGGACAGATCGAAACGGATTTGTCGGCCAAAAATCGAACGCGTACCCGTGCCCGTCCGGTCGCCCTTGTCGACGCCGTTTTGGACCACGTCTCGCATTAACTCCAGATATTGCTGCATAACCTGATTTATCCTGTAGAAAAAAGCTGTTTATCAGCCCCGCTGTTGACGACTGTTTTCAGTAGCCGGGTAATTTCTATAACCGACAATAATAAACGCGATACCCAGTGCGATCATAGGCAAGGATAATAATTGACCCATTGTCAGCCAGTCAAAGGCTAAAAACCCCAGGTGTAGGTCGGGCTGGCGGAAGAACTCGACGACGAAACGGAAAAAGCCGTAGCACACCAGGAACAGTCCGGAAACCGCCATGCGCGGTCGAGGCCTGGAGGAAAACAGCCACAGGATAATAAACAACAGGACGCCTTCCAGTAAAAACTGGTATAGCTGTGACGGGTGACGTGGCAATGGCCCGCCACCGGGGAACACCATACCCCAGGGGACATCGGTAACCCTGCCCCAAAGCTCGCCACCGATAAAATTCCCGATTCGGCCGGCGCCCAAACCAATCGGCACCAGGGGGGCGGTAAAATCTGCAACATCAAAAAACAGAATTCCGCTTTTCCTGGCGAAAAGTATCAGTGCCAGGATCACGCCGATTAACCCTCCGTGAAACGACATGCCACCCTCCCAGATGTTGAATAGCCACAGGGGGTTTTGCAAAAAATAATCAAAATGATAGAACAGCACGTAACCAAAACGCCCGCCCACCACGACACCCATGGCTCCGTAAAAAATCAGGTCAGATACCTGTTCTCCGGTTAACACAGCCCCGGCTTTTTTTGTCCGCATACTGGCTAGCCAATAGGCGGCGGCAAAACCCAACAGGTACATCAACCCGTACCAGTGCACCTTTAACGGACCCAGGGAAAGTGCAATCGGGTTGATATCGGGGTAGGTTAACATTGGGCTATGCCTTGGAGTATTTAAAAAAAATGCCTGAAACCATTATTTATAGGGCTTCACGCATTACTGGAAAATAAACTTCAGGCCAACAAGACACATCACGATAGAAAACCCGATTTGCAGGTTGCGCGGGTTTATACGGTGCGCCATGTAAGCCCCAAAAGTGGCTGCCGGGATACTCGTGATTGCAATACCGGCCAAAGCAGGAAGGTAAACATACCCCAATCCCCAGGGGATATCCAGATTCCAGCCCTGATAAATATACACAATGGTGGCCATTACCGAGATTGGCAATCCACACGCCGCACCCATTGCAATAGCATTTCTCATTGGCAAATTGCGCCCGATAAAATAAGGCACGCTCAGGGTACCCCCGCCGATACCCAGCATGGCAGATACCCAACCAATTACTATACCTGCAGAGGATGCACCTAACCGTCCGGGCAAACCCTGGCCGGGTTTCGGCACCAGGCCAAAACCGACAATAATACCGATTGTAAAAAGGAACACCCCGAACACCAACGTTAATAGTTCAGAACTCATAAACAGGGCACTGTTCACTCCCAAAACGGCACCGGCCAAAATGCCGAGGATAATGCCCCGTAGCATCTCCCAGCGAATCGCACCATGTCGCTGGTGGGTATAGATAGAAACCAGTGAGTTGACAATAATGACGGCCAGCGATGTCGCTATTGCGACCTGGGCAATGATTTCCTTTGGCACGTGATTCAAGGTGAAGGTAAAAATCAGGATGGGAACAATTACTATGCCTCCCCCGATACCCAGTAAACCGGCTATTAGCCCCGAGAAAATACCAACCACCCCGTACAACAAAAAATAAATCATGTACAAGGTATGAATTTGCTAGAATCGTGCATACACCGACCTGTCGTGATTATCATGTGCCTGATTTTCGTTTCATATCAAAAAAACCCGGATTACCCCCTGATTATCGCCGCCAATCGGGACGAGTATTATGCAAGGCCAACGGCCTGTGCCGGCTTTTGGCAGCGTTACCCTGATGTGCTTGCGGGAATGGACCTGCAACACCAGGGCACCTGGCTGGGAATTACCAGGACAGGTCGACTGTCTTTTATCACCAACTACCGCAACCCGGCGCTCAACAATGAATCGGCTCGCTCCAGGGGTGAACTTACACGAGATTATCTTACCGGAGAAGAACCTGCCGCCCTATATATGCAAAAAGTCCTGGACATGCGCAGGCAATACAATGGCTTCAACCTTGTCGCCGGTGATCTGGCAAATTTATATTATTGCGCCAGCGAGCTGGATGAAGTCCGGCACATTGCCCCGGGAAATTATGGCTTGAGTAACGGCTTGCTGGACTCCCCCTGGCCCAAGGTGGTCATCGGCAAACAACAGTTTATCGAATGCATTAAAAACAAGCCGGATAGTCAGTGCCTGATGGCGATACTGGCAGACCAGACCAAAGCCGGCCTTGACCAGTTGCCGGAAACAGGTGTCGGCCTGGAACTGGAGCATACCCTGTCAAGTCGTTTCATATCGACACCCCTTTACGGCACACGCTCCAGTACCCTTATCACCGTAGACAGCAACTATAATGTGCATTTTATCGAGAAGAATCATGCCGTGGCAGGCCAGCAGGAAATTACCAGGGAATATCATTTCAAGCTGGAAAAAACGCCTTAAACCGAGGTATCGATTTCAGCCAGGCCAATTTCAGAAATGACCGCGTCGATTCGTTTTTCAATTTCCTCTGCGGTATGCAGTTCCAGCACTTCATCGAGCAGGAGTTTTGCCTGGGACATGGTAACCGAACGAATCAGGGACTTGGCCTTCAGGATACTGGACGCACTCATGGAAAGCTCATCATAGCCCATTGCCATCAATAATAGTGTACCCCTCGGGTCACCGGCAAGCTCGCCACAAATGCTAACCAGCTTGTTTTCCAGGTGCGCCATATAGACAATGTAATGCAGGGCTTTTAACACGGCCGGGTGGAACGAATGGTAAAGGTCGGCGACCGAACTGTTATTACGGTCAACTGCAAGCATATACTGGGTTAAATCATTACTGCCTACCGACAGAAAATCCACTCGCCGGGCCAGCTCCCGAGCCTGGTAGACCGCGGCGGGCACTTCGATCATAACGCCCACGGGCGGCATTTCAATGGCATGTCCTTCCTGCAACACCTCGTTATAAGCCTGGCGGATATATTGCAATGCTTCGTCCACTTCCGTTACGTTCGATATCATCGGTAACATGATACGCAAATTATTCAGACCTTCGCTTGCCTTGAGCATGGCGCGAATCTGCACCAGGAAAATCTCCGGATGATCAAGGGTAATCCGGATTCCGCGCCAGCCCAGGAAAGGATTATCTTCCTTGATCGGGAAATAGGGCAAGTCCTTGTCACCACCCACATCCAGTGTTCGCATGGTAACCCGGTTGGGCACGAAGGCAGCTAAATGCTGGCGGTAAAGGTTGGCCTGTTGACGTTCGCTTGGGAAACGATCGCTGATCATATACGGCACTTCGGTTCGATACAGGCCGACACCCTGGGCACCCCGCTGCAATGACCGGGCAACATCCGACAGCAACCCGGTATTGACAAGAATGGGTACATGGTGACCGTCCTGGGTTGTAGCAGGCAATTCGCTGAGGGCTTCCAGACCGCGAACCATCGCCTGCTCTTCGGCGATGACACGCTGAAAATGCTGCTTGAGCGTATTCGACGGATTGGGGAAAACCAGCCCCTGGTAACCATCGACAATGACCTCGATACCGTCCATTTGCAGGTAAGGCACATCGACTGCACCGACGACGACCGGAATCTCCATAGCTCTTGCCAAAATGGAGATGTGTGAATTTTTTGAACCGCGAATCGAGACCAGCCCGACCAGGCTCCTGGGAGGGACTTCACCCAGGTTAGCGGGTGTTAATTCATCACCGATCAATATTACCTGTTCGGGAAACTCGGTCCTCGAACGCTGGGTTTTTTGCAGGTAGGATAAAATCCTGCGCCCCAGGTCACGTATATCGCTCGCCCTCTCACGCAAATACGGGTCTTCCATTTTTTCAAACACCTGTATGTGCCGGAGGATAACTTCACGTAATGCACCCTGGGCCCACTGGCCTTGCCTTATCGTTTCCTCTATTTCGCCGCCAATCGCGCTGTCATCCAGAATCCTGGTGTAAACGTCAAATAATGCGCGTTCTTCCAGACCCAATTCCTCGGAAAGCTTGGCACTGACATCCTTGATATCGCTTTTGACATTTGCCAATGCGGCTTTGAACAGCTTGATTTCCTCGCCAACATCTTCGCTATTCCGATCGGGAACGGCCGAAAGATCGGCCAAAGGGTAGGCAACCACGACTTCACCGATAGCGATGCCGTTGGCACCGGCAACACCTTCAAATTTGACCACCTGCCTGGTGCTGGCCGGTTCGGTTTCCTTGATCGCGCCTGTTGCTTCGGCGTGAACCAGGACAACAGCCAGTTGGGAAGCCAGGGTAATAAGGAAGGCCTCGGCTTCTTCATCAAATTTATAACTTTCCTTGCCGTGTGCCACCAGTACGCCCAGGACATTACGGTGATGAATAACAGGAACACCCAGAAAGGAATAATATTTGTCTTTTCCTGTACCGGGATAATAATGATAGTCGGGATAGTCTGAAGCATTCTCGATATTTATTGGTTCGGCACGAGACCCGACGAGGCCGACCAATCCTTCGGAAAATGCGAGGTTGGCATCGCTATTGGCAGCCGGGCCAAGGCCGACTTCAGCGCGTAGAATAAATTTTTGCAGATTATTATCAAACAGGTAAACAGCGCAGGCATTTGTATCCAATGCCAATTGAACGCGCTCAACAACGGTTGCCAGGGCTGAATTTAAATCCTTTGCGACATTGACTTCCTGAACAATGCTACGCAGAGTTTCCAGCATTATCCCCCCTTAAAAATAAATGTTGTTATGGTATGTAAATCCATGGCGCCAATTCCTTTAGTGCGCGACGGTATACATCTCGTTTAAACATGACTACCTGGGTGACCGGGTACCAATAGCTGACCCATCGCCAATCATCGAATTCGGGTTCACCCGAACCTTTAAAGTGCACCTTGTCATCCGAACACAACATATGCAGCAAAAACCATTTCTGTTTTTGACCGATACATAACGGTTTTGAACGTTGGCGCTGGTAACGTTTGGGTAATCTGTATCGCAGCCATCCCTGTGTTTTTGCCAGGACCCTGACATCGTTTTTGGTCAGCCCTACTTCTTCTTGCAACTCCCTGTACAATGCTTCTTCTGGCGTTTCATGCTCCTCTATTCCACCCTGCGGAAATTGCCAGGCCTGCTGGCCAGATCGTCTTGCCCATAGCACCTGTCCCCAGGAGTTCACCAATACAATACCAACATTGGGACGGAAACCATCCGAATCTATCACAGTTACATACCTATACTTCCAAATTCTAGTTGCAGGCATGAATTTACATTTTTATCAGCCCCTGAGCAAACCTCCCGCATGACTTATCACTATTTAAATGATTTTGCCAACCCGGCGCTTGATAAAAAGCAAATCTGGATTTCGGTTAACGAGGGTGCGGAAAAATTATTTAAGTACCAATAAATATAGCCCTGTTTTTACAAATAGCACATGATGGACCTGACATTTACCCCCGAAATAATTGGTTTATTTCCGGGAATTGAAAACAACAGGTGCACTTTTCTATTAACATTTGGATACCGGGTCATTTAACTGATAGTTTATCGTTTCCATGAGACCGGGAACTGCGGCCCAGGTATGCCACTTTTCATTTTTTTTGCACTGATTTTACATTCGACTTCGAGCACAGGGTCCGGGGATGCCTTATTTCATGCCGGAGCCTTTTCATCGCAATCAACCGGACAATTGTTTCAACAATGGCAGCCCTATGGCTTTGACAAGGTAAAAGAAAAAACGGTTTATACCCATTTAATGCGTCAGGGAAAATGGGTCATCAAGGCTGAAAGCAACGGCTCGGCTTCCGGGCTGGCACGCAAGGTCGACATAGACCCGGGGGAATTCCCGATTGTCAGCTGGCGTTGGAGAATTACTGCAACACCGAGTAATGCCGACGACAACACGCGTGCAGGAGATGACCATGCAGCCAGGTTATATATTATTTTTGATGCACCTGAAAATAACCTGCTGGGCCAGATAAAACAGGGCATTGGTTTAGGCAATACGCACGCCATCAACTATATATGGGCGAATGACATGGATATCGGTACGTTCAGGCGTAACCCCTATTCCGCACGATCCATCATGCTGGCGGTTAATAGCGGGCAAGAACAGGCGGGCGAATGGATCACCCATCGGCGTAATTTCGCCGAAGACTACAGGAATATTTTCGGTAAAAACCCGCCTAACGTATCCGCCGTAGCCATCATGACAGATACCGATAATGGCCAGGGCCAGGTAACCAGTTATTACGGTGATATTGTTTTTTTACCCGCCGAGTAGGCACCCGCCTTCAGCTGAGTCTGGCAGGTGATAGCAAAATCCGGTTAGCCAAACGTCTAATTTAGCCTTGCAATTTGTCGAGCCGTTCGCTATCAAGTCAGCAATATATGATTTTTTTATACTGATTTAATTCCGGGATAAAACATACCCTGCCTATGACTGTTCTCTGCCACATTGACACCCTTCCGGAAGGCAAGGCCAGAAGCTTTGAGCATGCAGGTAAACACCTGTTTGCCGTTAAATACCAGGGGGAAATATACCTTTATTTAAATCAGTGCCCGCATATGGGTGTCAACCTGAACTGGCAGGAAGATGACTTTTTCAATTACGATAATTCCATGTTGCAATGCTCGATGCACGGAGCACTTTTCGAGATAAACACAGGATTATGTGTTGCCGGTCCCTGTAAACGGCAATCACTCCTTCCGATCCCTTTCCAACTGGTGACCAACCAGATCCAACTCGCCGACCTGCCCGATGAATAACCAGGTTATGCCAGCCGGATTAACCCGCTCCAGCCCCGGTTTAATGGGTTATTATTAGCCTTTCACACTGACAGGATAAAAGTGTTGATATACAATGCGGGAGCGCCTGGAGCAGACGACAACCACTTCGCTACCGCCCGGCGCCGCCCGATTAAGCAGGAAATTTGTAGGCATAATTAAAAGGTCATTAATGACAAGCTGCTCCAGAAAATATTAATAGCGGGATTCACTTGCCATGAACCAAAACAACACCCGCCTTCCGCTGGTAATTGAACCTGATCAATTGCTGGACCAACTGGGAAATGCCAACCTGCTGGTCGTTGACCTCGGCAAGCAGGAAAGTTACCTGCAGGCACACGTGCCCGGTGCTGTCTACCTGTCGTTCAAGGCGTTGACTTCGGGAACCCCGTCTGCGCCCGGCCGGTTACCCTCCAAAGAAACGCTTGAGCTGATTTTTTCCGAGCTTGGATTAACGCCCGATACCCACGTAATCGCCTACGACGATGAAGGCGGTGGCTGGGCAGGTCGGCTGATCTGGATACTGGATATGATCGGGCATACTCATTATTCTTATTTAAATGGTGGCATTCACGCCTGGTTGGCGCACGACCTGGCAACCGAATCAAAACCCAACACACCCAAACCGACCCGGGTTAAAGTGACCTTGAACCCCTGGCCATCGGTGGATAAGGATTACATTCTTAAACGCCTCGGCTCAGTTGATTTGGCTATTTGGGACGCCCGTTCACCCGGGGAATTTAAGGGCGAGAAAAAATTCGCTGACAAGGCCGGCCACATCCCCGGCGCCGCCAATTACGAGTGGACGCGTGGCATGGACAAGGAGCGTCATTTGAAAATACGCAATCTTGAAGATATTCGCTCTGAACTGGCCGGTCTGGGCATCACAGGTGACAAGGAAATTATCACCCATTGCCAGACGCATCACCGTTCCGGCTTTACCTATCTATTAGGCAAGGCGTTAGGCTTTAACAGGATGAAAGCTTACCCCGGTTCATGGGCAGAATGGGGCAACGACCCATCAACACCCGTCGAAATTTCAACCAGGTAAATTACAACAACAACCTTAAAGGTACTCAGCGTGTCTGACTTAAAAAAGAATCTGTTTCTGGCCGGGCAATATGTATTGCCACATAATTTGATATCCCGTATTGCCGGCTATATTGCCGAATGCAAGTGGTCATGGTTTAAGAATTGGTTTATCCAATACTTTATAAAAACCTATGATGTCAATATGGAAGAGGCGGCACAACCCGACCCGAAAGCCTATGCCCATTTTAATGATTTTTTTACCCGTGAGTTAAAACCGGGTGCCCGGGATTTCATTAACACCAAGGGAAGTGTTGCCAGCCCGGCCGATGGCTGCGTCAGCCAGGCAGGAAACATAGAGAATGGCCGCATCTTCCAGGCCAAGGGTCATTATTATTCAACGCTGGAGTTACTCGCAGGTTCCCAGGAATTGGCCGGGTTATTTGACAATGGAAAGTTTGCCACTATTTACCTGTCGCCCAGGGACTATCACCGGGTGCATATGCCTGTAACGGGTACCCTGAAAGAAATGATTTATGTGCCGGGGAAACTATTCTCGGTAAGCCAGCTTACGGCGCTGGAAGTGCCGCGATTGTTTGCCCGCAACGAGCGGGTGATTGCCATATTTGACACTGAATTTGGGCCTATGGCGATGATCATGGTCGGCGCCATGATCGTTGCAAGCATAGAAACAGTCTGGGCCGGACTGGTAACTCCACCTAAAAGGGAATTAAGGCAAACTAACTATGGTCACCAGCCCAGGCTAAAAAAAGGTGATGAAATGGGTCGATTTAAACTCGGCTCGACGGTCATCATGCTATTCGGTGAAAACCAGGTTTCCTGGATCGATCAGCTTCAAGAGGGATACCCGGTGCGCCTGGGACAAATGCTGGCCAGTTCCGATACCGAAAAATAAACCCTGGCCGAAATTTGGCTGCGGTTACTATCGACGCTTCTAGGCAATCGCGTCGTGGAAGGCCAATACCTGGCTAATGTCTGGGGTGCCGGTTTTCAACATCAACAATCGATCGAGCCCCATGGCAACACCGGCGCAATCGGGCAGCCCATGCGCGAGTGCCTGAATTAAATGTTCATCGACGGGAAGCCGCTCCAGGCCTGATGAGTGCCGGGTCTTCAAATCTGCTGTAATACGACGTTGCTGTTCCCGGGCATCCGTCAATTCGTAATAGCCATTCGCCAGCTCCATGCCATCAACATACAGCTCAAAACGCTGGGCAATGTCTGCACCCTGCTCGTCTTTGGTCACTTTTGCCAGGGCGCACTGGCTGGCAGGGTAGTGGTATATGAATGTCAACTTTCCCTTTCCCAATTCCGGTTCGATTAAATGCGACATCAGCAGATTCAGCAAAGTATCCCGGTCAACAGGATTATTGCCTGCTGCCTGGAAGCCAGTCAGTTGCCGGGCCATAGACACAAGCTCAGGCTCCCCGACGCTAAACGGGTCAATTCCCAGCGTGTCCCGGAACACCCGGCGGTAGGACAACCGCTCGACCGGGCGATCTCCCAAAATGCTTTGCACCAGGAGGGCGACTTCATCCATTAACCGGAAATGGTCAAACCCGGGGCGATACCATTCCAGCAGGGTAAATTCGCTGTTATGCCTTTTGCCGGATTCTTCACCTCGAAAAGCCTTGCAAATTTGAAAAATTGGTCCGCAGCCCGAGGCCAGCAATCGTTTCATGGCAAATTCAGGCGACGTCTGCAAGTAACGCCTGTTTCCGGTAAGCGCCAGGGATTGAATGTGAGGGTCGGTGTTGGCCGCACCCGACAGAATCGGAGTCTCTACCTCCAGAACCCCTTGCGATTCGAAGAATGCCCGTACCTGCCGGTATATTTGTGTACGTGACTCAAGCATCTTTAATGATGCCGAGGTTTTCCAGGAGTCATTCTTCAAGGTTTAAATCACCCGAACAACGCCAACCCACTTTGGTGCATGACAGCAAGCATGGCATTCACTGTTTATTTTGAAACGCGGTTTTGATAGACGCCGTTGCGCGTATCAATGCGTAAAATATCACCGATATTGATAAATAAAGGCACCCGAACAGTAGCACCGGTACTCAGCGTCGCCGGTTTGGTTCCACCCTGCGCGGTATCACCTTTCAACCCGGGATCGGTCTCTATTACTTCGAGTTCGACAAAATTGGGCGGCATCACCGATAACACCGCACCGTTCCAGAGGGTGACAACATATTTGTCCTGTTCTTTGAGCCAGTCAATCGCACCAGACACGGCATTTTTATCCGCCGCGTGCTGCTCAAAAGAGCCGTCCGTCATCATAAAGTACCAGAACTCGCCATCCGTATAGAGGTATTCCATTTCCAGATCCATAACATCGGCGCCTTCCAGGGATTCTCCCGACTTGAAGGTACGCTCCCAGACCCGGCCGTTTTTCAAATTGCGAAGCTTAACCCGGTTAAACGCCTGACCCTTGCCGGGCTTGACGAATTCGTTCTCCAGGATACTGCAGGGATCACCCTCAAGCATTACCTTAAGACCTGAGCGAAATTCGTTGGTAGAATAGCTGGCCATATTTCCTCTCGATGAATTTTAAATGGAACCCTTTATACCCGGGCATGAAAAAAATTAGCGTCATCATACCCAAATCCGTGCCGGTACTCCATCCGGATAGCGACACACGGGAAAAAGAAAAACGCCCCAGGTCATGGCAGGCGGAATTGAGTCATGCGGTCACCGATGTAGCTGAACTGTTACGTTTAACCGGTAACCGGATTGAAGATATTTTGCCGGTCAACCCTAAAGCCCTCCAATTTCCCTTGCGCGTGCCCCACCCCTACATACAACGTATAGTACCGGGCGACATCAACGACCCTTTACTCAGGCAGGTCTTGCCCGTGTCGCTGGAAGCCGAACAAAAACCCGGTTATATCACCGACCCGCTTGACGAAGCATCCACAAACCCGCAGCCCGGTATTATTCACAAGTATGCTGGCCGGGTGTTGTTAATTCTCACCGGTTCCTGTGCCATTAATTGCCGATACTGTTTTCGACGACACTTCGCCTATAAGGAAAACCGGAACAGCAAAAAACAATGGCTTCGTGCGCTCGACTATATCAGGAACGACCAGAGTATTACCGAAGTCATCTACAGTGGTGGCGACCCGTTATTAAACAGCGACAAAAACCTCGATTACCTGACCCGTGCAATCGCAGATATTTCACACGTAAAACGCCTGCGTATCCATACCCGATTACCCGTGGTTATTCCGCAGCGGATAACACCCGGACTACTTAAGTCATTAGCGGGGAACAGGCTCAAAATCGCCATGGTAGTCCATATCAACCATCACAACGAGATTGATAAAAGGGTGAAAACAGCCCTTAAACCACTGCGCGACCACGACATCACGCTGCTCAACCAGAGCGTTTTATTGAAAGGCATCAATGACCGCGCAGCGCTACTGACCCGGTTAAGCGAAGCTCTCTACGACGCCGGCGTATTGCCCTACTATTTGCATTTGCTGGATAAGGTGGATGGCGCCGCACATTTTGATATTAGTCAAACTGAAGCCCAAAAACTTGTCGGCAGGATTGCTGCCAACCTGCCAGGTTACCTGGTACCGAAACTTGTTACCGAAACCCCTGGGCAAGTGGCCAAGACTCCGTTACTTCCAATCCTCTAGAGCATACTATGATCTGTGCCGGTTAACCGGGCCAAAACTGGCCAAACTTCCTTTCTACTCCTATATTTGATACTAGATACCACTCAGGAATAGCAGAAGTCTTACATTTAAAAATGACGACTTGACATATAATCACATCCATTCTTATTTACAGGTTATTGCAGGAACAATTTAATGCCATTAGAACAATCTTCTGAGCCACTCTCAAACCCGGGGCGCACCCTGAAAACGCTGTCATTTTGCGAGCCGACACCCCGCCATTTGAATGAATGGATTCAAAATTTACCCATGGTTAACCTGAGCGAATCTTCGCGTCAGCTTTATTATGCAATTATCGAGTTAAACCAGTTAATTATTGAACCGGAAACCCGGTTGAAAATGCTGGAATTATTACGCCCTCCCATTCAATTTGTTTGTAATGCGTTGAGCAAATATTACCTGAATAATCCCATCCTGCTACCGGAAAAACCCGGGAAAATATCCCGCCTTGCCATGGCGCTGGATAACCAAATGGCGCTGGGTTATAAGACCATCGTATCGGAAACTGCGCACAAGAATACCTCGCTGATTTCCCGCAAAGAGAAAAAAATGGCTACGCTGGCAATTGAGCGCGCCATTTCTGCGTTAACCAAGACGATTATCAGGTCATACCAGCTTTACGCTCCCGCCTCCAAGCAAGTTTGGCTGGAACTGAACAAGCTCTATTTGATCGCCGAAACCAACAGTCTACTGGATGTAAAGGTAGAGGATCGTGAGAATCAGTTTATTACCAAAACCACCATCTCGGATGTCTACAAGCGTGCCCTGATGCTGGGTTGTTGTAAACCAAACCAGCTGCGCCAGAAGGATATTAGAATCATCGCCGATGCCACCGAGCTCTGGAGCATGCACCTGTCACTCGGTGAGGTTGAAGCCGGTTCAAATTTTGTTGTGAACCTGAGCAGCGATACCCCTCCTATTTACCAAAACCTTGCCCGAAAAAAATTAACGCCTTTTCATCGTGGTATCAATTTTTCCCAACTGCTTGAATTATTGGGTGGTTACCTTGCGCAGGCCAGTGAAAGCCATGATTCCTATACTAAAAGTATAACGGTGCCACAAACGGTATCGGAAGACTTGATTCGATGCCTGTTGCGCGCCTGGAAAGCCTTGACCGATCGCGCTTTTTCACGCACGCCAAGCACTAAACCCATTAGCCTGTGCGTGGGTTTTAGCGCTTCGCATTGCTTTTTTTCCGGCGGTATTGACTTCGATGCCCTTCTTCAGCGCGGTGGCAGCGACATCTCAAGCATCATAGAAAATGAGAAATCAGACAAAAAGTCGGAAGACGAACGATTTTCGAGTAAAGATGTAAAGTCTGCCACCGATAGTTCAGACCCGTGGGCTGGCGCCTACGATGTTGAACGGGGCGATTTTATTCGTGGCAGCAAACTGCACAATTCCAAACCGGTTGACTACAGTTCGCCAAAAGGACCCGCCCTCGAAAAACAGGAAAAAGAAATCAAAACAGATCGCAAAAAAACCTACCCCAAACATAATGCCGTTCTCATTGACACCAGCCCAAGCGGTTATTGCATAAAATGGCAAAAAGATATTCCCAGCGAGGTCAAGACCGGTGAATTAATCGGTGTTAATGAAGGCGACGCCCACTCATGGAGCCTGGGAGTTATTCGCTGGATAAATAAAATAGATGACTCCGAAACCCTGATTGGCATCGAGTTGCTGGCAGCCGGTTCCATACCCTGTGGAGCAAAAGTGGTCACCGAGGGTAAACGCAGGTCAGATTATATGCGGGCTTTTTTATTACCTTCCCATATAGCGGGCAAACAATCCGCTTCGCTGATAACGCCTAATCTGCCATTCAAGGAAGATGTTAAAGTGATCATCAATCAATACGGCGAACTATCCCATGGTTTCCTTGGCAAGCGTATTCTTACTACGGCCAGTTTTACCCAGTTTCTGTTCGAGGCCGAAGAAGGCGGAGATATCCTTGATGCATCGGATGATAATCTCGATGATTTGTGGCCAGATATCTAGTTGCATCACTGGTAATTTTGCCAAAAACACCTATAACTTATAGCTAGGAATATATAAGGGTGCCTTTCGATTCAATGCAGAACAATAAAGAAACGGTTCGTTTACTTATACTGGATACTTCCCAGAACGAAGCTGAAGAACTGATCAACCTGCTGCGTAATGCCGGACGTGCAACCCAGGCGCAATTACTGGATACCGAGCAGCAACTGAGTGAACTGCTGAATTCCAGGACGTGGGATATCTGCTTCGCCAATAACCGGGTAACCGACTTTACCCCATTTCAACTGCAAGCCTACCTTAAAAAACACGAACAGGACATTCCTGTTCTTATGATCGACAATGATCCCATACCAGAGCATCTGGTCCCCGCCCTCAAGGCCGGCATGCGGGATGTTGTTCCGGCAAAAGAGCAGGATCGGCTGTTACTGGTAGCCCTGCGTGAACTTGATAACCTGTATGCTCGAAGGGCACAGCGCAAGGCGGAAATTGGCCTGAAGGAAGCTGAAAAACGCTGCCGCCTGTTACTGGACAGTTCAAAAGATGCCATCGCCTATGTTCATGACGGAATGCATATCTACGCCAACCAGGCATACGTTAAACTGTTCGGATACCCGGATTTTGATGAGCTTGAAGGCATGCCCCTGATGGATATGGTTTCAAGCGATAGCCAGGCTGAACTGAAAACGTTCTTGCGCGATTACAATGCCGGCAATAACGAGGATGAAAGCATTGACTGCAAAGGAATTCGCTTTGACGATTCCGAATTTGATGCTCACATGGAATTCTCATCAGCCAAATATGACGGCGAAACCTGCACCCAGATTGTAATTCGAACATCGAATGAAGCTGCGGCTGGATCTACGCAGAAAAAGGATATTCTCACCGGGCTGGAAAACCTGGAATCCCTGCATCAGCACATGGACAAGGCTATCCAGAAAGCCGTAGACCAAAGCCAGAAAAGTGCCGCTCTCTATATTCAACTGGACGATTTTGTACCGATTAAAAATCGCCTGGGCGTTTCCGGTACCAACCTGCTGCTGGGGGACATAGCCAAAAGACTTTCTTCCAAAGTGGCAAGCCCTGATTTGTTGGCGCGTGTCAGCGATTACGGTTTTGCTGTTCTTACCTTCAAGCATGATCCCGAGGCGGCGGTTGCCCTTGGCCAGTCCATTTGCGACGTACTTGCAGCGAGTACTTTCGAAGTATCTGACCAACGCATTACGGTGACTGCCAGCGTAGGTGTTTCGTTGATCAACGAAAACACTGCCAATGCCAAGGAAATTATCACCAAGGCCGAGGAAGCCGCCAAATTTTCCAGGCGTGAAAGTGGCTCCGGCAGCTGTGTCCACCTGCACAGCAGCGAAGAACAATCTGCCGCGCATAATGAAAAGATCGTAAAACTTCTCGAAACCGCGCTGGAAAAAGAACTCTTTAAACAGGTCTTCCAACCCATTGTCAGTTTACGCGGCGATACGGGTGAACATTACGAAATGTTGCTGCGAATTCCCGACGAGTCTGGTAACGATATTAGCCCGGCAGAATTCCTGCAGGTTGCGTCCAACCAGGGCATTGCCAAGGATATTGATCGCTGGGTCATCGAGAAATCAATCGCCAATATAAAGAAACACCTGGACAAGGGTCATAAAACACACGTATTTATAAATATCACCGTCGAATCCATGCTCGACAATACGCTGTTGCCCTGGCTCGGTTCTTTATTAAACGATGCACGAATGCCCGGTGACAGCATAATTTTTCAAATCAGTGAAACCGACGCAACTTCCAACCTGAGTGCCGCCAGGGAATTTATCAAGGGTGTAAACCAACTGGAGTGCAAAGCGGCGCTTACGCATTTTGGCCGGGCATTGAATCCATTTGCCACCCTAAAATCTCTGCCAGTAAGTTTTGTTAAAATTGACAGCTCATTCGTTACCGAAATTGTTAAAAGCGACGAATCAAAAGAAGAGCTAAAAACACTGATCAGTTCCTTGCACACCCAGGGCAAGCTGACTATTGCGCCCATGGTCGACTCGGCCAGTTTATTACCCGTTCTCTGGCAAGCCGGGATCAATTACATCCAGGGTTACTATATTCAGCATCCCAGTGAAAATATGGATTATGACTTTTCCACCGAAGATGACGAATAACGCAAGATCACGCAAAAAAAGGGGCTTTTCGGCCCCTTTTTTCATTACTGCCCGGTTGAAGCGGCGGGCACCTGGTGCAAATGCACGTCCTGTTGCGGGTATGGAATACTGACACCCTCCTTGTCGAATGTTTTCTTGACCGCTTCGTGCATGTCAAAAAACACTCCCCAGTAATCTTGAGATTTAACCCAGGTTCGTACCTTGAAGTTTACCGAACTATTCGCCAGCTCAGCCAGCAGAATTGCCGGCGCCGGGTCTTTGAAGATCCGCTCATCGGCATCGATCAATGACTGCAGGATCTTCTTGGCTTTGTCTATATCATCATCGTAACCAATACCAAACACCATATCGACTCTTCGTGTCTCTTCGGTTGAATAATTGGTAATGCTGCCGTTAGCGATAGGTCCGTTAGGAATAAACACGGTTTTATTATCCGGTGTTTTCAATATGGTAGTAAAAATCTGGATCGCATAAACCGTTCCTGAGTGTCCCTGCGATTCAATAAAATCACCGACCTTGTATGGGCGAAACATCAGCAATAATACACCGCCAGCGAAATTGGCCAGACTACCCTGCAACGCCAGTCCGATAGCCAGGCCAGCCGCACCAATGATGGCGATAAAGGAGGTTGTCTCAACACCTATCATCGAAGCAACACTGATAATCAGCAACGCCTTGAGGATAATTCCGACCAGGTTAACCAGAAAGCGTCTTAAAGTAACATCGACTTCCTTTCGGATCATTGCCGCTCGCATCAGTGCAACCACCCGTTTTATCACCCAGAAACCGATAAACAGTACCAGTAATGCCAGCACCAGATCGGCACCATAAATCAGTCCGAACTCGATAATTTTCTCTGAATTTTCTTCAATCATTTCCATAACACAACCTTCTCTTCGGTGTTTATCTTATCTTTGCAGGGGTGGTCATTTAAAACTGCGACACTATACACGAACTAGCCAACGTCGAACCAGTCCCGGTCGCTGAAACCGATCAGGTACAAAATTCCATCGAGCCCCAGGTTCGATATCGCGTGGCGCGCTGATTCCCTCACCACGGGTTTGGCACGAAAAGCGATACCCAGTCCGGCAATACTCAACATCGGCAAGTCATTGGCCCCATCGCCAACGGCTATCACCTGTTCAAGCTTGATGTTTTCCTGCTGGGCGATTTCCCTGAGTAAAAGTGCTTTTCGGTCGCCATCAATCACATTACCCGTGACTCGACCGGTGACGGCTCCCTGTTCTATTTCCAGTTCGTTGGCATAAACGTAATCTATACCCAGCTTTTTTTGTAACTTTCTTGCAAAATAGGTAAACCCGCCCGAAAGTACCGCTGTTTTATAACCCAGTGCCCGCAACGTTGCGATCAGTTTAACGGCACCCTCTGTGAGGGTTAACCGCCCGGCGACTTTTTCCAATACACTTTCTTCCAGGCCCTTGAGCAGGGCAACGCGCTGTTTGAAGCTTTCCTTGAAATTAATCTCGCCCCGCATTGCCTTCTCGGTAATCGTGCTCACCTGGTCGCCGACACCGGCTTCCTTGGCGAGCTCATCTATAACCTCGGCCTCGATCAGGGTTGAGTCCATATCGAAGACCACCAGGCGGCGATAACGCCTGAATATATTTTCTTCCTGGAAAGCGATATCCACGTTAAGCTCGTTTGCCGCGGCCAACAGGGCCGCTCGTAGATCATTCAGGCTGGAAGTTTCGCCCTTAAGCGTAAATTCGACGCAGGCTTTGGTAAAGTTCGGGTCCGCATCCAGGTCAACCCGACCGGATAAGCGGTTTATTTTGCCGATATTGAGTCCGTACTGAACGACAATCTGGCTGATTTTGTGGATATGACTGGCCCGAATTTCTCGCCCCAGTAAAGTGACTATGTGCCTGGGTTTATCCTGGTCCTCGATCCAGCGGAGATACTCTGACTTGTCAACAGGTTCAACAAAAAGCTTCACCTCCGGTGTACTCAAATGATCGCTGATCGTTTTGTGCAACGCCTTTTGATCGCAATCCTGGTCCAGATAAACCAGCACCCCAAGCGACAGGCTTTCATGGATAACTGCCTGTCCTATATCCAGAATCCTTGCATGGTGCTGGGCGAGTATTTTGGTCAGATCGGCCGTCATTCCCGGCTGGTCATGACAGGATACGTTTATCAGGAATAATTGGCTCAATTCGGGTCATCCTGTTTTGCGGTTAAATTAGTACCGGGTTTGCTTTCGACTTCGACCCTGTCCACCTTTTGAAAACCACGTGGTAATTTATTGCCTCGCCTGCCGCGCTCACCGAAGTAGTTCTGCAACTCGGTAAACCGGATTTTTAAATAACGTTTGCCTGCATGCACTACCAGCACGTCGGTTTCAAGCAGTACCGTAATGGCAACAACATACTCTTCTCGCGAGGCAGCCCGCTTGGGGAGTATTTGAATGATCTTGTTACCCTTGCCTTTAGTCAGGATCGGCAACTCTTCAAGCGGGAACACCAGTAATCGACCTTCGTTGGTGATAGCCGCCAACCATTGCTTTTCAATATCGAACACATTAACCGGGGGTAATACGCGGGCACCTGGAGGCAGGCTGATGGCGGCTTTGCCGGCACGGTTCTTGGTGGCCAGGTTTTTCAGCCGGGTAACAAAACCATAGCCTGCATCTGAAGCAACCAGGACGTATTGCCGTTGATCGCCAATGGCAGCACACTCAAACCGGGCGCCATTTGGGACGTTCAATCTTCCTGTCAGGGGCTCGCCCTGGCCGCGTGCCGAAGGCAGGGTATGTGCGGCCAGTGTGTACGCACGCCCCGCAGAATCGAAAAACACCGCGTTATGACTGCTTCGTCCCTTGGCATGGCTCATGTAATCATCGCCCGATTTGTAGGTTAACCCCATCGGATCGATGTCGTGTCCTTTGGCAGCCCGAACCCATCCCTGCTGTGAAACGATAACCGTAATCGGCTCTGAGGTCAGCAAATCGGTTTCGGTAAAGGCCTGCGCATCTTCGCGCACTACGATCGGCGATCGACGCTCGTCGCCATAAAGCTCTGCGGCTTCAATAATTTCCTTTTTAATCAGGGTTTTCATACGTTGTTTCGATGCCAGCGTCTTCTCCAGGAACATACGTTCATGTTCGAGTTCGGCCTGCTCACCGCGGATCTTTATTTCTTCCAGCTTGGCAAGATGACGTAATTTTAAATCCAGTATGGCTTCTGCCTGTACCGAAGATAACTCGAAACGCTTCATCAGCACCGGCTTCGGCTTGTCTTCGTGGCGTATTATCGCGATCACTTCATCGATATTCAGGTAGGCAATTAATAAACCTTCGAGAACATGCAGGCGATCCAGCACCAGATCCAGACGGTGTTGCAGCCGACGCCGTACCACTTGCGTGCGATACTTTAACCATTCCCTTAACAATTCGACCAGGTTGCGAACCTTTGGCCGGCCATCCAGGCCGACTATGTTCATATTTACCCGGTAGGTACGTTCCAGGTCGGTAGTGGCATACAAATGCGCCAACAACGACTGACGGTCGATGCGGTTAGAACGCGGTGTAATGACCAGGCGAGTCGGGTTTTCGTGATCCGATTCATCGCGCAAATCCGACACCATAGGCAGCTTTTTGGCCTGCATTTGCGCCGCGATTTGCTCGAGCACTTTTGCTCCCGATACCTGGTGAGGTAGCGCGGTAATCACTATGTCAGCGTCTTCGTCAATATACGTCGCTCGCATGCGCAGACTGCCGCGCCCGCTTTCGTACATTTTCAGGATTTCTTTCCTGGGCGTTATAATTTCCGCACTGGTCGGGAAATCCGGTCCCTGTATCTGCTCACACAATTGCGCCACGCTTGCCTTCGGATTATCCAGCAACTGGATGCAGGCACTGGCCACTTCCCTCAGGTTATGTGGCGGGATATCGGTAGCCATGCCTACCGCAATGCCGGTGCTGCCGTTCAGCAATACATTAGGTAACCGGGCAGGCAATACGGTTGGCTCGCGCAATGTGCCGTCAAAGTTCATGGTCCAGTCGACGGTTCCCTGGCCCAGTTCCGACAGCAATACCTCGGCGTAAGGGGTCAATCGCGACTCGGTGTAACGCATGGCGGCAAAAGATTTTGGGTCATCGGGTGAGCCCCAGTTTCCCTGTCCGTCGACCAGCGGGTAACGATACGAAAAAGGTTGCGCCATTAACACCATAGCCTCGTAACAGGCGCTGTCTCCGTGTGGATGGAATTTACCCAGGACATCACCGACGGTTCTCGCTGACTTTTTAAACTTGGCCGTGGCTTTCAAGCCCAGCTCGGACATTGCATAAACAATCCGGCGTTGCACCGGCTTCAGGCCATCGCCGATATGCGGCAAGGCGCGATCGAGAATCACGTACATGGAATAATTCAGGTACGCATCCTCGGTATATTTTTGCAGCGGTATTTTCTCTATATCATCCGCAAATACTGTGACGTCATCCGTCATTTACTTAATCCTTTCCATATTGTTACGAGGCAAGTTTCCAAGTGCCGGAATCAAAATTATATTGATTAAAGACGGCCGATATGTCCCTTCTCTTCAAGCCAGCGCTTTCGGTCGGCTGCACGTTTTTTAGCCAGCATTTTATCCATGGTTTCGAAGGTGTTATCCCCGGCGTCAAGGGTTAGCTGGATCAGCCGGCGCGTATCGGGCGCCATGGTTGTTTCGCGTAACTGCAGGGGATTCATTTCGCCCAGCCCCTTGAATCGCTGCACGTTTATTTTGCCTTTTTTCTTTTCCGCTGCGATACGGTTAAGCACGCCCTGTTTTTCGTAATCACTCAGGGCGTAATAAACTTCCTTGTTGATATCGATGCGATACAGGGGCGGCATGGCGACATAGACGTGCCCGCCGGTCACCAGGGGTTTAAAATGCCTCACAAACAGGGCGCATAGCAGGGTTGCAATATGCAGCCCGTCTGAGTCCGCATCGGCCAGTATGCAAATCTTGCCGTAACGCAAACCGTCAAGTTTGTCGGAAGCGGGATCAACTCCCAGGGCAACCGAGATATCGTGGACCTCGCTGGAAGCCAGTATCTGGTTCGAGTCGACCTCCCAGGTATTGAGTATTTTGCCACGCAAGGGCAGTATCGCCTGGAACTGGCGTTCGCGTGCCTGTTTGGCCGAGCCGCCGGCGGAGTCTCCTTCGACCAGGAACAATTCGGTCTGGTTAACATCCTGGCTGGAACAATCGGCCAGTTTTCCCGGTAAAGCAGGGCCGGTGGTTACTTTTTTTCGAACTACTTTCTTGCTGGCACGCAAGCGTTTCTGCGCGTTGTTAATGGCCATATCGGCGAGCAGTTCTGCGGCTTCGGTATGGCTATTCAGCCACAGGCTGAAGGCATCCTTGACCACACCCGAGACAAAAGGCGCGCATTGGCGCGAAGACAACCGCTCCTTGGTTTGTCCTGAAAATTGAGGGTCCAGCATTTTCACCGACAGAATATAGGCGCAGCGATCCCATATATCATCGGGGGATAGTTTAACGCCCCTCGGCAACAGGCTGCGGAACTCGCAGAATTCACGCATCGCTTCGAGCAAGCCGCTGCGAAACCCGTTAACGTGCGTACCACCCTGGGCCGTCGGAATAAGGTTTACATAGCTTTCCGTGGTTAACTCTCCGCCCTGGGGCAACCACTGCACGGCCCAATCCACCGCTTCCTGTTCTGCTGCCATCGAGCCGGTAAAGGGGGTTTCAGGGACCAGATCATAACCCCGGGTGGAAGACATCAGGTAGTCAGGCAGGCCATCCTGGTAATGCCAGGTTTCGCTCTTGTTATTTTGGTGATCGGTAAAGTTGACTTCAAGCCCGGGGCACAATACGGCCTTGGCGCGTAATACGTGTTTGAGTCGTGGAACCGATATCTTCGGCGAATCGAAATACTTTCCGTCCGGCCCAAAAGTTACCTGTGTACCCGTGTTGCGCTGTCCAACCGTCTCGACAACCGCCAGATCTTCAATTTTTTCACCGTCGGCAAAGGCCATTTTATACTTCTGGCCGTTGCGTTTGATCACTACTTCGAGACGCCTGGAAAGGGCATTGACGACCGACACACCAACACCGTGCAATCCACCGGAAAACCGGTAGTGATCGTTGGAAAACTTGCCCCCGGCGTGCAACCGGGTCAGGATCAGTTCCACCCCGCTGAGCCCCTCTTCCGGGTGGATATCGACCGGCATACCTCGACCGTTATCCGATACGGATAGCGAACCATCTTCGAACAGTTCAACATCAATTTTTTTAGCGAAGCCGGCAACTGCTTCATCAACACTGTTATCGATGACTTCCTGCGCCAAATGATTTGGCCGGCTGGTTTCAGTGTACATACCCGGGCGACGTTTTACCGGGTCAAGGCCGCTCAGTATTTCTATTGATTCGGCGTTATAGGTTGCCGTTGTCATAATATCTGTAACCTATGTGTTTCGTTGCCGGTAAGAATACGCATCCATACCGGAAAATGCCATGATCCGGGGAATGATACGCTCAAAGTTATCAAACCCGTGTGAACCACCCTTCTCCAGGCACAGGTGACAATGACGAAATTTCCTTGCTGCATCCCGGTAATCCAGCGTATCGTCGGCCGTCTGCAAAAAGACCAGGTGATTTTCTGGTTTGCTGATGGTTACCACCTCAAAATCTTTTAACTGGGCAATATGTTCACGGGTAAATTCATACTGCTCGTCGGTATGGTAATTGGTATTAATCCCTATACAGTCTTCCAGTAACTGTGCCGGAAAGACTGCCGGGTTTATATGCACTACTTTCAAATCGTATGCCTCTGAAAGGTATGTCGCATAATACCCGCCTAAAGAACTGCCGATCAATGTTATATCGCACCGATCTTTGTATTCAACGACCAGATTTTGCAGATTTTTGATGGCGGTAGCTGGTTCGACATCCAGTTCAGGAACAAGGTAGTGACAGGCGAGCTGTTTTTCAGCAAGGTATTTCCCGAGTTGCCGCGCCTTGAATGACGCAGGTGAACTGTTAAATCCATGCAGGTAAATAATCAGCGGCGTAGGCAACATTGCAAAAGTGTGCACACATCAGGGTAATGCACTGTATTTTAAGCCAAACTGCAAGCCAGTAGCCAGTTGCAATTAACAGATCAAAAGCGGAATTTTTCAGAAAAAACCGGGTGGCAGGAAACGCTAAAGTTTCGCTTGTTATTGGTCCGGCTCGGGCATCCCCTCGAAAAAGTCGACAACGCCGCTTTCCAGCGAGTATTCTGCGCCCACAACCAGTAACTCGCCTCTATTGATCAGGAATTCAAGGGTTCTGGATCCATGGCGCAAATGATCGGCTGCACACATGATGTTTGCCCGGATAGATGACTCCAGCAATGAATCAGGGTCATTCCGAAGTTCGGTTTCCAGCAAGGGTTCCACAGAGGGACGAATGCGGTCAACAATAGAGCGAAGATTTGGCGAGCGGTTTTTCATCGGTCGGTCAAGCTCGTCCAGGGTAGCCTTGACCGCGCCGCATTGTGAGTGCCCCATGACAACAACCAGCTTTGTACCGAACACCTTGGCAGCGAACTCTACACTGCCCACCTGGGATGGGGCAACGATATTACCGGCTACGCGAATCACAAAAAGATCACCCAGGCCCTGGTCGAATATCATTTCGGCAGGTGCGCGCGAGTCCGAGCAACCCAGGATGATGGCGAATGGCTCCTGCCCGGAAACCAGTTCTGACCGCCGCGCCTGGCAGGCATCCAGGTTGCCGATTTGAACATCCGATACAAAACGACGATTTCCTTCTATCAACTTTTCGAGTGCTTCTTGCGCTGTTTTCATTGCTGCTTGATCCCGGTCCGATTTTTATTGTTTTGCATCTGTGCAGTCTGCTTGTTTTGGAACTTCATTTATTATTTATAAACTTATTATGCGGCTGTTTTTGCTGGATTTTAGCATTAACTACAGGTATTCCGAATATCATTACTTGCATGAATTTACAGGATGCCTTCCAGGCTCAGGGGCTCGGTGGCATAACCATGCTGTATGCATTGGCTTAACCATTCCCCTAAATAGGCGTTGAGCTGCTCTTTTTCGTCACTGTGGAACATTTTCTCGTTGGGGTAGGCATAGGACCCTTTGAATTGACCCCGGCTTTTACTATCGACCACTTCTGCCATTTCTGCATCGTGATACATTCTTATAACCAGGACGGGTTTACTCAGCCAGGAACCCGGTCGATCCTGCTGGTTGATACTGACTGTGGAGGTATACTTGAAACGTTCGGTTACTTCAAAACTGACACGGCCGGTTAACCCTTCCCTGGATCGAACCCCCCAAAGCCATTTATCCCGGCTGTCAAATTCAGGCATGAGTTTTAACAGTCGCACATAATTGGATTCGCTTTCGGCCATTAACCGGTTTAAATCGGGCACATAGCGTATATTTTTTATCACCTTGTTAACACCCTGACCTCTGCCCCATTACCCTTGAATACCTCTTCAATTAAACGAATTAATACGCTCGATGCAAAATATACCATCAGCATCAACACCAGCGCTGTCGCAAACTGGCCTTATTTAATTGTAGCCACTGCAGGCCAATAATTGTAGCCGCGTTGTTAATTATTCCTGTTTCTACCGCCTGCCAGGCAACGTGTTCGGGTACCAGGTGAACCCGTATATCTTCATTCTCGTGATCGAGTCCGTGTACACCCCCGACACCATCACTGTCAACGCAGGCGCAATAGAAGTGCACAATTTCATCGTTACCACCGGGGCTGATCCAGTATTTATAAACCAGTTCAAGCTGTTGAATGGTGCATCCTGCTTCTTCCAGCGCCTCGCGGCGCGCTACCTGTTCGGGTGTCTCACCCTTGTCGACAATACCGGCAACCAGTTCGAGTAACCATGGGCTGCGTTCATCCTGCATGCAGCCAACCCGGAACTGCTCGATAACAACCACACTGTCCTTGCGCGGATCGTAAAGCAATACTACAACAACCGGGCCACGAACAAATAATTCGCGTTTAAACTCGGGACTATACCCGCCTTCGAATAACGCGTGCTTCAAGGTTAGTTCCTGTAGCTCAAAAAAGCCTTTATAGCAGGTTTGCTGGCGAACGACTTCGAAGTCTTTACCGGTAAATTCGGGAGGTTTATCCAACAGTTCCTGGTTGTTCGCAAGCCCCGTAAAAAATTCTTTTATTCTGCCGTTGAGCAGATCACGTATTCTTCGATAGTCGTTTTTCGTCCAGTTACCGGTGCTTTCGGTTGCCGCCGGAATATCCAGCGACCAGTGTATGGCAGGAACCCGGTTGTGCAATTCCGGGGCGTATTCATCATCGGGTCGACCCAAAGTGATCAACCAGTCAAGTTGCCCGTATAATGCCGGTGCCAAAACATACGATAACCCGGCATTCAACTCAATTCCGGATTCAGCCAACAGCATTTCGACTTCAGGATTATCCGCCTGTGCCTTGATGCAGGCCGAGTAAACCCGAATATTCATTCGATTCGCCAGCGCCGATTGGCTGACAAGGTGGCGGGCGATTGCTGCAGCCATTTGTGAAAGACAGCCATTATCTGCCGATAAAAATAAAAGTGTGATGGTTTTCATGAAGCCAACAACCGGAATTTTCCGAGGTGGAGAATAAAGGCAATACTCTATCACAGGATAAATATTTCCTGAGAATGTTTGTCTGTTAAATACGGCTTCTCCTATAATCACAGGGCAATGACTTGCCCGCCTGGCGAGCGCATAACTTAAAGGACGACTTTTAAGGATGAAAAAACGACTTGCCTTGCTAACAAGCCTGGTGCTGGCCAGTATTATTTGCGCAAATGCATTTGCGTCTGACCTGATTGAAATTTTTCATGCCGCCGTCGAGGAAGATCAGCAGTTAAAAGCAGCCGAAGCAAAATTGAAGGCCGATCTCGAAGCCGTACCGCAAAGCCGGGCGCTGCTGTTGCCGGATATCAGCATGGGTGCCAATACCGAAACCATTGACCGCGAATTTAAAGGCGGCACCGATGAGCGCTTCAATTCAAACGCCTACTCCGCCCGCCTCACCCAGCCCATTTTTCGGGCTGACCGCTGGTTTCAGCTGAAGTCTTCGAAAGCGAGCAACAAACAGGCCCGCGCAACCTTTGAGCAGGCCAGGCAGGACCTTATCCTGAGGGTTGCCCAGGCTTACTTCAATATACTTCGGGCGGAAGATAACCTGAGCTCGGCAGTTGCCCAGGAAACGGCGTTCAAGCGCCAACTCGAACAAAGCCAGGAAAGTTTCGATGTTGGCCTGATCGCTATCACCGAGGTGCACGAATCCCGGGCAGCCTATGATCTGGCGAGAGCTACCCGCATTACCCAGGAAGAAGAAAGGGACAATAGCCTGGCTGCCCTGGAGACATTAACCGGGCAGCTCTATGCACAAATCAGGCCGCTGGATAAACAGATCCCTATTCAAAGCCCGGCTCCAAACAACCTGGACGAATGGATCCAACAGGCGCTGCGTACCAGTTGGCCATTGCAGGCAGCAAAACACCAGGTAGAGGCTGCCAGGCAGGAAATTAAACGGCAAAAATCGGAACACTTGCCCACGCTTGATGCAGTTGCATCTTTCACCCACAGCGAAACAGGCGGGACCTCTTTCCTGGGCAGTGAATCGGATACCGAGAATTACGGCCTTGAATTGAACATCCCGATTTTCCAGGGAGGCGCCACACAATCACGTGTTCGCCAGGCGCATTACCTGCACCAAGAGGCAAAGGCTCTCTACCGGGAACAGTACCGAAGCATCAAGCAAACCACCCGGACGCAACTTCGCACCGTGAATTCTGACGTGTTACGTGTTGGCGCAAGGAAACTTGCCTTGCGTTCCAGCCAAAGCGCGCTTGAAGCTACCGAAGGTGGTTACGAAGTCGGTACCCGAAATATCGTCGATGTACTGCAGGCAAGGAATATCCTTTTCGAGTCTCAACGGGATTATTCCAACGCCATTTATGACTACATAATTAACTCGTTGCAGCTGAAACTGACGGCCGGCGTGCTGGAAGAAGATGACCTGCTTGAACTCAATAAATGGCTAAAACACTAAAGGCCACCTAACGACCGGGTTGGTGGGCATCCTGGACGATCGCCAGCAACTTCTTCTCGGCACCCCTGTTTTTGGCAACCACTTCGATGGCGGCTTTACTCATTTTTTGGTGAGTTTCAGTGTTGAACATTTTGACAACTGTGCTGGCAAGATCATCCGGCAGAGCGGTCATCATGGCTCCGGCGTCAAGCAAAGCCGCACTGACCTGGGCAAAATTAAACACCGATGGGCCTGAAACCACCGGGACACCGAAAGCTGCAGGCTCAAGGAAATTGTGACCACCCCTGTCAACCAGGGAACCGCCGACAAAGGCAACGTCAGATGCGCCGAACAGGGTCAGCAACTCACCCATGGTATCACCGAGCATAATATCTATCCCCGGGTGTACGGGTTCGTTTTTACTTCGCCGGGCGACGGTAAAACTTTGTGAGCGACAAAGCCCTGCTACCTTGTCAAAACGTTCCGGATGACGAGGCACAAGCACCAGTAATAAATCAGGCATATGCTCGCGTAACTGCCTGAACGCACCCAGTATCAACTCATCCTCACCATCGTGTGTACTTGCTGCTATCCACACCGGTCTCTCTTTTCCCCAGGCGGCGCGAATCTCGGCCGCTTTCTGGCGTATTTGTGCCGAAACCTGGATATCGAACTTAATATTGCCGGTGATTTCAAGATTCTGTTTCGGTAATCCCAATGACACGAAGCGTTCACCATCGTTACTGCCCTGAGCGGCTACAACGCTCACTTTGTCCAGCATATCCCGAGTTAAAGGTCCGAGCGCGGTGTAACCCTTTGCAGATTTTTCAGATAATCTCGCGTTGGCAATAATAATCGGGATTTTTCGTTTATGGGTATAGTGAATCAGGTTAGGCCATAACTCTGTTTCCACAATCAGGCATAACGCCGGCTGGACTTTTTCAAGAAATCTTTTTACCGCCCCGGGCATATCGTAAGGCACGTAGACATGGAAAACAGCATCCCCGAAGGCCGCCTTTACCTGCGCAGAACCTGTCGGTGTCATCGTGGTGATTGTTATTGGCAACTCCGGGTAGGCTGCCATGATTTTCCTGACCAGGGGTGTTATAGCGATGGTTTCACCCATCGATACCGAGTGCACCCAGAAACCGCCCGGCTTCTCCGGTGCCGTGAAAAAGCCCAATCGTTCACGCCAGCGCTGCGCGTAAGCCGGTGCCTGTTTGGCCCTGCGTTTTAACCGGTAAAAAATAAAAGGCGTAATTGCATAGTAGAAAATCGTGTATAAAATTCTGACCATCATTGACCGGCCCGGCTAGTCATCACGAAATTGCATCTGGTGTAACTGGGCGTAAGCTCCTTTTTTCGCGAGCAATTCCTGGTGTTTGCCCATTTCTACTATTTGCCCGTCTTCCATTACTACAATCTTGTCAGAATTCTCGACCGTTGACAGGCGGTGCGCGATAACCAGAGTCGTCCGACCCTGCATCACGGTTTCCAGGGCATCCTGGATATAGCGTTCTGATTCATTATCAAGGGCCGAAGTGGCTTCATCCAGAATCAGGATAGGTGCATCCTTGAGGATGGCACGCGCCATGGCCAGGCGCTGGCGCTGGCCACCTGACAGCATGACACCGTCTTCACCTATCTGGGTATCAAAGCCTTCGGGCAGTTCCCTGATAAACTCAATGGCGTGCGCCGTTGTAGCCGCTTTTTCTATGTCATCATGGGAAGCCGTTGCCAGGTCGCCGTAAGCAATATTCCGTTTTACCGTATCCTGGAACAGCACCACATGCTGGTTAACAATACCAATTTGCTGGCGCAGGCTGTCCAGGCGGTAGTCCTCGATTGGCAAACCATCGATAAATAACTGCTTTTCAGGGACATCATTAAAACGTGGCAATAAATTTACCAGGGTTGATTTTCCGCTGCCGGAACGCCCCACGAAGGCAACTGTTTCGCCTGGCTCGATGGTTAAATTAATATTTTTTAAAATATTTTCCTTGTCGGGGTCGTAACGGAAAGTTAAATCCCGGAACTCTATCTTGCCTGCCGGTTTAAGGAAAACTTTCTCTCCCGTGTCTGCCTCGTGGTCCTGGTCCATAACCTCGAAAATACTTTGTGCTGCCGCTATGCCTATCTGAATCTTGTTATTCACGGAGGTCAGCTGTCGCAAGGGTTTGGCAATCATGCTGGCAGCCGTGATATAGGCCAAAAATTCACCCGTACCCATGGCTGAAAAATCAGGATCCAGGCCGAGCCAGAACAATAATGCCATCGCGCTAAACACGATGACCTGGATCAGCGGGGTACTGATCTCGTCTACCCTTGCCAGTTTTAAGCTTTGTTTCAGATTGTTCTCGCTGGCCGCCTGAAAGCGGCCACGCTCGTAATTATTGCCGCCAAAAGCCCTGACAACCTGGAAGCCCTTAATTGCTTCGGAGGATACGTGAGTCACACCGCCCATGGAATCCTGAATTCGTCGACCGTACCTTCGAAACAGTTTTGAGGTATAACTCACCACCAGGCCAATGACCGGCGAAACCACCAGGAATATCATCGACAATTGCCAGTTTAGATAGAAAATGTAGGAAAGCAGGACAATAACCGTCAGCCCTTCGCGCACAATCGTTTTCAGCGCATCGGTAGCAGCCCCGGTTACCTGCTCGACATTAAATGTGATCATGGAGAGTAAATGGCCCGAGGAAGTCCTGCTGTAAAATGAACTGGGCAGGGCGAGAATACGATTAAACATGTCCTGGCGCAGGGCGTTAACCAGGTTACGCGCCACCCAGACTATATAGTAGGAACCAAAATAAGAACCGATACCCCGAAATATTACAATCGCAATCACGCCCAGCGGTAAAAAGAGCTGGTAATCAATCGGTCCGCTAAATTGCATAAAATCTGGCAGGAAAGAAATATTGGTTATTTCTGTCGCGCTTTCCGGACTGCAGACACAATCCGGGTCCTTTTGATCGAATGCAGCAGGAAGGTATTTAATCAGGGCAGCAAAACCCGCCTGACTCATGGCAAAAAAACTGAAACCGAGGATACTGACAATAAACGCCCAATAAAACCGTCTGACATAGGCGAGTAATCGTTTATATACATTCCAGCCTGAAAGTGGGTCTTTGGTTTTCTCCGCTTGGCTCATACGTTACAGATCGCTAATAATTATTGAATATTCCTTCCTCCCTTTGTCAGCTGACAAAGAAATTTGTATCGTCCAGGCTAATACAGGAAAAAACAGATGTACCTTCTATGATAATAGAGATGCGGCTTGCGTTGAAGGAGTATTACCGAAAAGAAAAAACTATAGGCTTTTTTGTCTTTGCAAACTTAACTGGCTGGACTGTCGCCTGAGGATATGATGGATAAGTGTTTCCTGGGTATTGACGTCGATACCGTCAAAATCGACACGCAGGTAATAAGGCCTTTCGTAATCCAGCTTTGATTTCTCGCAACCGACTACGCTGCAACGAACACGCATACTGGTGCCCTCGGGTTTAAAGCTGATATACAAATCCAGTTTCTGGCCAGCATCAAAGCGCTCCTTGCAATTGAATGCCATCCCGCAAGCGCTGATATTAACGGCCACTCGCTCTTCATCGAGCGGCTTTTCCTCGGTGCTGCCCGAGTAACCAAGTTCGAGTTCAGCGGCCAGGATATCAATTTTCTTGCTGACCAGGCTAATGACGTTGGCCGCTTCCGGTATTTTTTTCCATAATGAGCTGAGCGCTTTAGCGATCTCAATGTCCACGGATTCCAGGATTTTGGTAGCCGTTATTTGAATATTACTGGCTTGCTCCCTGGTTTCGCTGGCAGGGTCGCCACCGCAAGCGCAGTAACTCATATTGACAATATCGTTGATTCGGAAATAACGCCTTCTATCTTGGCTATTCATGTTTAAGCTTCCGTAAATACATTAAAAAATCTCGTTGGGCGACAATACAAAGGGCGTATCCAGGTTAAGGTCCTTGAGCAGATCAAAACCGGTATCCTGCATTTTTTTCAACTCATCGCTGGTTTCCGTGTCCAGTCCCTGGTGAATGACGATTTCAACGCGGCGATTTTTTGCCCGGTTCTCCTCTTTATCGTTGGCGAACAATGGCTTGGTATCGGCAAACCCGGTGATCATGAACCGGTTGTGATCGATCACCTGGCCCCTGAACAATTCATGGGCGACCGATAACGCGCGGGACGAGGAAAGATCCCAGTTTGACCGGAACCTGGCCGTTGCAATGGGAATACTGTCCGTGTGCCCCTCGACGGACACCCTTCCGGGAATATCCTTGAGCACGCTTCTCACGTTTGCCATGACAGGTATGAATTGCCTCCTTAGTTCAGCTGACCCCGAAGGAAATGAACCCTGCTCGCGAACCCTGATAATGATACGCCGGCCACGGGTTTCGATATCAACCTTCCCGGTACTGATTTCTTTTTTCATAGCAAGGGCCAGTGCGCGCGCGTCGTCTTCGGTCGCCTTAATCAGTGCCTTGAGTTTTTCCTGGAGCGCCTTCTGCGCTTCTTCCAGGGTTATGTCAATATCTCGTTGCCCCGGCGTCACATCTTCGCGGGCAACGTCTTCTCCCTGCTCGGCGCTGCCGGTATCGTTGATGCGAATATCCAGCGTATTCTTGGTGGTATCTGTAGTCGACTGCCTGACTTCGTTGATGGGTGTCGGTTCTGGTCGGCCCGGGCTAAACTCCTGCGCAATGACGCTGGTTCCCTTGGGTATATCCTTGACGTTGATTTTGTTCTGAACACCGAAGGCGTTGCGCATCGAGCCCGCCAGTTGCTTGTATTTTAAAACATCCATCTCGGAAAACGACAGGAGCAGTACAAAAAAGCACATCAGTAGTGACATCAGGTCGGCAAAGGTCGCCATCCAGGCGGGGAGGCCAGCCGGACAATCGGGACAATCTTCTGCTAATTCCGCCATGATTCAGTTCCGCAACAGCCAATGCCAGCCAAATTATTCTTCACTGCTAGCACGTTTGGACGGCGCCACATAGGCCTTGAGCATGGATTCGATAACACGCGGATTCTGGCCTGCCTGGATTGCCATCAAGGCGTCAATGCTCATCGATTTCAGGCGACCCTCCTCCTGTTTTCGAAGTTCGAGCTTGTCCGCGATCGGTATGGCAATCATATTGGCCATCATTGCGCCATAAAGCGTTGTCAGCAGTGCAATCGCCATCGCCGGGCCGATCGCTTTCGGATCGTCCATGCTCGACAACATTTGCACCAGCCCCACCAGCGTACCGATCATGCCCATGGCCGGAGCAACGTCACCCATTGCAGTAAACACCTTGGCCCCCCAGGAATGCCTGTCCTGGGCTTGCTTCATATCCCTGGACAGGACGTCTTTGACGATTTCTCCGTCGTGACCGTCAACCAGCATTTTTATGCCTTCTTTCAGGAAGTTATTACTGACATCCTGGCCTTCAAGAGCCAACAAGCCACCCTTTCGGGCCACGTCGGCCAGCTCAACCACTTTGGGTATTAATTCTTCCAGCTTATCCAGTTTGAAGATGAAGGCCTTCAACGCCACTTTTACCGCGCCCAGGAATTGCGCCATGCTGAATTTCATCAGCACCACCATAAAGGTTCCAAGCACAACAATCAGCAATGACGGCACATTGACAAATACCAGTGCCGAACCACCCAGCACCATGGCAGCCACAACAATACCAAATGATCCGAGAAGGCCGATTAAGGTTGCCAGATCCACACATTACTCCTTAAATTTATCTTCGTTCTAACTATATCGGACGCTTTATTACAAGCTTAAGTGCTTTGCACGATCAATTTGTCAAATTGCGCCTGGTAATCGACGAATTGTTTCGCCCGATTTCTACCTAAAGTTTAGACCGGAATAAGACTTTAGCGAGAACTCTCGTCTAATTTGGTACAGGTTTTGGAAGCATTTTTTAGGCTTTCGAGCAACGCCATGAAAGCCGGCCTTGCAAATAGACGGGCGCGCCCATTGACCGCAGGTACTGAGTTGGTTTACGTTTACGTCCCTTGATTTACTAATTGAGAACTCACCAAATGCCTAAGAAAAAACAGGGGTATGATTTTGAACAAACCCTGAGTGAACTGGAACGACTGGTTGAGCGCATGGAAAGCGGAGACCTATCCCTGGAAGAGTCCCTGAAAGCATTCGAACAGGGCGTAAAACTTACCCGGGAATGCCAGGCAAAACTTTCCGAGGCCGAACAAAAGGTGCAGGAACTAATCGAATCGAACGGCAAGCTTGAAATAAAACCATTTGAAACTGATAACTGACCGTATGCCTGTCAATGAGTTTCTGAAGCAATGCCAGAGTAGAGTAAACAGCGTGCTTGAGCAGCATTTACCCGGCCAAAACGGTGTGGCACCGCGTTTATTCAGGGCCATGCATTACAGTGTTTTCAACGGCGGCAAGCGAATAAGGCCGGTTCTTGTCTACGCCACCGCCCAGGCGTTAAACGCACCCTTTTCAAAATGCGACAATGCCGCCTGCGCAGTCGAACTCATTCATACCTATTCATTAATTCACGATGATTTGCCGTCCATGGATGACGACGACCTGCGTCGAGGCAAGCCAACTTGCCATATAGCCTTTGATGAAGCCACCGCTATCCTTGCCGGTGATGCCCTGCAAGCACTCGCGTTCGAAATACTGGTTGACGATACCAGTCCGGGCATCCCTGAGAACAAACTGAAAATGATTGCTCAGCTTGCGCACGCCAGTGGTGCCCATGGGATGGTCGCCGGGCAGGCAATCGATCTGGCCAGTGTCGGCGCCCGTTTGACGCTGGACGAGTTAAAACAGATGCATCGACATAAAACCGGCGCTCTGATCGCCGCCAGTGTCAACCTGGGCGCATTGGCGGCAGGAAATGCAAGCCAGCAACAAAGACGCGCATTACAAAAATATGCCGAATGTATTGGCCTTGCCTTTCAAATCAAGGACGATATCCTCGACGTTGAAGGCGACACGGCCACTCTGGGTAAACAGCAAGGCGCCGATGTTGCCAATGGTAAGCCAACATACACCTCGATCCTGGGCCTTGAGCAGGCCCGTAATAGCGCGCTTGAACAACACCAGCTGGCGATGGAAGCGCTTTCTTTGTTTGATAAAAACGCTGATCATCTACGTAACCTGTCGGCTTATATTATCGAGCGTAATAAATAAAGTTACCTAAATTTTTCAGCCCGAAGATCATATTTGACGCAAAAATATTAATGCCGATAGTTTTTCGGTGGCCGGTTGGTGTAAAATCGATCTTCTACTAACTGTTTGAACCCAGCAGATTCATGTTTCATCAAATTCCTGTAAACCGTCCAGACACACCGCTGCTAAACCGGATCGATTCGCCCAGCCAGCTTAAAAAAATTCCCGAAGAGAAATTGCCCGAACTGGCGAATGAATTGAGGGAGTACCTGTTGTACTCGGTAGGCCAGTCTGGCGGACATTTTGGCGCCGGCCTGGGCGTGGTGGAATTAACCGTTGCACTGCATTACCTTTACAACACCCCGAATGACCGGCTGGTCTGGGATGTTGGCCACCAGGCCTACCCGCATAAAATTCTGACCGGGCGCCGGGAGCAAATAACAAGCATTCGCCAAAAAGGCGGCCTTGCCGCGTTCCCAAACCGGGAAGAAAGCGAATACGATTGCTTTGGCGTTGGCCATTCGAGTACGTCTATCAGTGCTGCCCTGGGTATGGCCCTGGCCTCGCGGCAACTGGATAAGACACGCCCTCGCAAGGTAGCCGCCATCATCGGTGATGGTGCTCTGACAGCGGGTATCGCGTTCGAGGCCCTGAATCACGCGGCTCATACCAAGGCCGACATGCTGGTGATTTTAAACGACAACGACATGTCGATTTCGCGTAATGTCGGCGGCCTGTCAAACTACCTGGCGACTATCCTTTCGAGCAAGGTCTATCGAACCATGCGTGAAGGTGGTAAAAAAGTGCTGAGCACCATTCCCGCTGCGCTCGAAATCGCCAGGCGAACCGAGGAACACGTGAAAGGCATGGTGGCGCCCGGCACACTATTCGAAGAACTGGGATTTAACTATATCGGCCCGATAGACGGTCATGACCTGTCTATGCTGGTACCGACGATACGGAACATGATGGACCTTCCCGGGCCCCAGTTCCTGCATATTGTCACTCGTAAAGGAAAAGGGTTCAGCCCCGCCGAAGCCGAACCCATTGTTTATCATGCCATCAATAAAATCGAGCCCAAACCGAAAATATCCCTGGCCTCAACGAAACCAAAAACACCCAGTTATTCAAACATCTTCGGCGACTGGTTATGCGATATGGCAGCACGGAACGAACGCCTGTTCGGCATAACACCGGCAATGGAAGAAGGCTCGGATTTGAGTCGCTTTGCCAGGGAATACCCTGAAAGATACCATGATGTTGCCATCGCCGAACAACATGCCGTAACCCTTGCAGCCGGGCTTGCCTGCGACGGCGCCAAACCGGTAGTGGCCATCTATTCCACATTCCTGCAACGGGCATACGACCAGTTGATTCATGACGTAGCTATCCAGAATCTGGATGTATTATTCGCCATCGACCGTGCCGGACTGGTAGGCCAGGACGGACCGACCCACGCGGGTGCCTTCGATTTAACCTACCTGCGCTGCGTTCCCAATATGGTCGTCATGGCTCCGGCGGATGAAAATGAAGCGCGGCAATTACTCTATACGGGCTTCCAGCACAAAGGCCCGGCGGCGGTCCGTTACCCCCGCGGTTCCGGTCCCGGTGTTCTGGTAGAAAAGGAAATGACAGCTATTGCTCTGGGTACCGGTGAAATAAGGCGTCAGGGCTCCGATATCGCCATTCTTGCTTTTGGTTCCATGCTGGCCCCGTCAATGGAAGCAGCAGATCAACTCGATGCTACCGTTGCAAATATGCGCTTCGTTAAACCGTTAGACGAAAAGCTGATTCTCGAGCTGGCCGGCAGCCATGACATGATCGTCACGGTTGAAGAAAATGCCATCATGGGCGGAGCCGGTTCAGCGGTCAACGAAGTGCTGGCGGCCAATGAGATTTCGATTGCCACATTGAATCTTGGACTACCTGACAGGCATGTCCAGCATGCATCGCCACAAGAAATGCTGCAGGAGTGCGGTTTGGATACCCAAGGTATCCTCGAATCAATCAGTTCCCGTTTGCGGCATATCAACGAGGCTGCGCAAACTACTCGCTGAAAAAATCCTGTATCACTTCATGCCATCATTACCACTGCACTGTATTAGGGTAATAAATCTGGCTCACATTAAACAGGCATTATGGACAGGAGCAGACTCAACCTGCTCTTCAGGCGTTACTTTTTATCCGGGCTTTGTGAAGCAACACTGTGCGGCTCGAAAAGATGGCCCAGTTTGCCTGCCTTGGTTTGCAGATATTTTTCGTTATGCGGGTTCTTACCCGCTTCAAGGGGAATTCGTTCGACGACTTCGATGCCGGAATCTTCAAGTGCTTTCACCTTGACCGGGTTATTGGTCATCAATAGCATTTTTTTTACATTCAGGTGTTCCAGCATCGTTTTGCATATGCTGTAATCGCGCATATCCGCGCCAAAGCCGAGTTGTTCATTGGCTTCAACCGTATCCGCTCCCTCGTCCTGGAGCTGATAGGCTTTAATTTTGTTGGCCAGGCCGATACCCCTGCCTTCCTGTCGCAAATAGAGAACCACGCCCCGGCCCGTTTTGGCGATTCTGTTCATGGCCTCCTCGAGCTGGTACCCGCAATCACAGCGCAAACTGAATAGCGCGTCGCCCGTCAGGCATTCCGAGTGAATACGGCCCAGTACGGGTTTGCCATTACCAATATCGCCCAGGGAAATTGCAACATGCTCCTTGCCGGTTTCGGTATCTTCGAAACCGTGAATGGTGAAAACCGCCTGCTTTGTTGGCAGTTGAGACGATGCAATGTAACGAAGGGTCACTAAAAAACCTCGAAGCAACAGAATATTAATAAAGGGCGTGAATTCTAGCAGTATCCGCGTGTGAAAAGCGAGTCTTGCCGTTGAAACCCGCGTCCTTCAAATACCTAGTATTTTTTTATTAATGTCATTACGCCGTCGTCTTCCTGGATTTTTACCTGGTTCAGGTAGGTCATGCCCAATAGTATATGTGATGGATAAATGCCTTCAAGAACCACCGCTTGCACCTTTTTTGCCTCTATCTCACCGACACTGATCGAATCCAGAATGACAGAATAGGATTTGACCAGCCCGCCGGCAGTACTGACGCGTCCGGGCTGACCGCGGGTAAAATCGATGCCCAGGTTGCGCGCCTGGCGTGTATTCAGGGCCACCGCCGTAGCCCCGGTATCAATCAACAACCTGACTGGTTGGTTATTAATGCTGCCAGCTGCAAAATACTGGCCGGCAGCGTTGATCACAATGGACGTTTTAACTTCCTGTTGCTTCTGATAACCCCCGCTGCGTGGCGCACTGGAAATGGACAGGGTATGCCGTTCGCCATTTATTATTAAGGTAGCAGTTTTGCTGTCTGCCGAGACCAGGCTCACACCATCAATCACCTGCCCCTTTTTAAGTAATTTTTGCTTGCCCTTGATATTGACCAATGCGGCGTTCTTGAACAAGGCTTCTACCCGAATTTCCCGCACATCAACTGCATAAACGGTCGAGGCGACCAGGGAAACTGTCAATAACACAAGACGCAAGTCAATTTTTAGCATCTGTCATTCCCGGTATCGGCTTTCCTGATAACGAGTATAAAAAGACCAGGTTGCATGGATTCGACTGCATACTGCCCGTGCATAAAACCTAACTAGACCAGGTAAACAATAAACTGCAGGCAAATTGCCGCAAAAATGCCTGCGACCACATCATCAATCATGATCCCAAGCCCCCCGGAAACACGCTTGTCCAAAACAGTAATTGGCCAGGGTTTTATGACATCGAAAAAACGGAACAGGATAAAACCGGCTAGCACCCATAGCCAGCCCTTTGGCGCGGCAAACATGGTTATCCAGAAGCCCACGAACTCATCCCAGACGATGCCGGAATGATCATGAACACCCAGGTCATCGGCGGTTTTGCCACAGATCGGAATACCGATAATAAAACCCACCAGGATCACCAGGAAGTAGCTTAACAGGGGTAAATCCTGGATTAACAAAAACAGGGGAATACTTGCCAGGGTACCGAAGGTACCGGGAGCAACAGGTGCTGCGCCACTTCCGAAGCCGAAAGCAATAAAATGCAGCGGGTTTCGCCAGAC
The DNA here is from genome assembly GCA_947258415.1 of uncultured Pseudomonadales bacterium. Taxonomy (GTDB): domain Bacteria; phylum Pseudomonadota; class Gammaproteobacteria; order Pseudomonadales; family IMCC2047; genus CAMYIF01. Next base: position 52,435 of record CAMYIF010000001.1, read on the forward strand.
ACTTGAGGGAGTTTTTCTTTTAGTATCATTCATTGCAGTGTTCGCCCTGATTATAAAAAATATCTCAAAAGTGTTGATATCCTTTTCGATCCACGCTCACCGGTTGCCTGTCTGCATCCAGCAAGACCAGGTTTTCACCGCTGCATATACGGCCGATGCAGGTAATGGCAAGATCATGGTCCCGGGCCAGTGCCTCTATGGTATCAGTCAGATTGCCGGGAGCACAAAAACATAATTCATAATCATCGCCAGCGCTTAAGGCCAATGCCTGCGCGCGTGCCTCGCCCAATAATTCCGCCACCCTGGCAGAGCAGGGTATTTGCTCTAGCAATACTTCGGCACCGACCCGGCTTTGTTCCAGGATATGCTGCAGGTCAGCGAGCAGGCCATCGGAAATATCGATGGCTGCAGAAGCAATTCCCGTTAATGCCTTACCCAGTGCAAGCCTGGACGGCGGCCGGTAAAAATGCTCATAAAGCTGTTTATCCTGCCGCTTTTGCTGCTGTCCGGTTAACTCCAGCCAGGCACCGGCCATGCCCAGGAACCCGGTCACATAAATATTATCACCGACATTGGCACCGTTGCGGCGCAATGCCTGGCCGACAGGCACATAACCGAGAACTTGCAGGGTAATGGCAAGTGGCCCGCGAGTGGTATCGCCGCCGACCAGCGCAAGACCATGCTGTTTTGCCGAATCAAACAATCCCTTGCTGAAAAATGCAAGCCAGTCGGGGTTGGGTTCAGGCAATGTCAGCGCCAGGGTAAACCAGCCCGGGCTGGCACCCATGGCAGCCAAATCGCTGACATTAACCGCCAATGCACGGCAAGCTATGTCATAAGGATTGGCCGAAGCAGGAAAATGGACATCGGCGACCAGCGTATCTACCGACACTACCAGCTCACAATCCGGCCGAGGCTTTATGATTGCGCAATCGTCGCCAATGCCCTGGACAACATCATTATTAACCGAAGTTTGCCCGGGTTCGGTAAAATATTGTTTGATTAGTTCAAATTCAGAGAGCGCCATAATCAGGGTATTTACACACTAATTGCGCTCAACATTTGTCTGCCTTGTCTTGCTGAACACGCCGCGCCAGGCCATCGAGAATGCCGTTGACATATTTATGGCCATCGGTTGCACCAAAGGTTTTTGCCAGGTCAACGCCCTCGTTAATGACGACCTTGAAGGGGACGTCCTGGCGTTCGAGCAACTCGTACGCGCCCATCCTCAATATGGCTAACTCGATCCTCGATAATTCATCGAGTGGCCGATCGAGCAAGGGAGAAATGGCTTCATCCAGGCGGCTGACTTGACCGGGCACCTGGTGCAGTAATTCACAAAAATAATCGACATCCACGGATTTCATATCGTTATCTTCACGAAACTGTTTTTCTATATCATTTATTGAGGCGCCTGCCAGTTGCCATTGGTAAAGCGCCTGAACAGCCAGTTTGCGGGCGCGGCGGCGCGCCGAAGGACTCATTTTTTTGGTACCACGAGTTGACGCCATGGGAATCAGGTATCCAGATTGCGCAGCAGGCTGACCATTTCCAGCGCCGACAATGCTGCTTCGACTCCCTTGTTACCTGCTTTCGTACCCGAACGCTCGATGGCCTGTTCGATGCTGTCGACCGTAAGCACACCGAAGGCAACCGGGATGCCAGCGCTCAGGGCGACCTGCCCCAGGCCCTTGGTGCATTCTCCGGCGACATATTCGAAGTGGGGTGTACCGCCCCGAATTACCGCACCCAGGGCTATGACCGCATCATACTCATTCGAACCGGCTGCTTTTTGAACAGCCAAAGGTATTTCGAAAGCGCCCGGCACACGAATTATGGTCAGGTTATTCTCTGATACCCCGTGGCGTTTAAGCGCATCAACCGCGCCCTGCACCAGGCTGTCTACAACAAAACTGTTGAAACGGCCGACAACCAGTGCGAAGCGCGCGGTGTTTGCGGAAAAATCGCCTTCTATTGTTTTTATCATTTCATTCGATCCCGGTTGGTATGATTGTTTTTGCCCAGGTCAGCCAGCGGCTATCAGGCAAAACCATTTTCTCGTAACATTGACAGACTAACACTAGATGTGTCTTTCGAATCTGCCGCTTTTTCACCCAGTAATAATCGTTCCAGGTAGCGGGCAATAAGGTCGACTTCCAGGTTGACCAGGGTACCCGGCCGGTAACCACCGACTATAGTTTCCTTGACAGTGTGCGGAACGACATTAATATCAAAAACCGCTGCATTGACTTCATTGACCGTGAGGCTGGTGCCATCGACGCAGATCGATCCTTTTTTGGCAATATACCTGGCCAGCGATCCCGGCGCCTCGATGATATAGCGGGTTGACCGCGCCTCGTCGTGACGCTTGAGCACCTTGCCAATTGCATCGACGTGACCACTGACCAGATGCCCTCCCAGTCGCGTCGTCGGGGTCAATGCTTTCTCCAGGTTAACCCTGGTACCGACCGAAACAGACTGGAAACAGGTATGGCTGATTGTTTCGCAGGAAACATCCGCCCAAAAGCCTTCACCAGACAATTTTATAGCGGTCAAACAGACGCCGTTTACCGCGATACTGTCGCCCGGTTTCACGTCAACGAGATCGAGTTTGCCGGTTTTAACATGAACGCGTGCGTCCCCACCCCGGGGTTCTATCACGCTGATTTCGCCTACAGCTTCGATAATGCCTGTAAACATGGCTTACTCCAAAAACATGATTCGTCTGTGTTGATTACCAACCCTGGTTTAGTCAAAAAAACCGGTTTTTAACTCCGGACTCTCCCTGGGCTACGGGGAACAGACTATAGCATTAATACGCAAATCCTCGCCAACAACACGCGTACCTGTAATCGATAAATTAACCCGGTCCGCCATCTTTTCAATACCCGGCAGCTTGAATAAAGGCCTGGCCGTATGACCCAGTAATTTTGGCGCCATGTAGATGACCAGTTCATCAACCAGGCCCGCCTGCAAAAATGCCCCGGAAAGGGTTGCCCCGGCTTCAACCAGGACCTCGTTACAACCCCGGTCTGCAAGCCGTTTAAGTAATGCCAGCAGATCGACCGCTTGTCCCGGTTGGCCTGCTATCAGCGTGCTGGCACCTGCCGCATCCAGCCGTCGCCGGTTTTCATTATCCCTGGTACCGGCGATAATAATGTCTCCCGGCAGGGAAAACATCCTGGATTGCGGGTCAATGTCAAATTTCGAGGCCAATATAACACGCAAAACAGGCGCCGGGGGGGCACCAATCGGGGAATCCGCAACCAGTGATTCATCCCTTACATTCAGCGACGGGTTATCGTGCAACACCGTGCCACTCCCGGTAATGATGGCCGAGCTGCGCGCCCGATAGCGCTGCACGTCTTTCCTGGCCGCCGGCCCGGTTATCCATTGGCTTTCACCGGATGCCATGGCCGTTCGACCATCGACACTCATTGCCAGCTTGCTACGAACATAGGGCAAGCCCGACTCCATGCGCTTGATAAAACCGGGGTTCAGCGTCCGCGCCTCTTGTTCAAGGACGCCACTGACTACCTCGACACCGGCATCGGCGAGGCGTTTAAAACCGGTACCCGATACCAGCGGGTTGGGATCCTTCATCGCCGCCACTACACGGGTTACACCCGCTGCAATCAACTGCTCGCAGCAAGGCGGCGTTTGCCCGAAATGGTTACAGGGTTCCAGTGTGATATAGGCCGTCGCACCCCTGGCCCCGTCACCGGTAGCCAAGGCATTCAACGCATCGATTTCTGCATGGGCCGCACCCGCCTTTTTGTGCCAGCCCTGAGCGATAATCCGGTCTTTTTTTACCAACACACAGCCAACACGAGGATTAGGATGGGTGCTGTATATTCCCCTTTCAGCCAGCTGTATTGCCCTGGCCATAAAATATTCGTGCGTGGCTGGCGCCGCCATTTTAATAACGGGCCTTCACTTTCTTTTTCATTTGCTTTTACCGGATAACCGATCGATCTCTTCACGAAATTGATCAATATCCTGAAAATGCCTGTACACGGAGGCATAACGAATATAGGCCACTTCGTCCAGCTCTTTAAGTGCCTCCATGACCATTTCACCCACCAGCAGCGACTTGATCTCTCGCTCACCCAGCGAGCGCAGGGCGTGCTTGATCTGGCTGACCGCGGTCTCGATCTGCTCAATGCTTACCGGGCGTTTTTCCAGAGCGCGTAACATGCCATTGCGCATCTTTTCCTCGTCAAAAGGAACGCGACTGCCATCTCGTTTAACCAGGCGGGGCAACCAGAGTTCTGCCGTTTCAAAGGTAGTGTAACGTTCGCCACAGGTAACACACTCGCGACGCCGCCTGACTTGCTCGCCCTCGGCAACCAGACGTGAATCGATGACCTTGGTATCTTCAGCTCGGCAAAATGGGCAATGCATATGAATATCGCCTGGTAGCAAAATTATAATTGTAGCGCAGCCCGGCCATTTTCGACAAAAATATACAGGCTCAGGCATTTTTCAATTATCGCCCGAATCCGGCACGGGAATAAAGTCTTACTGGTCTGCTATAACCTGTGATGCGCATTGTTTTCACCAAATTTTTACATTACCCTAGGCGGCTAATTTTCCAATGGTTTTTATCCCGGGTATTGATTGCATGGCGCAGTACGCATATACACTAAATCGTTTGTCCAAAATTGTTCCACCCAAACGCGAAATTCTTAAAAACATATCCCTTTCTTTTTTCCCTGGCGCAAAAATCGGCGTCCTGGGACTGAATGGTTCGGGAAAATCCAGCCTGTTACGCATTATGGCAGGGGTCGACAAGGAGTTTGACGGGGAAGCACGGCCCTCCTCGGAACTGACCGTTGGCTACCTGCCGCAGGAACCGCAGCTCGATGAAAATAAAGACGTGCGCGGAAACATAGAGGAAGCCATAAAGCCGGCCCTCGACGCCCTGGCAGAACTGGACAAGGTTTATGCCGCTTACGCCGAACCCGATGCCGACTTTGACCAATTGGCCAAGGAGCAGGCCAGGCTCGAGGATATTATTCAGGTACACGATGCGCACAATATCGAACACAAGCTGGAAATAGCAGCCGATTCCCTGCGCCTGCCACCCTGGAATGCCGACGTCAGCAAACTATCGGGTGGGGAGCGTCGTCGGGTTGCCCTGTGTCGTTTACTCTTATCCAACCCGGATATGCTGTTACTCGACGAACCCACCAACCACCTGGACGCCGAAAGCGTGGCCTGGCTTGAACGTTTCCTGCACGAATTCCCCGGTACAGTCGTCGCCATTACCCATGATCGCTATTTCCTCGATAATGCTGCCGGCTGGATCCTGGAACTCGATCGTGGCCGCGGGATACCCTACGAGGGCAATTACACCAACTGGCTGGAACAGAAGGAACAGCGACTGGAAACCGAGGAAAAACAGGAAGCCGCTCACGAAAAAACAATCTCGGCAGAACTCGAGTGGGTTCGCTCCAATGCCAAGGGAAGGCAGGCCAAAAGCAAGGCCCGGCTGGCCCGATTCGATGAACTGAATTCACAGGATTTTCAGCGCCGCAGTGAAACTCAGGAAATTTATATCCCGCCCGGCCCTCGCCTTGGCGACCAGGTCATCGAGGTTAAAAACATCAGCAAGGGCTTTGGCGATAAACTGCTGATTGATAACCTGAGTTTCAATGTTCCGCCCGGCAGTATCGTCGGTGTTATTGGTGGCAACGGGGCCGGTAAATCGACCCTGTTTAAAATGCTCGCCGGAACAGAGACTCCCGATTCGGGTTCCATTCGTATCGGCGAAACGGTTAACCTTGCCTACGTAGACCAGATGCGCACGCTCGAAGGCGATAAAACCGTATGGGAAGAAATATCCGATGGCCAGGATATCCTGCAAATCGGCAACTACCAGATACCGTCACGCGCGTACGTGGGGCGTTTTAACTTTAAGGGCGGTGACCAGCAAAAGTTCGTCAAGAATCTGTCCGGTGGCGAGCGCAACCGCTTGCATTTGGCCAAACTGTTGAAACAGGGTGCCAATGTATTGTTGCTGGATGAGCCAACCAACGACCTGGATGTCGAAACCCTGCGCGCACTCGAGGAAGCCCTGCTGGCTTTTCCGGGTTGCGTCATCGTTATTTCGCACGACCGCTGGTTCCTCGACCGTATTTCGACCCATATCCTGGCGTTTGAAGGCAACAGCGAAGCGGTTTTCTTCGAGGGAAACTACAGCGAATACGAGGTCGATCACAAGAAACGTACCGGTACCAGCGAGCAACCAACGCGGATGAAATACAAGCGCCTGGCCTGAATTGATCTGGCTCTGAGCCGGGAAAAACTATATTGTCGCCAGCGCCTCGGATAACTTGTCGATGCCGACAATTACCATACCCTGGATTCCACCCTTGGGCACATTGGCCTTCGGTACAATGGCACGCTTGAAACCGTGCTTGGCCGCCTCCTGGAGTCGCTCCTGGCCGTTAGGGACCGGCCTGATCTCGCCGGAAAGCCCCACTTCGCCGAAGGCTATCAAATCGCGGGGCAATGGCCGATCACGGAAACTGGATACCACCGACAGCAACAGCGCCAGGTCGGCACTGGTTTCCAGGACTTTCACGCCACCCACCACGTTGACAAACACATCCTGGTCACCGCAGTGCAGCCCCCCGTGCCGGTGCAACACTGCCAGTAGCATGGCCAATCGGTTCTGGTCGAGTCCGACGGTAACCCGGCGTGGATGCCCGAGCTGGCTTTCATCCACCAGCGCCTGGATTTCTACCAGCAGCGGTCTTGTGCCTTCCCAGACCACCATCACCAGGCTGCCCGCAGCCAATTCCTTGCCACGCGACAAAAAGATAGCGCTGGGATTCTTGACTTCTTTCAGCCCGGTTTCCATCATCGCAAAGACACCCAGTTCGTTGACGGCACCAAACCTGTTTTTTATCCCGCGCAAGGTCCTGAAACGGCTGTCGCCCGTCGATTCTAACATTATCTAACAATCGATCATTTGCTCAAGGACCTTGGGTCCGGCCAGGCTGCCGTCCTTGGTCACGTGCCCGACCAGAAAAACGACCGTA
>CAMYIF010000001.1:59516-64087 GCA_947258415.1 uncultured Pseudomonadales bacterium
TGGGAGACACTTCCAGGCGCAGAGCTAATATCGGCCAGGTTCATTACCTGGATACTGTCGATAACCAGCACCTGCGGCCTGTGCTTTTTTGCCGTCGCGCAAATGGCTTCGACGCTGGTTTCTGAAAGCATATGCAACTTGTCTTTGGGTAACTGTAATCGGCTGGCGCGCAACGCGACCTGCTGCAGGGATTCTTCCCCGGTGATATACAGCGCTTCGATCGATTGCGCAAGGTAGCAAAGGGTTTGCAACAGCAGGGTGCTCTTTCCGGCACCCGGGTGCCCGCCAATCAAAATCACCGAGCCGGGTACCAGGCCGCCACCGAGGACGCGATCAAACTCGGCCATACCCGAACTGAACCTGGGCACGCTATCCAGGTCGATTTCATCCAGCTTTTTCAGTTCCGGCGCTGTGCCTGTATAGCCAGCAGAGCTCACGGCTGAAACTGCCGGAACCCTGAATTCAGAGATGGTATTCCAGGCACGACAGTCTGCGCATTGTCCCTGCCACTTGGAATACTCCGAACCGCAATCGGTGCATACAAAGGCGGTTTTTGTCTTTGTTTTAGCCATGAAAAGAAGGACTCAATTCGTGCACGGCATCGACAAACACTTTGGCATGCTCGGGATCTGCAAATTGGGAAATACCGTGTCCCAGATTGAAAATATGGCCGGAACCTGGCCCGAAGCTGCGCAGGATGCGGCCGACTTCTTCACGAATTTTCCGGGCCGGGGCAAACAGCATGTTCGGATCCATATTTCCTTGCAGGGCAACCCTGTCACCTACCCGTTTTCGGGCAAGCCCGATGTCGGTTGTCCAGTCAAGGCCCAGGCAATCAGCACCGGTATCAGCCATTGATTCCAGCCACTGGCCACCACCCTTGGTGAACATGATAACCGGTACCGGTCGGCCCTCGTGTTCCCGGATCAGGCCCGTGGTGATTTGCCGCATATAGCCGAGCGAGAACTCCTGGTAGCAGGGTTCATTTAATACGCCGCCCCAGGTATCAAAAATCTGCACGGCCTGGGCGCCTGCCTTAATCTGCGCGTTCAAATACGAAATTACCGATTGCGCCAGTTTATCCAATAAACGGTGCATTGCCTCCGGCTGCTTTAGCATAAAGGTTTTAACCTGCCTGAAATCCTTGCTGGAGCCGCCTTCGACCATATAGGTTGCCAGCGTCCACGGGCTCCCGGAAAAACCGATCAGTGGAACACTCCCGTTCAGTGCACGACGAATAGTGGTCACTGCATTCATGACATAATCAAGATCTGTTTCGCCCTGAACCACCGGTAATGCATTCACATCTTTTTCGGTGCGCACTGTTTTCCTGAATTTCGGGCCTTCCCCGGTTTCGAAGTAAAGGCCCTGCCCCATCGCATCGGGAATAGTCAAAATATCAGAAAACAGAATAGCCGCGTCCAGGTCAAATCGTCGCAAAGGCTGCAGCGTTACTTCGCAGGCAAAGTCTGCATTGCGGCACAAATCCATGAAACTGCCGGCATGCTCACGAGAAGCGCGATACTCGGGTAAATAACGTCCCGCCTGGCGCATCATCCATACAGGTGTTGACTCGACCGGTTGACGAAGCAATGCACGTAAAAATCGATCGTTTTTTAATAAAGACTTGTGTTTTTGTGCTGGTTTCAAAATCAAATTAACCCGACTTCCATATAATTTAAAAGATATGCAGTATAAGCGCGTTTAAGCTTCACTAATATTACCCGAGCCTGAATCCGGCAGAGTTCGGGAGTAAAGTTCATTGATTGCCCGATCGCAACTTGATGGCTTCCTGAATTCCGGAGATACGCCTTACCCAGGGTTTCTGGTTTTTTAATTCCTTTGGCAAGTTGTCAACAGCAGCCACGGCCTGGTCATAGGTTGGATACTGACCGTAGACAAGGACATACCAGGGCTGGTCATTGTTAATCGTCTCGAAGTGCCGGAATTGAGATTGATCAGGAAACGACTTGATGAATCGTAAAATTCTTGCCTGTTCATTGGATCCCAGCATCTGCATGGTGTAATTCGAGGGTTTTGAATCCAGTATGACCTGTTCATGATGGGTATATACGGGCGGCACCTGATTATTTTTGACCTGCCCTTCAGGTTTTTTTTCTGCGGGTGCCGGTTGATCGAACACTTTTGCAACTACCTGAGCCCTGGCATTTTCGGCCTGCTCATGAACACTGGTTTCCTTTTTTTCGGCAACTGCTGCCTGAATGTCTGTTTCAGCCAAGCTGGAGGCCGGGGAAGGTCCCGCCACCCCGGTTGATACCTCGATGGGCGCATTTTCAGCACCAGTTATAGGTCCCATTTCACTGGGCGGTTCCGGTTCAATTACTGTCGGGGCAGGTTTTGCCTGTCGATCAGAAGGCATTGGCCGAGATATATTTTCCTCTGCTACCGGGACCGGTGATGTCGGTTGCATGATCGCCTGATGGTTTTCCGGCTTATAAACTGCTTCGTCAGTGGCAGAGTCACGATTAATGGTTCCTGAAAAGGCGCTTGACTGGGTATCTTTATTGGTGGGTTCGACTTGCGCTACATTGGCTGACAGCCTGTCGTCCCATAAATAAGCGGTAATCACGACCCCGGCAACCAGGCTGATGGCAACAGCAGAAGCCAGCAACCAGCGCGGCCCTTCCTTTTCATCCATCAGGCGATTGACGCCTTCCTGCATTACCTCGATGGCCTGTTCCCTGATTTTTTGGGGTAATCCCCGGGAAGCACGATGTACCCGGGTATAGTCTTCTTCGCTAAAAGGTATCTTGTCCAGGTCTCCCTGCAGGTCAAAACAAGCCTGCAAATACTGCTTGCACTCGTCCAGGGAAAAAGCAGGCAAGATATGAAAAAACAGATCGTCTTCCCCCTTGTTCTCAGCAGAGATACGCTTCATGGTATCAACAAGGTTTTTTCCCCCTGGAAGCTCTTCACCCGATAAAATTAACTTAATGGTTCGTTTTGAAACAGGTTCATGCTGAACCAGTCGGTAAACAGCTTCGAGTACCGAATCGCTCAGAACCTGTGCTTCATCAATGATGATTATTACTGTCCGCTCTTCGTCGCTTACCTTCGCTGCGAATGCCTGGATGGCTGAAATCAAATTACTGGGGCCGATGTCATCTTTTACCTTGAGATCAAGCTGTTCCGCCACTTCATGTAATAGCCGGAGAGGCGTTTCGAAATTTATCGCCTTGATTTTACAGACTATTTTTTCATCTGACTGATTCTTTACAAACTGTTCCAGGAAGGCTGTCTTACCCGAACCCCGGGGAGCTGTTGTTACAATAATTTTATGGCTGTAGGAGGTAAGGTAGTTAAACAGTTGCAGGGATTTTTTTAAAAGCGGAGTCAGGAAATAAAAGGAAACTTCAGATTCCAGAGGATTTGCATTTAAACCATAATAATTAATGAAATTGGGTTCAGGGGGAAACTCGTAATTCGATTCTTGAGTGTTATCCGGCGAGGTGACTTCAGATTTCAGGGGGTTCGCATTTAGGCCATAATAATTAATGAAATTGGGTTCAGGTGGAAATTCGAAATTCGTTTCTTGAGTATTATTTGGCATAGAATCAACCGTTTATCAGTTCAATAACTACATTTAGAATTACAAAAAATTTAACCTCTTAACCCTGTACACTTGAATCCCGGCTGCAGAGTTTTTCGCCCGCCATTAAGGTCTGTGAAAGTATTTGCAGATCAAATTCGTTGGTGATGACCGCTTCCCCCAGTGTCTTTAATAACACCAGCCTTAAATTACCATTTATAACTTTTTTATCAACCAGCATAAGTTCGATAAATTGATCCGGGTTGATATCGGCAGGCGGATAAACAGGCAGACCCGAAGCCTTGATCAGGTTGCTGATTCTTTGTGCATCAGCGATGGGTAGCCACCCAAGCCGGACGGACAAATCTGCAGCCATCACCATACCAGCAGCGATGGCCTCACCATGCAGCCAGTCCTTATATTGTTGAAATGTTTCTATCGCATGGCCAAATGTATGGCCCAGATTCAGGATTGCCCTGATACCGGATTCCTTTTCATCCTGCGTTACTACGTCCGCCTTGTTTTGACAGGACCTGGAAATTATATATTCCAGCTTGTCGGCATCCAGGTTAAGCGCAGCCTGGAAATGATTTTCCAGCCACTCGAAGAACGGTTTGTCACAGATCAATCCGTACTTGATGACCTCGGCAAAGCCGGCACGCAGCTGACGTTTCGGCAATGTATTTAAAACAGAAGTATCGGCAATCACACACTGTGGCTGATAAAACGCGCCGATCATGTTTTTGCCCATCGGGTGATTGACACCCGTTTTACCACCAACGGAAGAATCAACCTGAGAAAGCAAGGTTGTCGGTATCTGGATAAATTTGACTCCACGCTGGTAGCAGGCCGCCGCAAAGCCGGTTATATCACCGATAACTCCACCACCCAGGGCTATGAGCGTAGTAGAACGATTGTGCTTTTCTTTCAACAGCTTATCGAATACCAGGTTAACCGTGGCCAGGTTTTTATATGTTTCACCGTCCGGGAGTATAAGCCTGGATACGGATAATCCCTGGCA
>CAMYIF010000002.1 GCA_947258415.1 uncultured Pseudomonadales bacterium
GGTAGTTTTAACCAGGCGCGTATCCTTGGCCAGCAGGTGCGTGATCAGGGCCTGTTTGTGCTGTTCGAAACCGGTCTCGTCCATTGCGTCCAGTTTTGTCTTGAAGCGATTGATAAATTGCCCGGTATATTCGACGAGATTTCCACTTGAGTGGCTGGGTGATTGCACGATAAACACAAGTCCGGGCACGTCAAGAAAATTCAATTGCGACGCGTAAACAATATAACCCAGCTGCTTTTCGGTCCTGAGTTCATGAAAGAAGGGCACCGAGACGATTTCGGACAACAGGGCAAAGGTTGCGCGCGAAGTGGTGCTTTTGTCAGCACCCTGGAAATAGACTGCCACGGCCGAATCGGGGTGGGGCACATCAAAGCTAAAACATTGCATGGGCAAGGTAACTTTTGCCACTTTACTTCGGGGTACAGACTCTGCCAAAAAGGCGTCTTTAAAGGTCTGGTTAATTAAATCTGCCATGCTGCGTGCACTTTGTTGTGAAATATTGCCATTGGCCAGCGAAACTATCTCGACGTCAGCAAACAATTCGGGAACAAATGCTACCAGGTGATCCCGGGTCAGGTCTGACAAGGCAGTCTCCATTTCAGGAACAGACCAGCTGGGTGTCATCAGTAGCTCGGAAATCTTGCTCGAGGCCTGCCTGGACGGAGGCGACTTGCGTGTATTGGCCAGTTGCCGTTGCAGTCGTTGTTTTACCTGCTCAAAGCGTGCGGCGTTTAATTGCGGATTCTTTATTGTGCGCAGGATTTGGGATAACAGGACCGATTGTTTCTGCTGGTAGCCTGACACCCGAATGCTGATTCCCCGCATATGCTTATAGAGTTGGTAATTGAGATTGGCCAGATACGCCGGGTAAGCAAATTCATTCAGCTCCTCGTTGACCATACTGACGTACAACTTTGTCAACACAGCCTGACGCGGTGTCCGGTTAGCCTCGGGCGAGCGAATGCTGAAATAGAAATTGGCACGGGGCGTACCAAAACTGTTGTCAAACTTGTACCAGAGCGATAACCCGGTTTGGTTTAATATTTGTACAGGAATTTTATGATCCTGCTCGGGTGGTGGAAGCAAGGCCAGGTCATCCGGAATAAAAGGGTTTGCCGGGGGTAATCGCAGCATGCCATTGCTAACCGGGTTCAGCCACCCTTGTTGATCTGCAGAGTTGATATCGAGCACGGCATAAGGCGTTTCGTACCATCTTGTTTTTTTATCCGTTTTTAATTCCTTCGCCACTACCATCATCAACAGGTTATCGGGAGTCAACTTGTTTAAATAGGTACGTATCAGTTGCGGGTCAAAATGGCTCATCACATAGGGTGCTAACAGAATGTCTTTGATCGGGTAATCGTGCATCCGCCTGGACAGGGACGAAGCCAGGTCAATATTTGCTCTGTTTTCCTCGTAGACAAAGGCAATATGATGGAGCCTGGATTGCTCCTGGTAGCGCCACTCCTCGATACCCTGCTGCCGGATCAGGTCAATTTCCTCGAAAACGGCGCGTGTAATCTGATCAATGTGGTCCAGCCCGGATCGGGTCAGTCCGATATTAATTTCAAATGTGGCAAAACCGTCACCGGATAAACCCTGGCTGGCAGACAATCCTTCTGCCCATCCCTGTGTTTTTAAATAGGAAAGCAGGCTTCCAGGACCTTCGTGGCCAATCAGATTGGCTATATATTGAACAGGTTTTTGTCGATAAAAAGATTTTGGGTTGGTAACAGGAAACTGCATGCGCAGGCTGCGGCGTTCATTGATCGGGATCATATTCAATCGCACAGGCAGCAGCTCGTCAGGGTAGAGTGGTTGGCTTTCACTTTGGGCCGGGCCTTGTGATTTATTATTCTTTTTCGGGCTACCCCGGTCAGGTATGGCGCTGAACTTTTCTTCGACAAGTTTTCGTAACTGGCTAACCGGTTCCTTGCCGACCACTACCAGGGTCATCGCATCGGCCGAATAATACTGCTGGTAAAAATCAATAAGATCCTGGTGTATCGATGCAGGGTTATTACCCGCCAGGGTTTCCAGGTTGCCGACGTTGAACTTGCTGAACGGGTGCGCCGGATTGGCAAGGGTTTTTAATATGTCCTGCTGGCGTCTGTAATCACTTTTCAGTCCCGACTGATATTCGGCGTGAACGGCATGTTTCTCGCGATCAACAAACTCCTCGTTAAACAGGGGTGAAATGAAGAACTGGGCAAACCGGTCCAGCGATGGCGCCAGGTACTGATGATGGACATCAAAAAAGTAATTGGTATGCTCAAGTGCGGTGTAGGCATTGTTGGAGCCACCATGGGAACTGATAAAGCGCCTGAATTCACCGGGTTCATTGTATTTTTCCGTACCCAAAAACAGCATGTGTTCAAGGAAATGGGCCATTCCGTAGCGGTGATCAGGATCACTGCCGCTACCCACTTTAATATCGAGGGAGGCCGCCGCCTTATCTGCATCCGGGTCGGAAATGACCAGCGCTCGAAGCCTGTTTGGCAAGCTAAAGTGCTGATAAGTTCGTTGATCGTTGGGGCTTTTTACCGGGAACCCGGATTCGACAAAAGCGGTGTCTTTTGTCGAGACGCAGCCGGCAAGGCTGAATACCAACAGGTAGAGGAAGACTTTGATTAGGAAGGTCAATTTATTGTCAGGCACCTTTTTCCCCTGTTTAAAAAATCATTACACACTGGATACCCGGAAAATCGCATGAACCCGGAACCAAACCATGGTATTGCCCTAGTGAGACTACAGATTTTCGGGCCGGTTCACTCGTCATTGGTTGGCCGGCCACGGATGATTGATAATAAAATAAAAGGCTGGCCAGTTGGCGGATTCCTCATTGTTCAATTCAATTTGTTCCTGGCCTTGTGTTGCTTGCGCATCAGGCTGCATTATAACCCGGATATACCGACAGCGTATTAAAACTCTGGTAATGGCGCCTGCAGGTCAAAATTAAATATCGGCTTCGCCCGGCGAACTGATGACCTGATACCCGCAATCCGTTAATATGCGTTGCTTTAGCCAATGGGAGATTTCGAGTTGTTAAAGTATGTGGCAAAACTACCGCTTGACGTCCTTTACAGATTTTCGAATATTGCCTACCTGGTCATTTATTACCTGGTTCGTTATCGACGCAGGGTAGTCGCGGAAAACCTGGCCAATGCATTCCCTGAACGCAATCCCGAAGAAAGAAAACGCATAGAAAAAGCCTTCTACCGGAATCTGGCCGATACGACTTTTGAAGTCATCAAGGCGGCCAATATGAGTGAGCAGGAATTATTACAGCGCGTTGAGCATGCTAATACAGAAGTATTGCAACCCATTATCGATGCGGGGCAATCAATGATCCTGCTCTCGGCGCACAGCTGTAATTGGGAGTGGCTGCTGCTATCGACCAGCGTCAAGCTTCCGGTACCAATGGATGTGGTTTACAAGCCGCTGCACGATGAAGACGCCGATAAGGACATGTTCGTTACCCGCTCACGATTTGGCGTCGACCCAATCGATATGAAAAATTTCGCCAAGGAAGTGATCAGGCGCAAAGGCACGCAGAGGGCTTATTGCATTCTTGGCGACCAGCGTCCTGGCAGTAAGGCCAAAGCCTTTGAAACCAGGTTTCTCAACCAGCCGACAAGGTTCTTTGTGGGGCCGGAAACGATCGCCGAATTCGTCAAGATACCGATCATCTATGTACATATGCATCGTATTGAACGGGGTTATTACAGGGTCACGTTCGAGGTGCTTGCGCAACCACCCTATGAAAGCGAAAAAGACCAGTACCCGGTTACTGAGCGCTACGTGCAGATGCTGGAAAAGCACATCCGGGAATACCCGGAAAGCTGGCTCTGGTCGCACCGTCGCTGGCGTAATCGCGGGCTGGAAAAATAACATTTCCATATCTTGAAAAATTAAAGTTTGGTCATTATATATTTATTACGGGTGCTCGATGAGACCCGTACGAGGGTTGTCAGGAAAACCAGTTTCCGAAAATAACCCTTTAACCCCGAACAGATCGGGAAAACATATTGCTTAATTGAGAGGATATGAAAATGACCAGACTAGACCTATCACCACTATTTCGTTCATCTGTTGGTTTCGACCATCTCGCGTCTTTGCTTGAAAGCGCAACGCGCCTGGATCAGCCCGCTTACCCGCCCTACAACATTGAGCGCGTGGGTGAGGACAAGTACCGTATTGCCATGGCAATTGCCGGCTTTAAAGACAGTGACCTGTCAATAGAGTCAGAAGGTAATGCCCTGACCGTAACCGGTACCATTGATAAAGGCAATGAAGACCGCGAATACCTCTACCAGGGTATCGCAGCCCGTAATTTCGAACGCAAGTTCCAACTGGCAGAACACGTAAAGGTCGTTGGCGCCAAATTGGAAAACGGTTTGTTGAATATTGACCTGGTAAGGGAAATCCCGGAAACCTTGAAACCGCGTAAAATTGAGATTGGTACAACTGGCGAAAAGGTTATCGAAGGTAAAGCCTCCAAGGCAGATACCAGGAAAGCCGACGAGTCCAAAGTTGCCTGATCAGGTAATCAAGGGTGAATGAAAAAGGGGGGCGCAAGCCTCCCTTTTTTAGTTGAAGCAGGATCTGGCTGCTAGCGCGTGCTAATCCAGAGTGCATGAATGTCCCCCGGCAAAATACCAGGAATCGTTAAAATAATGTTAATAACCAGGTGCTTGCCTGCCCCTGCATTCAGAAATCGCGATTGGCGGTAGAAACAGAGAACGAATAATCAATAATAACCTGTTATCCATAATGGCCCCGAATTGATAGTGTTTCACCGTTTATTTTTTTTGCCGGTTTAACTGTATCCTGGCTGTATCTTAGGGGAAATAAAATCACAACGCCGGGAAGCCATCGCTTATAAGAGCAGGTCCTGCCCGGTTTACTCATCGTCACGCCTGATCGTGCAATGAATGTCTTCATCGGTCATGCCAACGACAAGTTCTATACGCATCGGCCGGCAGCATACCTGGCAAACTTCATAATAATCCTGATCACCAGCCGAGTAATCAAGGCTGATTTCAACAGCTTCCCCGCAGTAAGGGCAATTCGTTGTAAAACTTTTCAGCTGCATAGGCCTCCAGGTAAATCCCGGTCAAGTGTTGCCGATATACTGAACAGACACGGGTTTAGCCGGGTTATAATGTTGATATCCCGTTGATTATTTTCTATAAGTAGTAATAACAATACCATGGATATTTGGTGTTGGAGCAATATTAGTCGCTCATGCAGGGCTAGGGCGCATGCTGTTTATCCTGCGTTTACCAACCTTCAAAGTTTGATTTGAAAAAGGAGGATAAGGATGTCAGAGCTTATTCCAACAGGGACGGTAAACAGGTTGCCGACAGAAAATAACCGGCAAAAGACTACACAGGCAGGTGTAGAGAAAACCGCTCGTTCCAAAAACCTTGCCGATGGTGACCAGCACCAGAGGGTTGAGCGACGGCGCAAGGGTAATCGCCGCCATAATCCCCCCGAACGGCGACTATTGAATAACTCGGCGACCCGGTTAAGCACCGACCGCCGCCGAATACCCGATCGAAGATCCCGGCTGGCAGTTAATACCAGTGTTCAAACATCCGTTAAAAAGCAGTCAACGAGTCCGGGTTCAAAAAAGGGCCGTATTATCGACGAACGCGTCTAGGTTTGGTGCGATAACCCATATTGGCCATTACCTTCTGCAGCCCGTTTAACTGCAGGGACTGGACCGGTTTATTTGATAATAAACTGATCGGCATCCATATAGGCGGGGAAGCGTTTTCGGTAATCCATGAGCGCATCGTAATTTAACCGGGTTGTAAAACATCCTCCCATTGCGCCTGCAAACAGCAGTTGTTCACCCGCAGCACCGTGCACGACAGAGTCACCCTGGTAGGAAATATTATTGCCGTCGGTGCCGATAATATTGACACCTGCTACATAGGACAGATTTTCTATTGCGCGGGCTTTCAACAGAGTGCGCCAATGTTCACTGCGGGCAGCAGGCCAATTGGCGATATAGACCAGTAAATCATAATCATTTTTATTGCGACTCCAGACCGGGAATCGAAGGTCATAACAAACCATCGGGCATATTCTCCAACCCTTGTAATTAACTATCAGCCTGGTCTTCCCGCCCTGATAATGCTTGTGCTCTTGCGCCATCCGAAACAGGTGTCGCTTGTCGTAATGCTGGAATTGGCCGTCGGGGTGCATAAAAACCAGGCGATTATAATAGTGTATGCCCTGTTTGCCGGTTTTTCTGTAAGGAAGGCTGGCCACGATGGCACTATTTTTCTGCTGCGATGTTTGTGACAGCCACTCGAGGGTTTTACCGTCCCCGGATTCTGCTACCGAGTCGGGTTGCATGGTGAAACCGGTATTAAACATTTCCGGTAAAATAATCAGGTCGGTGTCATTGAGCGTGCTTATGAGCCGACCGAACTGCTCGCAGTTGGCATCCGGGTCGAGCCAGTGAAGTGGCTGCTGGATCATGGTGACAGTTAAATCTTGCATAGCCGTTTTGCCGCCTCAATAAGTGTTAAATTTTCCTTGCAAAAACAAAGCGAACCAGTCGCGTGTTGATTATCTCTTTATAGCAGTCTGGAACTGGAATGGCTGCCACGCCCGCTTTCGTGACCAGCAATCCGATAAAGCTTTTACCATTTATATCCCTTATATTGCCATATTCTGTCAATTGAAAAGCAGGTGTTCACAGTCTTCGTCTGAAAGCAAAACGATATAAGTGTCACGATTAATACTCGCCGGGGCCAGCATGTCCGGATCCTGCAAAATTCAACCGGTCGGATTGTACGGGCAGTTGATAATAATCGGGTGCGCCGGTTAATAGTGTCATTAACCCGGTCACTATCGATACCAAAACCGGGTGGCAGATGGGGGTGTGTACACATATGCCGTCATTTAACTCGATCGCAGGCGCGTAACTGTCGCAGACGGGGTCGAACAGTATGACTTCATGATTGGGCTGGACGGTCACTATTTGCGGCATGATCGAAAAAATCGTTGTGCCTGCCTGCGGTAATATGCTGTTCGGATCCATGAAAAGATGCCCCGATAATACCATCAGGGCTGTTTATTATAGACATGAACAATCGATGCGAGATATCCGGATAAAAACGAAAACATTGATCGAAATTCCACGTGCAATTTTGCATTCGTCTGCCGTGCAATGTAACTGTAACTTTAAGCATCCATCATGTAAAATCTCCCGCTTCATATAACCCTTGAATGGATTTTAAATGTACAAAATTAAAACCCTGAATCAAATATCACTTAAAGGCCTTGAACGCTTCGCACGGGATAAATACGAACTTGCGAGCGAAATTGGTCATCCTGACGCAATACTGTTGCGTAGTTACAAAATGACCGATGCAGATATTTCACCTACCTTGAAAGCGATTGGCCGTGCGGGTGCGGGTGTAAACAATATTCAGGTAGCTAAAATGACCGAACTCGGGATACCCGTTTTCAACGCGCCGGGGGCCAACGCAAACGCGGTCAAGGAATTGGTACTATCTGCCCTGTTGCTGGGGTCGCGTGGTATTTTGCAGGGTGTTGAATTCATTAATAATTTGCCTGCCGGTATGGAAGTGAATGAACTCAACAAGTGCATGGAACAGGAGAAAAAGCGTTTTCGTGGAGAAGAAATCAAGGGCAAAACCCTGGGTGTCGTCGGTTTGGGGGCGATTGGTTCGCTGGTAGCCGAAATGGCCCTGGAGCTGGGTATGGATGTGCTGGGTTACGACCCCTGTTTGTCGGTTGATGCCGCCTGGCGTTTACCGAGCCGGGTAAAGAAAATGGAAAACATCCAGGCTTTGTTTGCCAAGTCGGATTTCATTACCCTGCACCTGCCAGTATTGAAAGAAACCATAAACCTGGTCAATCAGGATATGCTCTCGCTGGCGAAACCGACGGCTTGCCTGCTTAACTTTGCGCGTGAGCAGATCGTCGACAGTGTTGCCGTTAACGAAGCGCTGAATAATGATCGTCTTCGCCTGTATATTACCGATTTCCCTGCCCCCGAATTGCTGGGTAATAAAAAGTCATTGTTAATGCCGCATATCGGTGCCAGCACCCAGGAAGCCGAAGACAACTGCGCGGTTATGGTGGCCGACCAGCTCATTGATTTCCTGGAAAACGGTAATATCGTCAACTCGGTAAATTTTCCCGGACTGTCGCTTGAGCGGTCAACCGGTTACCGTGTCGCCCTGGTGAACAGGAATGTTCCCAAGATACTGGGCAGCGTACTGTCGGTACTCGCCGATATGAATATCAATGTCGTCGATATGCTTAACAAGAGCCGCGACGATATCGCCTACAACCTGATCGATATTGAATCGGAAGTGAGCGACGAATTGATAGAAAAACTGCGCCAACTGGAAGGCGTTATCAACGTCCGAGCCCTTTAATCCCGGCTAACTGCTTATTAAAAAACACTAACGAAGGTAATAAATACATGAGTTCTCGCGTTTATAATTTTGGTGCTGGCCCCGCTATGCTGGCCACAGAGGTAATGGAAAAAGCCCAGGCTGAATTCCTGGATTACAATGGCATGGGCGCGTCTGTTATCGAGATCAGTCACCGTTCCAGGGAATTTGAAGCAATAATCGATCGTTGCGATGAATTGATTCGCGAACTGACCAGCCTGCCGGATAATTACAAAATACTCTACGTGCATGGTGGAGCACGCATGCAATTTTCCGCCATTCCGATGAACCTGTTAAACCGCAAGCCGGTAAAAAAATCGCTCTATTTTGAAACCGGCAATTTTGCCAAAATGGCACAAAAGGAAGCGGCCCGTTACGGTGAGGCCAAAATCGTTGCCAGCAGTGCCGATACCGGATTTGATCGCATCCCCGAGTTTGATCCCTCGGTAGTCGAGCAGGATGCTGCCTACGCTCATATCACCAGTAATAACACCCTGTATGGCACGCGCTGGAACAGCTTCCCGGAAACAGGCGATGTCCCGCTGGTCGCCGATGCTACCTCTGAAATACTCTCGCGCGTCATCGATTATTCCAAATTCGGAGTGATCTTTGCCGGCTTCCAGAAAAACCTGGGACCTTCGGGTATGGCGCTGGTGTTGATTCGCGAAGACCTGCTCGGTCATGCGATGCCCGAAACACCGATCATGCTGGATTATAAAACTTACGCCGATAATCATTCGCTGGCCAATACCACCAACACTTTTGCCATTTACATGCTCAAACTGATGCTGGAATGGAAATTAGAAAGGGGCGGTGTTGCTGCGCTGGAAGCAATAAATAATCAAAAGTCACAAATCTTGTACGACGTCCTGGACAGCTCCGGTTTTTACAAGGGGGTTGCGCATCCGGATCACCGTTCAACAATGAACGTTACCTTTAACCTGGCCAATAACGAGTTGCTCGGTAAATTCCTCGAACAGGCGCTGGAGCAAGGCCTGTATGCACTTAAAGGCCACCGCGCTGTCGGTGGTATTCGTGCGTCAATCTACAATGCCATGCCCATCGAAGGTATCAGGTCGTTGGCCGACTTCATGCGGGAATTCGAGCGTACCAATGGTTAACGGGTGATCAAATCAATCATAATGACCAGGAAATAATAGAGAGATAAAAAAACGCAAATAGCATCGAAAATATTCAAAGCCAGATTTAACAGGGCAGGGGCAACCCCCTGTTCCTGTATGTCATAGTTTAAATCATAAATTGTGAGTAACAATTCGGCCATGTTATGTTCCTGACCATCTGAAAAACTGTTTAATGAAACAAAAAACATCAGTTGCCAAATAAGGAATATCAGGAAAAATGCGTCAATCACCGGCAAAAAAGTACTAAAGAAAGGATTCGGGTGGGTGAAATCCGTTAAATGTAATGCCATTGTGCCAATAATATAAATACAGCTTTTAATCATTTTCAGTTCAGGGACTAAATACAATAAAATACTTCCGGTCTCTGTTACCCCGGCTGTAATGTGAGGAATGCAGTTGCGTTTGTGTCGGGTCGCTTTATATGGTGTTAACCTCTGTCGGACGCTTGCGAAATTTTGTGCTATAAATAATCCGCATTCGTTCAAAATCGACCAAAAGGGAATGAGAGAGATTTGTATGTTAGGTTTCATTAAGTGCTGACATGAATAAAAGCCCTTTCTCCCTGATTACCCTCTTTGCGATAGCCTTTATCGTTTATCAAGCACTTAATTTTGCAAGGTTAAGCTCGATAAACTATTTCAGCCTGACTTCAGAAGCCATCATCACGACTGCCATATTATTCCTGATGGCCAACCTGCAAAACCTGCGCAGCAATAAAAGTATATATCAATATTTGATTTTGGGTTTTTCATTGTTGTTTATCTCCCTCCTGACAGACACCCTGGACGAGATATTTGTCCAACCGGAATGGCTGGCTACAGTATTTGAAGACTTTTGCAAAACACTGGGGTTCATTATCCTGCTGATGGGTATAAGAAACTGGATAAAGCTTAATAACGAACATAATGAAGCCCTGATTAACCTGGCGTCGACCGATGAATTAACAAAATTGTTTACCCGCAGGTATTTCCACGAAAAAGCAATCCATGAATTTAACATGTACAAGCGTACAAAAAATCATTTCGCCATACTCATGATTGATATTGATCACTTCAAGGACGTTAATGACCGGTATGGTCATTCCGGCGGGGATATTGTGCTTCAAAAATTCTCGGATCAGATAAAAAACAGTATACGTAAAACTGATACCATTGCCCGTTGGGGCGGGGAAGAGTTTATCGTTCTCCTGGTCGGTATTGATAACGAAACCTGCTCCCTACTGGCCGAAAAGATCCGTCAACAATTCGAAGACCTGGAAATAAACATTGGCGACCAGGAAGTTAAAATTACCGTGAGTATCGGGGCTACCATTTCACGCGAGAAAGACGATTCCATCGATGTCATCATCAACCGGGCTGACAAGTTGCTTTACCATGCCAAGCAAAAAGGCAGGAATTGTATAATTCAGGATTACAGCAAGCAAAATGGTTCTGTCCAAATAGATGACCAAACGGGTGAGCAGGCTTAACTAAATCAGGCATCAATTTTCGTTTTTATAATAGTGTTGCGTCAATTGTTAAATGGCTGTGTAAAAGCAAGAGTGAACAATACACAAAAGAAAGGTTTTTTAATCATGCAATGCGTACCTTCAAATTCTGTAATGCACTGAGATAGCAGGTCGTGATTGATTTTCTGTTGCTAGCGCTGGGTGTGGCCTTACTCACTATTGGTGGCGAAGCTTTGATTCGGGGTTCTCTGGCCGCGGCCCGACGACTGGGCGTCTCGCCATTGTTAAGCGGTCTGGTTATCGTTGGCTTCGGGACTTCAGCTCCCGAGCTGGTTGTTTCAGTAGACGCGGCACTGAGCGAACGCCCCGACATCGCCGTTGGCAACGTCGTTGGCAGCAATATTGGCAATATACTCCTGATTCTGGGACTGTGTGCCCTGATTACCCCGCTGGCGGTGAAGCCGATGGCACTACGCAGGGATGCTGCTACCGGAGTTGGGGCAAGTATTTTGTTTATACTGCTGGTTGGTGGTAGTGCACTTGGGCGCATAGACGGTGTCATTTTGTTGGTGGTTCTGGTTGCTTTCCTTGTTTGGGCTTACTGGAGCGAACGCTATCACGCGGCGCCTTCGGCTGAACTACACAAAGCAGAAGCGAAAGAGTTCGACACGAAACCAAGGTCGGTGGCCTGGACAGCCAGCATGGTGATTACCGGCTTGCTGTTGTTAATCGGTGGGTCACAGGTGCTTTTACTGGGAGCCGTGAGCATTGCCGAATACTTTGGAGTCTCAGAGGCTGTAATCGGCCTAACATTGGTAGCAGTTGGTACATCGCTACCAGAGTTGTCAATTTCCCTTATCGCTGCAATCCGCCGACACGCAGATGTAGCCGTTGGTAACGTACTCGGCAGTAATATCTTTAATTTGCTGGGTATCCTGGGTGTATCCGCGTTGTTACAGCCACTTCCGGTTCACCAAAGAATTTTACAATTTGACCAGTGGGTCATGCTGGGAACATCCTTGCTGCTGATCATATTCCTCTACACGGGAAGTCGTTTAAGTCGGCTGGAAGGGGGAGTTCTGCTGGCGGGCTATATAGTTTACCTTGTACTAAGCTTTAATGTTTTCGGTGCTTAACGCCTGGTTGCAGTGATAGCACCGGGATCTAGCGTCAACAACTGCTAGTGGTAAAGACAGGAAAACGCTTACAGAGACGGATAAGAAATCATAATGGTTGATACCGCTTCCATACTTGTCATTATCGCGACTTTTATGCTCGGAGGCATCGTCAAAGGCATCATTGGTCTCGGTTTGCCTTCTATCTGCCTTGCGCTGCTGACGCTTGCGCTGGATCTAACCAGTGCCATGGCCTTGATCCTGGTGCCATCCTTCGTAACCAATATCTGGCAAATTTTTGCCGGTAAAAACACCAAACAACTATTTATACGGATCTGGCCTTTCCTGCTAATGGCAACGGTTTCCGTTTGGTTTGGCGCGCTGGCATTAACCCGATCAAACCTGGCATTACTCGCCATACTGCTTGGCATATTGCTTATAATATATTCGATCGTTAACCTCTGCGGCCTCACGTTTACCGTAAAGAAGAATCACGAAGTCTGGGTCGGCCCATTAATGGGAACTATCAACGGAATTTTTGCCGGAATGACCGGGTCCTCTGTTGTTCCGGGCGTTATGTTTCTGCAGGCCATAAACCTGTCTAGAGATGCTTTGATTCAGGCAATGGGCATGCTGTTTGCCTTGTCCATTTTAGCCTTGGCTGTCGCACTGGGGCGAAGTAATTTTCTGACCGTCGAGCTTGGCGCTATTTCTGCTATTGCCGTGTTACCTGCACTGGCGGGAATGGTTTTCGGACAAAAAATTCGTCAACGACTACCCGAGCGACGGTTCCGTAAAGTTTTTTTTATTTCACTGCTCGCGTTAGGCTTGTACATCATAGCCAGCAAGATAGGGAAGTTGATCTAAAGGCTGGTAAAACCTGCCTTGTTCATTGGAGCCAATACCAGACAAGGCCGATACGGGCCAGCTATTACAGAGTTATCTATGCGATTGGACAAATACACTCAATACAATTTTAATCGTTCGGTACTGATTACCATCGATACACAAAACGATTTCACCCTGGCCAATGCTCCTGCGATGATTACCGGTACCCAGGAAGTCCACCCCGATATGGTTCGTTTATTGGCTTTATTTAGGAACAAAGGCTTGTCAGTTATTGATGTTATTCGCCTGTACCTGCATGACGGCTTAAATGCCGGGTTGTGCCGCAGGAAAATGGTCGAGACAGGTAATGAAATTGTCGCATCGGGTGGGAAAGGTGCAGAGCTGGTCGATGTGCTAAAACCAGATCAATCGGTTTGGTTTGATTTCGAGCGGTTGTTATCGGGAAAATTGCAGAAAATCGGTAAAAATGAATTTGTTATGTATTAATCCAGATGGGGTGCTTTTACAAGGCATTGCTGGAATCGTATTTTAATAGAAAAAGGTATTGATACCCTGATATTCTCGGGGTGTAATTTCCCGAATTGTCCGAGAACCAGTATTTATCGGACCAGTGAAAGGGATTTGAGGATTATTCTTGCCACTGATGCGGTGTCGCAATTGCATGCAAAAGGCGAAGAGGAAATGGAAAGTACTGGTGTCTAGCTGTTAACAATAAACGGATTGACCGGGCTGTTAACCTGACAATTCATATAGCGTATAAGGAAGAGTAGAAACATGACCCTGAACCAGATGATTCCCGTGCTGCAACTTTCGGTTGGTCCCGTTATCGTGATTTCGGGTGCTGGCCTGGTATTGCTGTTAATGACCAATCGTTATGCCAGGGTTATTGATCGTACCAGAAGCCTGGCTCAATCAATCCGGGATGCATCCGGAGACGAAAAAAAACGCTATTGTGATCAACTCCTGATTTTGGGTCGCCGTGCGTGCCAGCTGCGCACGGCTATTACCTTTGCCTCGATCAGCACATTGTTGGCGCCATTCCTGATCATCGCCCTGTTTTTTGTCACGCTCTTCGATCTAAGGGCCACGTGGCTGATCATTATCATATTTATCTCCTGCATGGCGACCCTCGTTGTCGGGCTCATCATCTTCATTTTCGATGTTAATGCCTCGCTCGCGGCGCTCAAGGTCGAGACCAATATTGAAGAACTCAACTAGCATTAATTGCCATGTTAGACAATCGGCCATCAGGCAATGACCTTCGCTCAGCCCCGGTTGAAATACTGGCCTGTTAGCGCGTTAATTCCCGGGTTCGACAAGGATTCAAAACATTTTTTGAAAACTCGCCATTTTTAGCCAAACTGTATTAAGACATACTTTTTGAAATAGAAAGGAATATCCTATGGATATCGGCACGATTGTTTTTTTGGTAGTCCTGGCAGGCCTGGTATTTTATGTCATTGGCATATTTAACACGCTGGTTTCGCTAAAAAACCGGTACCAGAATGCCTTTGCGCAAATCGAAGTGCAATTGAAACGTCGCTACGACCTGATTCCCAACCTGGTGGAAACGGCAAAGGGCTATATCAAACACGAACGGGAAACCCTCGAGGCTGTAATTTCTGCCCGTAACCAGGCAATGGCGGGTTTGAAAGCAGTTGCGGAAGATCCCTCAAACGCGGCAGCCATGGGTCAACTCGCCGGTGCTGAAGGGGCATTGACCGGGGCATTGGGAAGATTGAACGTAGTCATGGAAGCCTACCCGGAACTTAAAGCCAATGAGAATATGATGCAGGTATCCGAAGAACTTACCAGTACAGAAAACAAGGTCTCCTTTTCCCGCCAGGCATTTAACGACGCAGTGACCGCGTACAATATTTATCGCCAAAGTTTCCCGGTCAATTTTTTTGCCCCGACTTTTGGTCATCGACAGGACGCCGCGCTGCTGGAGTTTGAAGACAGCGTGCAGATTCAATCGGCGCCGCAGGTCAAGTTCTAGGCCGCTCTCGCTGTTTAGCGACCATGAATTTTTTCGAACACCAGGACCAGGCGCGCAAAAAAACGGGGCACCTGGTCTTTTTCTTTATTCTTGCCATTGTTTGCCTGATTGGTTTGACCAATTTCCTGGTTGTTGGCGTGATTGCCTACCTGGGCGGTGCCAATGTAAACAATGGCCATGCCATTATTAATTTCCTAGAACTGGATACGCTGGTTGCCATTACCCTGGTAATAGTCAGCGTGGTAACCCTCGCCAGCCTGTACAAGTTGAAGCAATTATCGGGTGGCGGCCGGGTAGTGGCCGAAGCCATGGCTGGCAGGCTGCTCAATGTCGGTGATCTGGATGCGGATGAGCGAAAAGTCCTGAATATCGTTGAAGAAATGGCCATCGCCTCTGGCCTGCCTGTGCCGGCTGTCTACCTGATCGAGGAACCCGGTATAAATGCCTTTGCCGCGGGATACGAGCCTGCCGACGCGGTAATTGGCATTACCCGGGGTTGCATTAGCCTGATGAACCGAGATGAACTTCAGGGCGTGATCGCCCACGAGTTCAGTCATATCTTGCACGGTGATATGCGCCTGAATATCCGCTTGATCGGTATCCTGCACGGTATTTTGGTGATCGGGATTATCGGTGGCTATATTTTGCGTGGCATTTCTCGTAGCGGTTACCGTTCCAGATCAGGTAAAAATAAAAATGCCTTGCCTTTTCTCCTGCTGGGCGCTGGTTTGATGATAATAGGTTACGCGGGCACCTTTTTTGGCAATATTATCAAGGCGGCGGTCAGTCGCCAGCGCGAGTTTTTGGCAGATGCCTCGGCTGTACAATTCACCCGTAATCCTTCCGGTATTTCGGGTGCATTGCAAAAGATCGGTGGTTATTCGGCTGGTTCAGAAATCAGGCACCCTTACGCACCTGAAATGAGCCATCTTTTCTTCGGACAGGCCATACGCACATTATTCAGCGGTTTGATGGCAACACACCCGCCGCTGGAGTTACGCATCAGGCGCATCGACCCGCACTGGGGCGGGAATTACCCGAGAGTAGAGCCTGCACAGGGTTTCAGCGATATTTACACACACCAGGCGGTTAATACGAGTCAGGCGGGGACGGAATCCGGCTTTGTATCGGCTAATAATGCGTTGGCCGGTTCAGAGCAGACCTCAGCAAGCCAGGCTAATACCGGTTTAAATGCCGAAAGTGTCCAATCCGGGCTGATCGCTGCTGTGGGCGAGCTTACACCGGGTCACAGGGAATTCGCGCGCTTATTCCTTGACAGCTTGCCCGAGGTTATCCGGCAGGCCGCGCATGAACCCTACGGGGCACGCGCACTGGTTTACTGCCTGTTGCTTGATAATGAACAGCCAGTACGCGACAAGCAATTGGGTATGTTGCGGGATAATGCCGATCCTTGTGTTTTCGAATTAATCAATGATTTGATCAGCCACCTGGGCGTTTTCACGGGAGAAAGTCACCGTCTGCCTTTAATTGAATTGTGTCTGCCGGCACTCAAACAATTATCGGATCGACAGTGGCGGGTTTTCAAATCAAACCTGGTGTTGTTGATGCAGGCCGATGACCACATAGAACTCTACGAATGGGCACTATACCGTATCATATTACATTCGATCGAAAAGCAAGCATTCAGGCTGGGTGACAAGGGTGCGATAGGTTCATTACGCCTGGTTACCAAAGCGATTGGCCTGGTGCTGTCTGCCGTTGCCAGTTCGGGTGCGGGCAGCCAGGAAAAGGCACAGGCCGGTTTTGCCGCCGCCAGGGATTACCTTGGTTTACGCCGGATAAAGTACAGCACCAGGGAACAGTACTCTTTAAAAGACCTGTCACGTGCGATCGCCCTGTTAAACCGGGTTAAACCTTTGCTAAAACCCCGATTGCTGAAAGCCATGTGCCTGTGTGCCAGTCACGATAATAAGATTAAACCAGTCGAGATCGAGTTGATCAGGGCCCTGTCTGCCAGTCTGGATTGCCCGATGCCGCCGCTCCTGTTACATCAGGGGCCGTCAATTTGAGCCGGTGGTTGTTAACCTTGTTCCGGTCGAGTAAAAACCCAATCCTTGTCCGAGGACATTTCCTGGTTAAAGGCATACCCGCCGAGATTAAATTGCTTTATTTGTTCCGGGTCCTCAATCTTGTTCTTCACGATAAACCTGACCATCATGCCCCTTGCTTTCTTTGCGAAGAAGCTGATGACTTTGTAGGTGCCCTTTTTTTCGTCCTTGAAAATAGGGGTGATGATATTGGCGTTCAGGCGTCGGGCTTTGATCGCCTTGAAGTATTCGTTTGAAGCCAGGTTTATCAATGTGCCATTTTGGCTGGATTCAAGGTCGGCATTGAGCCCGTCGGTAATCATATTGTCCCAGAATGCATACAGGTCCTTGCCGCGCTTGTTGGGTAATTTGGTGCCCATTTCCAGCCGGTAGGGTTGAATCAAATCGAATGGCCTGAGGATGCCATAAAGCCCGGAAAGAATGCGCAGGTGCTGCTGGGCAAATTCATCGTCCTTGTCGCTGAAATTTTCAGCCTCGAGGCCGGTGTAAACATCACCCTTGAATGCCAGTAAAGCCTGTTTGGCATTGTCCAGCGTAAACGGTTGCGACCAGGTTTCGTAGCGCGTGC
This sequence comes from uncultured Pseudomonadales bacterium, assembly GCA_947258415.1. GTDB lineage: Bacteria > Pseudomonadota > Gammaproteobacteria > Pseudomonadales > IMCC2047 > CAMYIF01. Next base: position 17,637 of record CAMYIF010000002.1, read on the forward strand.
TGTTGAGTATGGCCAGCTTGTCGCTGATGCGCATTAAACCGGCCAGTTCAGCAGGCGAAAATTGCCTGAGTTCGCCAATCAAACTTTGAGCATCATCGACAAAATCGGGTATCGTTGACCTTTGCGTGCGTGGTGTTGATTTAAAATCCAGTGTTTTGGCAGGAGAAATAACGATCAGCATATGGGTTCCGGTGCGATAATAATGAATGACAGGAAAATTCGTGCCAGCAGTTTAATACGATTCTGTTTTAACGCCTATCCTATCGGTTGAAATAAAAATGGTTATTCCCCGCATTCTCTGAAAAAAAGATTGTTATTTTTTATCTGGGATTAGATGTTCGTTATACTTCTGACTCCTTTTAAAAAGACCGGTGTGAATTGTCAATGTACCAAATTGTTGTTTATATCCCAGAATCTCACTTGAATCTTGTCAAAGAAGTCATGTTTTCATCGGGAGCGGGACGCGTCGGGCATTATGATTACTGCGCCTGGCAAACGCTTGGGCAAGGCCAGTTCCGGCCACTAAAAGACAGTTCACCCTATATTGGCTCCCTGGGTCAAATAGAAACGGTGCCCGAATACCGTGTCGAGATGGTGTGTAGCGATGAATTTGTGCACCCTGTCTTGAAGGCGATGAAAGACGCCCACCCTTACGAAGAACCGGCTTTTTCCGTGTGGCCGCTCGAATTCGATATTATTGACTGATCAATTCAGGAAAAACATTGCCCTGTCAATGCCGGAAGGCTCCGGCTAGCGCCTGATTTTTGTGCCGGTCAAGTCGCGCATCCTGACCGGAAACAATCCCTGCTTCCTGTCTTCGAAATAAAACCCCAGCGTTTTTCTCATTACCGGAAAGGCCAGCTCGTCCCAGGGAATATCCTGTTCCGTAAATAACGAGACTTCAAGGCTTTCCTGGCCGGCGGCGTACGCCTGATCCTCGAGAGTGCTTCGGAAAATCATGTAGACCTGGTTGATATGCGGCAGGTTGAAAAGTGTATAGATACTATGGATATCGACTCTTGCCCTGGCTTCTTCCCAGGTTTCGCGTCGGGCAGCTTCAAGGCTGCTTTCTCCGTTTTCCATAAACCCGGCTGGCAGGGTCCACAGACCGTAACGAGGTTCGATTGCACGTTTGCATAACAGCACCTTGTCTTCGTGAGTGACCAGGCAACCGGCTATGATACGGGGGTTAACATAGTGAATCGTATTACAGTGATCGCAGACATGGCGTGGACGGTCGTCACCCTCGGGGATGCGTTTTACAACGGGTTTGCCGCAATGGCTGCAAAAATTCATTCTCAAAGTCTAAACCAAATTAGCTTTAAGCGTCATGCAAATTTCTGTATTCTTCCGCGCATTCGGGCCACTAACTGGATATTTCAAAGTGTACCAAACGAGATTTTATAGCCAAATATGGATATTGTAATGAACCAAAATCAACCCTTACCATCTCCGTGTGTCAGTATCTGCGCGTTAAATGACGACGATATCTGCATTGGCTGCTATCGATCTGCCGATGAGATTATGAGTTGGGGCAAACTGGAAGAAAGTGAAAAACGCCAGGTTTATATGAATATCGCCAGACGCACTGCAGAGGCCGGTGCCTTTCTGGATATTAAGTAAGCGGCGTTATTAATCATAACAACAAGTATCAACGGCATTGGAATTAATAATAAAAGGGCTGCAATTGCAGCCCTTTTTACGTCTGTAGTATCGGGTTACATCAGTTGGTAAACACCGGTTCGAAACCAACACTCCAGATGATTACAGTTGAGATCAGCAATATCACGGCCATAACAAGGGCGAAAGTGAGAATGGAACTGGCGAACATCATGCCGCGTTCTTTGGAAATTTTAAAGACGATTGGAACGCCCGAATAAAGCAGCCACGATGAGTAGCCGGCACCAATAAGCAGTGCAATGAACCCTAGCCATATTACCGGGTACATGCCAACAACGCTGAGAATAATTAAAGGCATAGTGATGTAGGTAGCCATGACGATACCGCTCATTTGTTGTTTGGTAAGGTCAGTGTAGGTGTCACGCATCCAGTCAATGGCGATACCAGTAACGACGATCCCGGAAACGATACCGAAGTAGGATATGATGCATAACGGGATTGTACTTTCCACGGTCAGCTTGGTGACATCACCGCCCCCTATCTGCCAGCCGACCTGCGTGGCGCCGATAAATCCGGATATAGGGGGTATGGCGGACAGAACAAGCAGATAAAACAAATAGAGCTTGGGGCGTTTGGTCTGTTCTTGTTGAATAGTTTCCCATTCTTCATAAGGGTGGGCAAATAGCCCCCACGTATGGCTCAATAACACGGTTTGTACTCCTTTATGTTTTGCTTTCAGATTTCGGCTACGAAAACATACCAATCTGAATCATTTTATGATTATACGATTTATTGCAATGCCTGAATATCTAAAATATTCGCTTTATAACCGCCGTACTCCAAAAGCAATTAACCGACCGGTAATTTTTCCGGTTGTTTGATTACCGGAGTTATACGGGCAGATTTTACAATATTGTCCTTGGTTTGTAATGTTTCAATATAATAGTTGTCAATTTTGATAGCAACATTGGCATCAGGAATTGATTCGAGCGATTCCATAATCAACCCGTTCAGGGTTTTGGGTCCATGCGCGGGCAGTCGCCATTTAAGGCTTTTATTAATCTCCCGGATGTTCGCCGTGCCGTCGATAATATAGGTGCCATCGTTCTGCGGGTGTATTTCCTTGTTACTGGCGGCCGCATCGGTGGTAAATTCGCCCACTATTTCTTCCAGTATATCCTCGAGTGTGGCGATCCCCAGTATATCGCCGTATTCATCGACCACCAGGCCAATACGGCGTTTTTCCTTCTGGAAGTTCAATAACTGGGTATTGAGTGGTGTGCTTTCCGGAATGAAATACGGTTCGGCGGTTTGCTGAGCGATGGACTCCTTGGTCAATTCATCGTCGGTGAGAAAACGTATGGCATTGCGTGAATGCAAAAACCCGGTGATGTTATTTATATCCCCTTTGTAGACGGGTAGCCTGGTATGGCGGCAGGTGCGCAGTTGATCAATGATGTCATCGACACTGTCGTCAAGGTCAATACCAACGATCTCGTTACGAGGCACCATAATATCTTCGACCGTGACTTTTTCCAGGTCGAGAATGCTCAGCAACATGCTCTGGTGGCGTTTGGGTATTAATGCACTGGCCTCGTTGACCACGGTTCGCAATTCTTCCTGGGTAATTTTATTTGCCCGTTCGTCATCGATGCGAACCCCCAACAGGCGTAACAACTGGTTACAGATGAAATTGACAATCCACACCATCGGGTAAAATAAAAACAGCAGTGGCTTCAGGATAAGCGCCGCGGGTAATGCAATACGCTCCGGGTGAATGGCGGCCAGTGTCTTGGGGGTGACTTCGGCAAAAATAAGTATTACCAGGGTCAACATGCCTGTGGCAATGGCGACACCCGCATCGCCCCATAGTCTCAGGGCAATCACGGTGGCGATTGATGAGGCGGCAATATTAACAAAATTATTACCGATTAAGATCAGGCCAATTAATCTATCCGGTCGACTCAGTAATTTACTCGCCGTCAGGGCACCGGTTCGCTTGATTTTAATCAGATGTTTCAATCGATAGCGGTTAAGCGCCATCATGCTGGTTTCTGAACTCGAAAAGAATCCGGAAAGGAGAATTAAAAAAAACAACGATAAGAACAGAATGCTCAGAGGAATGTCGTTCAAAAAATCTAGTACCTGTAAATTGTTTTGCCTGTCTTTCTATGCCGTTAAGCAAGGAAAGTCAAGGCGGTTAATTTGCTCTTTGAAGAATGACTTCAAGCACAAGCTTGGAGCCCATAAATGCCAGCATTAGCAGTGCATAGCCCGCCAGTGTGTAACGTATAGCCGTTGTGCCGCGCCATCCGAGTCGGTGCCGGCCAATTAATAATGTTGAAAAGATGATCCAGGCAAAAATCGATAGCACGGTTTTATGTGCCAGTTGCTGGGCAAACAGGTCTTCAATGAAAATGAAGCCGGTAACTATAGCGCAGGTCAGCAGGAAAAAGCCTACCCAGATTACCTCGAATAACAGTTTTTCCATAACCTGCAGGGGCGGCAGGCGCATTATGTATCCGTTGGTTTTCTTGTGGTGTAAATGATTATCCTGTATTGCCAGAAGAATTGATTGAACCGCGGCAATGGTCAGGACACTGTATGCGGAAATGGATAAAGCAATATGGCTGGTCATCTGGAAGTCAAGGTTTTGAAGGGGTCCGGTCGTATCCTGGTTGATGAGAGCCAGCAGGATGGCCAGCGCAGCCAGCGGGTAAAGGCCTATAAACAGGTTTTCCAACGGTTTTTGCAGGCTGCTTAACAGCACGATTAGAATGACGAGCCAGCCGACCAGCGAAGCGGCATTGTAGAGGCCGATATTTACACCGGCTTCGGTCAGGAAAGTGCCCTGGAAACTCAGCGTATGAAATATAATGGCAAACAGACCGAATAACAGAGCATACGGGCGTCCCGTTTTTTTTGGGTGCACCAGGTTAAAATATTGTAAGATAGCGCCGCACAGGTAACAGGCGATAGCAAATGAGCCGAGCAACGTTGCGGTCATAGGTTTATTATTGACAGGCGATGGTGAAAAAGTGTAAATGCATTTTTTCAGGTTCTTTTAAAGTAACGAATCTATTGTATTTCCTGTTAAAATTCCACATTAGATCAGATTTTATTCAAAATTGGACGAGGTTTTATGTTTGACAGTTTAACCAGCCGTTTGGGCGATACCCTTAAGCAGATCAGCGGTAAAGCCAGATTAAGTGAAGCCAACATCAAGGAAACCTTGCGCGAAGTGCGCATGGCGTTGCTGGAAGCCGACGTGGCACTGCCCGTCGTCAAGGCATTTATCGAGCGCGTCAAACAACGCGCGGTTGGCCAGGAAGTTGCCAGGAGCCTGTCCCCGGGTCAGGCGTTTATCAAGGTCGTGCAGAGCGAACTTGAGAAGGTTATGGGTGAGTACAACGAAGAGCTCAACCTTGCTACCCAGCCACCGGCCGTGATCCTGGTAGCCGGATTGCAGGGCGCGGGTAAAACCACCTCGATTGGCAAACTGGCTCGCTGGCTAAAGGAAAACAAAAAGAAATCCGTGATGGTGGCCAGTGCCGATGTATACCGGCCTGCCGCAATCAAGCAGCTCGAGACCCTTGCTAACGAGGTCGGGGTTAAGTTTTTTCCAAGTTCCAGCGATCAGAAACCCATCGACATTGCCAATGCGGCGATAGCTCAGGCGAAGCAGTCCTATGTCGACGTGCTGTTAATCGATACCGCCGGACGATTGCATATTGACGAAAACATGATGCAGGAAATCAAGGCACTGCACTCTGCTGTGAAGCCAATTGAGACCCTGTTTGTTGTCGACGCAATGACTGGCCAGGATGCGGCCAATACTGCGAAAGCCTTTAACGACACCCTGCCATTAACCGGGGTGATCCTGACCAAGACCGATGGTGATTCGCGCGGTGGGGCGGCGCTTTCGGTGCGCCATATTACCGGCAAACCGATCAAATTTATGGGTGTCGGCGAGAAAACGGACGCACTGGAGCCTTTCCACCCGGATCGGGTAGCCTCCCGCATCCTGGGTATGGGCGATATTCTCAGCCTGATCGAGGATGCCGAACGTAAAATTGATAAAACCAAGGCTGACAGGCTGGTCAGGAAGGTTAAAAAAGGAAAAAAATTCGATTTGAATGATTTCCGGGACCAGTTACAGCAAATGCAAAGTATGGGCGGTGCCTCGGGACTGATGTCCAAATTGCCGGGAATGGGAAACATGAGCGGCATGATCGAGCAGCATGTCAACGATAAAATGTTTACCCAGATGGAGGCATTGATTAATTCCATGACGCCAAAGGAACGGCGCTATCCGGATGTCATCAATAATTCACGCAAACGCCGAATTACTATGGGCTCCGGCACCCAGGTCCAGGATTTAAACCGCCTGTTGAAACAGCACAAGCAGATGCAAAAAATGATGAAGAAACTGTCGAGAAAAGGCGGTATGGCCAATTTAATGCGCGGTATGGGAGGCATGATGCCGCCCGGCGGTGGCTTCCCTCGTATGTAGTGGCCCGATAGAGTCAAAATCTGAAATAAATAAACATTTCCAAGTTCACTTCTGCGATTTTATGGCGTAAAATGGCCGCCCTTTCGATCGATGCCCCTTGTGGTGCGGCAGAAAGGGTGCGGCAGAAAGTTTTTAATTAGGTTGAGTGGTACAACGCATAACCGTGGGCGATTTCAAAACCCACCTGGATTAAAGGATCAATACATATGGTAGTTATTCGATTGGCACGTGGCGGTTCCAAGAAACGCCCTTTTTATCACCTTACCGTAGCGGACAAGCGTATTGCCCGTGACAAGCGTTTCATTGAGCGTGTCGGGTTCTTTAATCCTGTTGCTCGAGGTCAGGAAGAAACACTGAGATTCGATCAGGAGCGCATTGATTACTGGGTGAGTAAAGGTGCCCAAATGTCTGAGCGTGTTGCGAAAATCCTGAAGGATGCCGCTAAAGCTTAACCCGGCAATGCCGAATTCTAGCCCGGATAATCTGGTCCTGCTGGGACGCATCGGCGCGGTCTATGGAATAAAGGGCTGGGTCAAAATCCAATCTTATACTGAACCCAAAGAGGGTATTTTAAGTTACCCGCTTTGGTGGATCAGGTCCGGAAACCAGGCTTGGCAACCGGTCAAATTGGTGGATGGAAGGGTACACGGCAAAGGCCTGGTTGCTTCGCTGGAAGGCTGTAATGACCGAAACAGGGCGCAATCTTATTGTGGCGCTGAAATTGCGGTCGATAAAGACCTTTTACCCGTTCTGGATGAAGACGATTACTATTGGCATCAGCTCGAGGGTCTCAAGGTCGTGGCAGTTTCGGGCGGGAATCCGGTTTTACTGGGACGTGTCGATCACATCATGGCAACGGGTGCGAACGATGTGCTGGTTGTCCGGGCCTGCGAGGGCAGTGTTGATCAAAGGGAACGCTTGATTCCCTATCTGCAGCAAAGGGTAGTTAAAAGAATTGATCTTGAAGTCGGCGAAATACAGGTTGACTGGGATCCGGAGTTTTAGGCGTGTGGGTCGGTGTTGTGACACTTTTCCCGGAAATGTTCAGCGCAATAACCGAGTCGGGAATAACCCGGCGGGCGGTTCAGAGTGGACTGCTTAACCTGGAATTCTGGAATCCGCGGGAATTTACCACGGACAGGCATCAAACGGTGGACGACCGACCTTATGGCGGCGGCCCCGGAATGCTGATGAAAGTTCAGCCGCTGCGGGATGCCATCGAAGCGGCGAAAGCGAAAGCCGGTGAAAATGCCAGGGTGATTTATTTGTCGCCACAGGGCAGACCGCTTGACCAGGCGGGGGTTAAGGAAATTGCCAGCCGCGATAAAATAATTTTGGTCGCCGGCCGGTATGAAGGTATCGATGAACGCGTTCTTGATACCTGCATCGACGAAGAGTGGTCGATTGGCGATTACGTGTTATCCGGTGGTGAACTGGGAGCCATGGTGATAATAGACGCGGTTACGCGCTGGATACCGGGCGCACTGGGTCACGAGGATTCCGCCCAACAGGATTCCTTTAATGACGGATTGCTGGATTGCCCGCATTATACCCGTCCGGAGTTACTCGACGGTCAGGGTGTCCCTGATGTTTTGTTGAGCGGGCATCACGAGGAAATCAGGCGTTGGCGCCTGAAACAATCGTTGGGGCGTACATGGCTCAAGCGGCCAGAACTACTGGAACAGAAGATACTTGATACCGAGCAGGAAGAATTGCTTGAGGAATTTAAACAGGCGCACCGGGCTTGATTTACAGGTATGGTGCAGATTGACAAGATAGATACCCACGGGTGGTTAAGGAGTTAGTAATGAGTGGAAAAAACAAAATTATCCAGGCTCTGGAAACAGAGCAGATCACAAAGGACATGCCGGAATTTGGCCCTGGTGACACCATTGTTGTCCAGGTACGGGTAACGGAAGGCAATCGCGAGCGTTTGCAGGCATTTGAAGGTATCGTCATTGGTAAACGCAACCGGGGACTTAATTCTGCCTTTACCGTTCGCAAGGTGTCGCATGGGGTTGGCGTTGAGCGTACCTTCCAGACATACAGCAAACAGATCGATAGTATTATGGTGAAGCGACGTGGCGATGTTCGCCAGGCAAAACTTTACTACTTGCGCGAATTATCGGGCAAGGCCGCGCGAATTAAAGAAAAAATCCAGTAACATCGGGTTTTAATCTGGCAAAACAGGCAGTTAAACTGTCTGTTTTTGTATTTGGCGGCTATTCTTAAGGCGACTATTTTTAAAGATAGTATCGGGCTTAAAGATAGTATCGGGCTTAAAGATAGTATCGGGCTTAAAGATAGTATCTGGCGTTGAACCAATTTTGACAGCTGATCTCTAAAGCCCGTGGCCAAATATATTAACAGGTTTGCGAATATGCATTATTTTTTCCTTGTCGTTGTTTCCCTGGTAACCGGAATCTCCGGTTTTTCGGCTATAGCCGGTGACGCAGAATCTGCCGGACCGGCGGAGCGTGTCATCTTTCAGAAAATCAAACAAGCCGTCCCGCAAATCCCTATTGTGTCTGTTGATGCCAGCGATTTGCCAGGAATGTATGATGTAACGCTGGCAAATGGGGAGCATTTATTTGCCACTGCTGACGGCACCGCCTTTATTGCGGGAGACCTGTTCCAGGTTAATTATGACGGGGTGGTAAACTTAACCGAAAACAAACGCAATCAGAACCGGGCCGAAAAATTGGCCAATATCGAGGACAATGAAAAAATTATCTTTTCACCCGAGAATAAAAAAGTGTCGGTGACAGTGTTTACCGATATAGACTGCGGTTATTGCCGGAAACTGCACGCCGATATGCCCGGGTATTTATCCAGGGGTATTGAAATTAAATATGTCGCTTTTCCGCGGGCCGGTGTCGGTTCTATTTCCTACGAAAAAATTGTCAGCGCATGGTGCGCCGAAGACAGGCAACTGGCTATGACGAAATTAAAGTCTGGTCGGACGGTCTCCTCGAAGGTCTGCGATAATCCTGTCGCCGCCCAATTCAACCTGGGCAAGCAACTGGGTATACGCGGAACGCCGGCCATTGTGCTCGAATCGGGTGAACTTCTTCCGGGCTATTATCCACCCGCAAAACTTGCGCAAATCCTTAATATTTAATCTCCTGAAATCTGTTTTACTGGTAATTATAGCCAGGACTCCCGCGTATTAGGCACAACTATAAATAGCACCATTTCAGTTTCCGAATGCCTTGTCCAGCGGCGGGGAAAACAGCCAGATTAAATAATTCCTGAGGCTATTAATTGATAGGCTTTGTGTTTTAACCGAGAACTACTACAATAGGCGCCTCTCGGGAAATCGGGTTGTCTTTGTTATGTTCGGCCAGGGTAATTTAGCAGGCATATGAAACGTACATTTTTATTTACTCAATTCAAAAAGGTGAGGTTAACTTGAAGCCGGTTAATGTAGGAATTTGCGGGTTGGGTACCGTTGGCGGCGGAACCCTGAACGTATTGATTCGAAATGCAGACGAAATTTCACGTCGTGCTGGCAGGGATATCCTCGTGTCTCATATCGGGATGCGGAATTACAAAGAGGGTTACGACCTGTCGGGTGTAAAGGTATCCGCTGATATTTTTGAAGTAGCAAAAAACCCTGATGTCGACGTGCTGGTTGAACTGATAGGTGGTTACGAAGTTGCGCTTGAACTGGTGATGACGGCCATTGACCATGGTAAACACGTGGTTACGGCCAACAAGGCGCTGATTGCCGAGCATGGCAATGAAATATTTGCCGCCGCGCATAAAAAAGGGGTCATGATTGCCTTTGAAGCGGCCGTGGCAGGCGGTATCCCGATCATCAAGGCCATTCGTGAAGGTTTTTCGGGTAACCAGATCAACTGGCTGGCAGGGATTATTAACGGGACCGGTAATTTTATCCTCACCGAAATGCGTGATAAAGGCCGCGCCTTTGACGATGTACTTAAAGAAGCCCAGCAACTTGGTTACGCCGAAGCGGATCCTACTTTTGATGTAGAAGGCATCGATGCGGCTCAAAAGCTGTGCATCCTGTCGTCCATTGCCTTTGGTATTCCCCTGCAGTTTGACCGCGTCTATACCCAGGGAATCAGTGACATTACCCAGAAGGACGTAAAATACGCAGAAGAGCTTGGCTACCGCATCAAGCACCTGGGAATTGCCCGGCGCCGTAATGGTGGCATCGAATTAAGGGTGCATCCGGCCCTGATTCACAAGGACCAGTTACTGGCCAACGTTAACGGGGTGATGAATGCGGTTATGGTTCACGGTGATGCCGTCGGACCGACACTTTATTATGGTGCAGGCGCAGGATCCGAACCGACTGCTTCGGCTGTTGTCGCTGACATTGTCGACGTTGTCAGATCATTAGCATCGAGTTCTGACAGCCGGGTCCCGCACCTGGCTTTTCAGCCGGACAAGCTTTCCGACGTCTCCATCTTGCCGATCGATGAAACTGAGTGTGGCTATTATTTACGTATGGAAGTGCTCGATCAGCCGGGTGTTATGGCAAAAATTGCACAAATCCTTGGCGAGAAAGACATCTCTATAGAAGCCATTATCCAGAAAGAGCCCCAGATTGAAGGTGGCGAAGTGTCGCTTATTTTACTGACCCGTAAAGTGCTCGAAAAGAAAATGAATTCAGCCATCGACGCGATAGAATCACTGGACTCGACATGGGGAAAAGTAATGAAAATCCGGGTCGAGTACCTGAAATAGAAACCTGTGTTCACAGGGTTCAAATCAACCGGTAAACATCGTCAAGGCAAGAGGTAGAAAATCGAGTGAAGTATATCAGTACGCGTGGAACGGCGCCTGCGCTGGAATTCGAAGACGTATTGCTGGCCGGGCTTGCCAATGATGGCGGCCTTTATGTGCCAGAAACCTTGCCCGTATACGATAGTAGCGAAATTGCCTCATGGGCAGGTTTATCATACCCGCAGCTCGCCTTTAGAATCATTCAGCCGTTTATCGATAACGCCATTCCCGATCAGGACCTGAAAACCCTGATCGATGAAACCTACGCCTGTTTTGATCATCCCGCCGTCGCACCGCTGACGCAACTTGATCGAAACGAGTGGATTCTCGAGCTTTACCATGGCCCGACCCTGGCATTCAAGGATTTCGCCCTGCAACTGCTTGGACGCCTGCTCGATTATTTCCTGCGGCGTAAACACAAGCGTGTTGCGATTCTGGGGGCAACGTCCGGCGATACCGGATCTGCGGCTATTGAAGGTTGCAAGCGTTGTGAAAATGTCGATATTTATATATTGCATCCCTACAACCGGGTTTCGGATGTTCAGCGCAAGCAGATGACCACTGTCATCGGCGAAAATATTCATAACCTGGCGATCAAGGGTAACTTTGACGACTGCCAGGAAATCGTCAAGGCCTGTTTTAACGATCAGTCCTTCCTCGGGGGTGATCGCTCGCTGGTAGCCGTTAATTCGATTAACTGGGCGCGTATAATGGCGCAAATTGTTTATTATTTTTACGCTTCCCTGACCCTGGGCGGGCCGCACCGGGAGGTCTCGTTTTCAGTGCCGACCGGGAACTTCGGTGATATCTTTGCCGGTTACCTGGCCAAAAAAATGGGCTTGCCTATCAGGCAACTTATCATCGCGACCAATCAGAATGACATACTGCACCGTTGTATCAGTGAAAATGATTTGAGTAAAAAACCCCTGAATCACACGCTTTCACCGAGCATGGATATCATGGTTTCCAGCAATTTTGAACGCCTGCTGTTTGACCTGTACGATCGCGACGGTGAAGCGGTGGCCCGGTTGCTGAAAAAATTCAACAGCGAAGCTGTTTCACTGGACGATCCTGTTTGGCAGCGCGCGCGGAATTTATTCGATAGCCAGCGTATCAGCGATGACGAAACCTGTGATGTCATCGCCCGTATTAATAAAAAAACCGGCGTGCTGATCGATCCGCATACGGCGATTGGAGTCAAGGCTGCGCGCGATTGCAACCGCGATCCTTCCATTCCCATGGTTACCTTATCAACCGCGCACCCGGTAAAATTTCCGGATGCAGTGGTAAAGGCCGGATGCGAACATCCTCAATTGCCGCCTCACATGGAAGACTTGTTTGATCGGGAAGAGCGATACGAGGTTCTTGAAAACGATATTGCCCGGGTCAGGCGCTTTATCGTTGAGTAATATATAGAGGGGCTAACAGCCGCTGGTCTAATTTGCCCATACCAATCCTTTGTCAAACTTTTGAGATATCATTAAATTGGAACCTGTTAAAACCGACCCCATTTCCTGCTTTGATAACAGCATCTTAAGGCTTGCTGGAAAATAAAATATCCGCCCGGAAGCATCCATGCCCCGAATTACCCAGCGTACACCAGACAGCAACGCTTTTGCGGCATTATCAGGATTGCCTGTTGTATTGCGCCGGATTTATGCGGCCAGGGGGGTTCGCGACAAGCAAGACCTGGAGTTGGGTTTATCCGGACTATTACCTTTTCAAAACCTGAAAGGTATTAATCAGGCTGCTTATGTTTTACAGGCAGCGGTAACCGAAAATAAACGCATTTTAATCGTGGGTGATTTTGATGCCGATGGTGCAACCAGTAGTGCGCTGGCGGTACGATTACTCAGGTCTATGGGCGCCAGGTATGTTGATTATCTGGTGCCTAACCGTTTCGAGTTCGGTTATGGCCTGACACCGGAAATAGTGGAAGTGGCCAAAAGCCGTTCACCCCACCTGATCGTTACCGTGGATAATGGTATTTCCAGCCTTGCCGGCGTAACCGTAGCAAAACAGTCGGGGATTAAGGTGCTGGTAACGGATCATCACCTGGCGGGCGATGAGCTACCCAGGGCAGACGCTATCGTGAACCCCAACCAGCCGGGATGCGAATTTGCCGGGAAAAATACCGCTGGTGTCGGCGTCATTTTTTATGTCATGGCAGCATTGAGAAATGCGCTCAGGGCGTCGAACTGGTTCGAGAAACAAGACATCCCCGACCCTAATATTGCCGAGCACCTGGATTTACTCGCGCTGGGTACGGTGGCTGATGTCGTTCCTCTGGACAGGAATAACCGGATTCTGGTCGAGCAGGGTTTGCGGCGTATACGAGCGGGTAAATGTTGCCTTGGCATTACTGCCTTGTTGCAGGTATCGGGTAAAGATCCGGCTAACCTGGTGGCCAGCGACCTGGGGTTTGCACTGGGGCCCCGTTTAAACGCAGCGGGACGGCTGGAGGATATGACCCTGGGGATTGAATGCCTGTTGGCTGATACCCCCGAGCGAGCCTCTGAACTTGCCCGGCAACTGGATAGCCTGAACAGGTCCAGAAGGGATATCGAGGCCGACATGAAACGCCAGGCCATGGATAAACTGGCTGCCCTTAAGGTTGAGGAGCACCAGATCGGAATGAGCTTGTATGATCCGGATTGGCACCAGGGCGTTATCGGTATCCTGGCCTCGCGTATCAAGGATCGCTACCACCGCCCGGTGATTGCCTTCGCCGACGCCGGAAATGGCGATATCAAGGGTTCAGCGCGTTCGATTAAGGGTTTTCACATAAGGGATGCCCTGGATGCGTTGGCAAAAAAATACCCCGAGCTTTTGCAAAAATTCGGTGGGCATGCCATGGCAGCCGGCCTTTCAATCCGGAAACGGGATTTCGCCGCGTTTTCGAGTGCCTTTAACCTGCTTGCCAGCCAGCAGCTAACAGAAGAAGCACTTGCCGATGAAATCAGGACCGATGGTAAGCTCGGTGAAGCTGATATGAGCATGAGTCTGGCGCAGGAATTACGCCGCGCCGGGCCCTGGGGCCAGGGCTTTCCCGAACCCTTGTTCGAAGGCGAGTTTGTTATCCTGGAGCAGCGTCTGGTCGGTGATAAACATCTTAAGTTAAGGCTTGCGACCACGGATTCAGGCCAGATCGTTGATGCCATTGCCTTTTTTATCGACCTTGAGGAATGGCCAAATGGCGCCAAAAAAGTGAAGCTGGTTTACCGGCTGGAAGTAAATGAGTTTCGTGGCAGGCAATCATTGCAATTACTGGCGGTTTACCTTCAGGCGGTTGAGTAACCGGGGCAGAAATTCGAGCGGTTTCGGCCGTCCTTCTTGGATTTATACAGGCATCTATCGGCTTTTTGGACGACCGCTTCCCAATGTTTATGCACCTGGCCATCGCAAATGGCCGAGCTGACCCCGGCGCTGATGGTTAGCCTCTGAAACGGGCTCTCAGCGTGCGGCATCTTTTGATCGAACAGGGCCTGCACCAGTTTATTCGATAAAATCTGGGCATTTTCGGCGTCTGTGTCGGGTAACAGTAACAGCAATTCTTCGCCACCGTATCGGTAGATGCGATCGGATTCACGAACCGTATTATTCAGCAGGTCGGCAATGGACTTGAGTGCTTCATCACCCTTATTGTGGCCGTAGTGGTCGTTGTATTTTTTAAAATAATCAACATCTACCAGTACGATCGAATAGCAGCGATTATAGCGAACTGCGGTGGCGTGAGTGTGGTTGAGATCGACCTCCATCGAGCGGCGGTTGCCGATTTTAAGCAAATGATCTTCCATTGAAAGCGCAAGCAATTCTTCGTTGGCTTCAACCAGCTCCTGGGTTTTATCCTGGATAGACTGCTCGATGATTTCTGCCTGCATCTCGACAACGTGAAAGTGGGCGTTAGCCAGGTCGGTCTGTGTGACTATCCCTATCAGCTTGTTATTTTCTACAACAGGAAGGTGCCTGACTTTTTCGGCACGGCTGATGACCACCGCGTCAAACAGGGATTCATCCGGTTGCAGGGTAACGATAAGATCGGTCATGAAACTGGAAACCGGCTGATCAAGGGTATTATTAGTTGCGCTTTCGTAGAGGATTTTTACCAGGTCGCGCTCGGTAATAATACCGGTCGGTATTTCATTCTTTGTAATGATAACGCAGGATAAATGGTTGTTGAGCATCACCCCGACGGCTGACCTTAATGGATTGTCGATATTAAGGCACTTGACGGCATCGGTCATCAATGTTTCAACCAGAATATCTTGCAAGGATTATCCCCAGTAATCAAATATACTGAGTGTAGTAGAGATTATGGTGTCGGGGGAACTATTACGAGTTTGGTAACAATTTTTTTAACACCTTTTACCCCGCTGGCCAGGGTGATGGCCCTTTCCTTGACAGATTCGCTGGGCACGTTGCCATGCAGGGTGACGACGCCTTCATAAGTGTCGACATTGATATCAAATGCATTGATGTGTTCGTCTTTTAAAAATTTGGATTTAATCGTAGAGGTGATGCCTGCGTCGCTGGCTATCGTCCCCACTTGTCGTTCATCAGTGGCAACATAATAGACACCCGCACCCGCGCCAATAAGAACGGCGGCCGTACAGCCAGACAAATTCATCGCAAGTAAGATCAGAGTTAGACGAAAAATTGAAGCCTTCATGATTAGCACTGTTTTTTATTGATTAAGGTGGGCTTATTGTAGCAAAGCAGCACAAGAGTTTCACCCGCTGAAAATGAAGCAAAATAAAGCCGAAAAGGCCTGACAAAAACAGGCAGAACCGTTCAATCTGCCCGGTCAATCGGTTAGAATGCAGCACCTTGCCAAGAACCGGCATATTGAGAGACTTGTTGATAGATAATGGAAATAAATCCGATTATTCAAACATTGAAGAATATCCAGGAACGCACGGAACTGCTCAGGGGGTATCTTTGACTACGCTGAAAAAAAAGATCGACTGGCTGAAGTCGAACGTGAACTCGAAGACCCTGCTGTCTGGGATGATCCCGAGCGAGCGCAAATGCTGGGCAAGGAACGCTCAAACCTTGAAGGTATCGTCAATACCATTGACCGACTGAAGACCGGTATCGAAGAAGCCAGCGAATTGCTGGATCTGGCCGCCGAGGAAAATGACCAGGAAACCGTTGATGAAGTTGCCGACGACGCAGAACAGCTGACCAAAACACTGGATAAGCTCGAATTCAGGCGCATGTTTTCGGGAGAAATGGATCCCAATGCAGCCTTCCTGGATATTCAGGCGGGTTCCGGTGGTACCGAAGCGCAGGATTGGGCAGAAATGCTGCTGCGTATGTACCTGCGCTGGGGTGAACGGAAAGGTTTTAAAACAGAATTAATGGAAGTCTCCGCGGGTGATGTTGCCGGCATTAAGGGCGCAACAATTAAATTCGAGGGAGAATATGCTTTCGGATGGCTGCGCACGGAGACCGGAGTACATCGGCTGGTACGCAAATCGCCATTTGATTCGGGTAATCGTCGACACACTTCTTTCGCCTCTGTTTTCGTTTCGCCGGAAATAGACGACAATGTCGAAATCGACATCAACCCGGCAGACCTGAGGATAGATACTTACCGCTCCAGTGGTGCCGGGGGCCAACATGTTAATACCACCGATTCTGCGGTACGTATCACCCACGAGCCCAGCGGTATTGTTGTACAATGCCAGAACCAGCGTTCGCAGCATCAAAACCGGGACTCGGCCATGAATCAATTGCGCGCCAAGCTGTTTGAGCTGGAAATGCAAAAACGCAGCGCCGAGTCACAGGCACAGGAAGACAATAAAGCCGATATCGGTTGGGGTAGCCAGATTCGTTCTTATGTGCTGGATTCATCGAGAATCAAGGACTTGCGAACCAATATTGAAACCTCGAATACGCAAGCCGTCCTGGACGGTGATATCGACTGTTTCATCGAGGCATCACTCAAGGCCGGTTTATAAAGTTAATATAAAACCCATAAAAGACTGCGACACGGGTCAACAACCGGCTGCGCCTGAACCCACAGAACATTTCAACTAGATAACGAGAATTATGAGTACAAATAACCAGGAAAATCGACCGCAGGACGAGAATAAACTGATAGCCGAGCGTCGCGCCAAGCTGGCCAGGATTCGAGACCAGCGCATCGCTTACCCCAACAGTTTCCGTCGCGATGTGTTTGCCCAGGATTTACAGGCAGAGCTGGGCGACAAGGACAAGGCAGAGCTGGAAAAACTCGATTACCGGACCAAGGTGGCAGGCCGGGTGATGGCCATACGCGGACCATTCCTGGTGTTGCAGGATATGACCGGTCGTATCCAGGCGTATGTCGATAAAAGAAAGCTGCCGGAAGCGCTGGTCGCGGAAATCAGGACCTGGGACATCGGCGATATTATTGCCGCACAGGGACCCGTGCATAAATCCGGCAAGGGCGATTTATACGTGTATATCGAGCAGGCCGAACTGCTGACCAAGTCCCTGCGGCCATTACCCGATAAATTCCACGGGTTGCAGGATCAGGAGATACGATATCGTCAACGCTACCTGGACCTGATCATGAACGAAGAAACCCGGCAAACTTTTCGTATTCGAACCCGGGTTATTGAGGCGATCCGTCAATACCTGACCGAAAGGGCGTTCGTGGAGGTGGAAACGCCCATGATGCAGGTGATTCCCGGTGGTGCAGCGGCCAAACCTTTTGTGACCTACCATCATGCCCTGGATATGGAGTTGTACCTGCGAATTGCACCGGAGCTTTATTTAAAACGTCTGGTGGTCGGTGGTATTGAACGGGTATTCGAGATAAACCGTAATTTTCGCAACGAGGGCTTGTCGACGCGTCATAATCCTGAATTTACCATGATCGAGTTCTATCAGGCCTACGCAGATTACCGTGACCTGATGGACCTGACCGAAGATATGCTACGTACGGTTACCAAAAAGGTATTGGGCACAACAGAGGTCAGGTACCAGGGGGAGACTTTCGACTTTGGCAAGCCTTTCGCGCGCATCAGCGTGATCGATGCCATTATGCGTTTCAACCCGGGTGTTACTGCCGGGCAGTTAAACGACCTGGAAAAGGTTCGCTCGGTGGCAACCGGCCTGGAAATTCCGTTAAAAAATAACTGGGGGCCAGGGAAAATCCAGATCGAGATATTTGAAAAAACGGTGGAACACAGGTTATCCGAACCGACTTTCATTATCGAGTATCCCACCGAGGTTTCTCCACTGGCACGACGAAATGACAATAATCCGTTTATCACCGACCGGTTTGAGTTTTTCGTCGGTGGTCGTGAAATCGCCAATGGTTTCTCGGAGCTAAACGATGCGGAAGACCAGGCACAACGCTTCCGGGATCAGGTCGTTGAAAAGGATGCCGGCGATGATGAAGCCATGCATTATGACGAAGACTACATTGCCGCGCTTGAATACGGGTTGCCACCTACCGCGGGGGAGGGTATGGGTATCGATCGGCTGGTCATGTTGTTGACCGATTCGCCTTCGATCAGGGACGTTTTATTATTCCCCCACATGCGCCCGCGCGAGTAATACCTGCCGGAGCACAGGTCGGTTCTGGAATTATTGGCTGGTTGCTCCCGCTCGGTTACCCGACACCTTGAAATAAAAGGCGATGACTGCAAAACGCTGCGTTAAAATTGATGCCACCTGGAAACTGGCGCTGGACGATGAATTCGAGCAGGCTTACATGAAAGCATTGCGGGATTTTCTGTGCCAGGAAAAAAAAGCCGGTAAACTGATATACCCGCCAGGCGATAAAATATTCAATGCTTTTAACCTGACCCCGTTCGACCAGGTAAAAGTGGTGATTCTGGGACAGGACCCCTATCATGGCATCGGTCAGGCTCACGGTTTATGTTTTTCCGTTCAGCCAGGGATCAGGTTGCCCCCCTCGTTGCAAAATATATTTAAACAGATTCACCAGGAATACGAGCTGGAATACGGCACCGACCGCATCGAGGTGCACAGCGACGCCGTTGGGCCGGGCGATCGGGTCCTCGTCGTCGACGACGTGCTCGCCACGGGCGGAACCGGTGCAGCCGCAGTTCGCTTGGTGGAGCGCCTCGGCGCCGAGGTCGTTGGCTTCAAGCGTGCCAACCTGTACCTGGTATCACAAGGGCTGGAACCCATTAACTGGCAGGTTTAACAATGCAAAGGAAACGCTTATAGCGACCCATTAAAAAGAGAACTTCGAGATTAACAATAGTAAATATATTTACCAGGCAAGCCCGATGAAGAAATATTATCAATACTGGATTGCGTTTATCGTTATTTTCGGATTATTGATTACCACCATTATCTACAGGGAAGTCAAGCAGGCCCAGGATACGGCCTTCCAAAAAGAATTCATGGCAAAGGCCAACAATCTTTCTTCCTTCATCGTCCAGGAAATCAAGCTGAACCTTGAAGTGCTGCAGTTTTTCAAAAGTTTTTACGACTCGTCCCAGACGGTAAGTGGCGAAGAATTTAGCCAGTTTTCAAGGCATGCGCTTTATCGGCACGCTTCAATTCATGCCATAGAGTGGTCGCCCAAAGTGCTACATGCCGACCGCGAAAAAGTTGAGCAGGCACACAAAAACCGGGTTCCCGGTTTTCAATTTACCGAACGTTCACCCGGGGGCAATATGGTTCGGGCCAAAGAGCGCGAGGTATATTATCCGGTGTTATTTATTGAACCCCTGGCCGGGAATGAACCTGCACTCGGGTTCGACCTGGCTTCCGATGAATCAAGACGAGACGGCCTGGTGCGCGCCGGTGAAAGTGGCCAACTTACCCTGACGGCGGGCATAGATCTTGTCCAGAACAAGAGGGATGGCAAGGGTTTTTTGGCCTTCCTGCCGATTTACAAAACCGGTGGAAAATCTGGATCCGGTCGGTATGACAAGTTAACCGGGTTTGTACTGGGTGTCTTCAGTATCGAGGAGATTGTAGTCAGCGCAATCAAAAAACGCGGCGGCACCGATATCTTGGGTATTCGTATCGAGATCAGGGATTTTACCGATGATCGACAGGGGAAGTTTTTGTACAGCAACGATAACATCAAAACAGACTCACCTTCTTCGGCGAGTGTGGCCTACCGGGAGCAGCTGATTTCTGTGGGTGGTCGTGATTGGGGGGTCAGTGCTTTTCCGACAAAAAGCTATGTTGATGAGCACAAAAAAACAACCGCTGAGTGGGTCCTGATCGTTGGCGTATCTTTTACTCTTTTTGTCTTTGTTTATTTGCTCCTGATTGTCAAGAATACTCGGCAAATCCAGTTGCTGGTCGATGAACGAACGCGTGAATTATACGCAGCAAATAAAAAGATGGAATTACTGTCGATGACCGACGCCTTGACCGGTGTGCTCAATCGCAGAGGCTTTGACCAGGCATTCGAGGCCGAATTTCAACACGCGATTCGTGATAACAGTATGATTACCCTGTTCCTTATTGATGTCGATCAATTCAAGCTCTACAACGATCATTACGGGCACCTTGACGGCGATGAATGCCTTAAGCAGGTTGCTGCGTCCATTGCCTCGGTGCCTAGTCGGTATAATGATGTCGTTGCCCGTTATGGCGGCGAGGAATTTGCGGTGATTTTACCCGGCACGGATGACGCACAGGGTGCGATAGCAGAAAGATGTCGTGCTGCCGTGGAACAACTGGGCATTATTCACCATTACTCGCCGGTATCATCGGTAGTCACAGTCAGCATTGGCGTGGCGACTATGGAGCCCGACCAGGAATCTGATCCTGTCGAGCTTGTTGGCAGGGCGGACAAGGCTTTGTTCCAGGCTAAAAAAACAGGTCGAAACAGGGTGGTTGTGGGCTAGCAGGCGCCTGCGGTCAACGCATTAACAATCGGTCAAGGCTTGTTCAACTGTGTTCGAATAACCGGGTTTAACAGGAGGCGACCGGAAAGCAACTTATTTCGGAGCGAAAAAAACACCGGTCTCTGTTTTGTGCCCGATGATTGGCCAGCCGTACGCCTTACTTAGATGCGCCGATTGCAGTACCTCGTCAATGACACCCGCCTGGATATCACCAGACTCGCTCATCAGCAAACAATGACTACAAAATCGTGCGGCCAGGTTAATATCGTGCAAAACCATTAAAATTGCGCTTCCCGAATCTTTTACCCTGTTGGTTAACAGCTCCAGGATCTTTATTTGATAGGAGGGATCAAGGTGGTTAGTTGGTTCATCGAGCAGCATCACCCCTGGTTCCTGGGTCAACAGGGTCGCCACTTTCAAACGTTGTTTTTCACCCCCGGACAAACTGTCGATGGAACGATGGCAAAGTTCAACGAGTTCAACGTCTGCCAATGCACGCTCGGCCATTGCAATGTCTTGTTCTGATTCCCATTGCCAGGCGCCCAGAAAAGGGTGCCGGCCAATTAACGCGGTTTCCAGCACGCTTGCCGGAAAAGGTTCGATCTGCTCCTGGAAAAGGACACCCAGGTAACGTGCGATTTGTCTGGGTCGCATTGTCGTCATCGGCTTGCCCATCAGTTCGACGGTTCCGTTGTCGGCCGAGCGTAAACCGGCCAGCGTATGCAGCAGGGTGGTTTTACCCACGCCATTACAGCCGAGTATTGCCCAGATTTGCCGATCTTCCACGCTCAGGTTCAGCGATTGACACACGCTTTTGGAACCGATGGAAACTTGTAATTCCCTTGTCCTTAAGACTGCCACGATCAGATATCCCTGGCCATGCCGCGGCGTAGAATGATCAGGAACAGGGGAACGCCAATAAAGGCAGTAATTACCCCGACAGGTAGTTGTTGCGGGCTGATGATAGTTCGCGCCAGGGTGTCGGCAATAACCAGCAGTGTCCCACCCAGGAGCAGGCAAGCGGGCAGTAACAGCCGGTGATCGCTGCCAATCGACAGGCGGATCAAATGAGGGACAATCAAGCCGATAAACCCGATGCTTCCCGCTATACTGACAGCCCCGGCTGTGAGCAGGGACGCAGTTAACAGGATCAGCAGGTAGACGGCATCGGTCGATACACCCAGGGCCCGCGCATGCAGCATGCCGTGCATGAGCAGGTTCAGGGTACGTGCCTGGGAAAAGGCAATGCCAAAAGTAATAACGGCCAGTACAAAGATCCAGAAAGGTGTTTGCGCATAGCTCAGATCGCCCATTAACCAGAACAGCATGCCGCGTAAATTCTGATCCGGGCTTGAAATAAG
>CAMYIF010000003.1 GCA_947258415.1 uncultured Pseudomonadales bacterium
CCCTCCGATAAAAGGATCAAATGATCGTTGCTGGCCTTGTCCCGGAAAATACGATGCACCTGGGGTTTTACTTCTTCCCATTCCCAATGTTTGCGCATAAAGGCAGTATCAATTTCGCTGTCAAAATGACCGATATTGCAGACGATTGCGCCATCTTTAAGTGCCTGTAGCATATTTCGGTCGCAGACGTTTACGTTACCCGTAGTAGTGACGACCAGGTCGGTGCTGCCAAGCAATTCCTTGTTGATGCCACTCATATCGCCGGTATTAATGCCATTGATATAAGGTGATGCAACCTCGAAGCCATCCATGCAGGCCTGCATCGCGCAAATCGGATCAATTTCAGTGATTTTAACGATCATGCCTTCCTGGCGTAGCGACTGGGCTGAACCCTTGCCAACATCACCGTATCCGATTACCAGTGCTTTCTTGCCGGATAGCAGATGGTCAGTTCCTCGTTTAATGGCATCGTTCAGGCTGTGCCGGCAACCGTACTTGTTGTCATTCTTGGATTTGGTCACCGAATCGTTAACATTAATCGCGGGTACTTTAAGTTCACCCTTTTCGAGCATTTCGACCAGCCGGTGTACACCCGTGGTCGTTTCTTCGGTAATACCATGAATACGGTCAAGCATGGCCGGGAATTGCTGGTGGACTACCGCGGTTAAATCGCCACCATCATCGAGCAGCATATTGGCATCCCATGGCTGGCCATCCTTCAAAATGGTTTGCTCCAGGCACCAGTCGTATTCTTCCTCGGTTTCGCCCTTCCAGGCAAAAACCGGAACACCGGTCGCAGCAATAGCCGCCGCGGCATGATCCTGGGTAGAAAAGATATTGCATGATGACCAGCGAACTTCGGCACCTAGCGCGGTCAGCGTTTCAATCAACACGGCCGTCTGGATGGTCATGTGTATGCAGCCGATAATTTTTGCACCCTTCAGAGGCTTGTCGGCCTGGTACTTTTCCCTTAACGCCATTAATGCAGGCATCTCGGTTTCAGCGATCTGGATTTCCTTGCGGCCCCAGTCTGCCAGCTTGATATCTGCGACTTTATAATCGGTGCGTTGTGTCTGGATTTGTGCAGTGTTGCTCATCTCGTTTTCCTGTATTTGGTGACAGTTAGTCGTATCTGTTTTTGATAAATCTAGAGTGCCTGGCTTAATGCTTCGGCCTTGTCGGTTTTTTCCCAGGTAAAATCGGGTTCTTCACGGCCGAAGTGACCATAAGCTGCTGTCGGTAAATAGATGGGGCGTTTCAATTCGAGCATGTCGATCAGGCCCTTGGGTCGAAGATCGAAATGTTCGCGTACCAGGTTGATGATGGCCTCGTTCGAAAGCTTGCCCGTTCCAAAGGTATCGATGCTGATAGAGGTAGGTTCGGCAACACCGATCGCGTAGGAGACCTGGATTTCACACCTGTCCGCCAACCCGGAGGCAACGATGTTTTTGGCAACATAACGACCGGCATAGGCGGCCGACCGGTCAACCTTTGACGGGTCTTTACCCGAAAATGCGCCACCACCATGTCGTGCCATGCCGCCATAGGTGTCAACTATGATCTTCCGCCCGGTAAGACCGCAGTCGCCAACCGGTCCGCCAATAATAAATTGACCTGTCGGGTTGATATGATATTGGGTCTTGTCGGTTAACCATTCGGCTGGCAACACCGGCTTGATAATTTCTTCCAGAACGGCTTCCCTTAAGTCGTCCTGGTTAATATCGGGGTTATGCTGCGTGGATAAAACCACGGCATCAATGCCGACAGGCATACCGTTTTCGTAGCGCATGGTGACCTGGCTTTTGGCGTCCGGGCGAAGCCAGGGTAATATGCCGCTTTTACGCATCTTTGCCTGGCGTTCAACCAACCGGTGCGAGTAGGTAATCGGTGCGGGCATTAACACGTCTGTTTCATTGGTCGCATAACCAAACATCAGGCCCTGGTCGCCCGCGCCCTGTTCTTTGTCGCCTTGTTCATCGACGCCCATGGCAATATCGTGAGATTGTTTGCCGATGGCGTTCAGAACCGCACAGGATGCACCATCGAAACCAACATCTGAACTGTTGTAACCAATATCCAGGATGACATTCCTGACCAAATCTTCAAGGTCGATATAGGTTTCAGTTCGAACTTCTCCGGCAACAATCACCATGCCGGTTTTGACCATGGTCTCGACGGCGACACGCGATTCAATATCGTCCTTGAGCATGGCATCGACAATGGCGTCCGATATTTGATCGGCCATTTTATCCGGGTGGCCTTCGGAGACTGATTCTGAGGTAAAAATTGAATATGTGGACATAATGTTTCCAGTGCTTTGGTTGTTAGGATTTTTTAAAAAGATGAATTTGTACCTGGAAGCCGTTACGCTGACCCAGGAAAAGACGCTGACATTGCTCTAACCCGGCTGCCTTTGCCCAATACTCGAGCTCTTCGGGTTCGAAACCCAGCCACAGGTCACCGCAGGAATCCTGCACCCATTGCTGATCGTGATGACACAGCTCTGCGACCAGCATGTAGCCCTCGGGGTTTAAAATGTTCGCGATAGATTGGATGACGGTTTTTGGCGACGGAATATGGTGCAATACCATATTGCAGACTGCCAGATCTGCCTGAATATGCTGCGTGGCTTCGGTTCCAGGTGTACCATGAATGAAGCGAATATTTTCAATCCCTGCCCGGGTTGCATTTTCTTCGGCCAAATCCAGCATTTGCATGGAATTATCCACTGCATAAACAATAGCAAACTGTTTGCACAGTTCAAGTAAATATTCGCCCTCACCAGGCCCAACTTCAACAGCGCTGGCCGTTTCCGGCAAGCAGGCAAGCTGGACGAGCTCGCGTACATTTTCGATATACTGGGTGCTTTCAATCACCAGGGCCTGTTTTTCCCTGAATTTATCCGCATTTTTCTCGAAAAAATCGAGAGAACAGCGCGCACGCGTATCCTTGATTGCATCAATTCGTGACTCGATAGTCCCGCTGAGCGGCATTGAATCAATGGACTGGAACAATTTTTGTTTGAATGACGCCAGGGCATTTTCTATCTCCAGTAACGAGCGCCGATAAAATATGGAATTTCCCTCGCGGCGTGTGGATACCAGACCGGCATTGGCAAGAACCTTTAAATGGTGACTTAGCCTGGGTTGCGCCAAATCAAAAATATGGCATAACTCGAGAACACCAAAAGACTCCGAATGTAAAACGCGCAGGATTTGCAGGCGTAACTCGTCGGCTGCAGCCTTGCATACAAGGCTTAGAGCACTTGCGTGCTGCGATGCGTCGTGACCGTACGGGATGGATTCCATAGTGGTTGATCGGGTTGCTGTGTTGGTCGAATTGGACATAAGAGTGCGTTTATAACACTGTCGGCCAAAACAATCAAACCTATATCAAAAAATATTGATATAGGTTTCAAGGCGGTCCTTGCCGTATATTCTTTGAACCGGGCAGTTGATAATAACCATGCCAGTTAACGTGCGAAAAATTCGATATTTAATCGTGCCAACTTGTTTGCAGAAGGGAAATATATTGGTGCGTTATCGGGTAGTTCACTTGTTCTTGATGGGGAGTAAGGTAGAATACTTGGCTTCAAAATCCACTAATTCCAGAGGTCTGTTTTATGTCGAGTTCTACCAGTTCACGTACTCAATTAGCCAATGCGATACGTGCTTTGAGTATGGATGCCGTCCAGCAGGCTAACTCTGGGCACCCGGGTGCACCGATGGGTATGGCCGATATTGCCGAGGTGCTATGGAACGACGTTTTAAAACACAACCCGAAAAATCCCCAATGGCCAGATCGAGACCGCTTTGTATTGTCAAATGGTCACGGCTCAATGCTTCTGTATTCGTTGCTGCACCTTACCGGCTATGATCTAGGGATTGATGAGATCAGGAATTTTCGCCAGTTCCATTCAAAAACACCCGGGCACCCGGAACACGGCTATGCACCAGGTATAGAAACCACCACCGGCCCTCTCGGTCAGGGTCTTGCCAATGCGGTTGGCATGGCGATTGCCGAAAAAACCCTGGCAGCACAATTCAATGAACCGGAATTCGACATTGTCGACCATAATACCTTTGTTTTCGTGGGTGATGGCTGCTTGATGGAGGGCATTTCCCATGAGGTTTCATCCCTTGCCGGTACATTTGGCCTGGGTAAGTTGATCGCTTTTTACGACGACAACGGTATTTCCATCGATGGCCATGTTGAGGGCTGGTTTACCGATGATACACCCCGGCGTTTCGAGTCCTATGGTTGGCAGGTCATCGGGCATGTCGATGGCCATGACCCGGAAGAAGTCGGTATGGCGCTGGAAACGGCATTAGCCAACAAGGATCAACCCACGCTTATTTGTTGCCAAACCATTATTGGTTTTGGCGCACCAAATAAACAGGGTACTGAAAGTGTGCACGGCGCACCCCTTGGTGCAGATGAAGTCGCCGCTGCCCGGGCAAAACTTGGTTGGGAACACGAAGCTTTCCATATACCCGGACAAATTTATTCTGATTGGAATGCCTG
This sequence comes from uncultured Pseudomonadales bacterium, assembly GCA_947258415.1. Taxonomy (GTDB): domain Bacteria; phylum Pseudomonadota; class Gammaproteobacteria; order Pseudomonadales; family IMCC2047; genus CAMYIF01. Next base: position 4,525 of record CAMYIF010000003.1, read on the forward strand.
CGATAAAGGTCAGGCTGCCGAGGCTAAGTGGCAGAATGTTTTTAACGCCTACAAGGCAGAGTTCACCGAGAAAGCGGCTGAATTCGAGCGCCGTATGGCCGGTAAACCACCCAAAGATTTTGCCCAGGTAGCCGAGGATTATATAAACAGCCAGCAGGCCAAGGGTGAAAAGATAGCTACCCGGAAGGCATCCCAGAATTGTCTCAATGCTTACGCACCCTTGTTGCCCGAATTGCTGGGTGGTTCTGCCGATTTGACGGGGTCCAACCTGACAAACTGGAGCGGGAGCAATGCGATAACCAGGGAAAATGCCGCTGGTAATTATATTTATTATGGCGTTCGTGAATTTGGAATGACCGCAATTACCAACGGAATTGGACTGCACGGTGGTTTTATACCCTATAGCGGCACTTTCCTTATTTTTATGGAATACGCACGCAATGCCGTGCGAATGTCTGCGCTGATGAAGCTACAGAATATATTTGTCTATACACATGACTCTATTGGTTTGGGCGAAGACGGACCCACTCACCAGGCGGTTGAACAGGTTTCCACGCTGCGAATAACACCGAATATGTCGGTATGGCGTCCATGCGATGTGGTTGAATCAGCCGTCGCCTGGCAGGCTGCAATCGAGCGGACAGATGGCCCCACTGCCCTGATTTTTACTCGCCAGGCGTTACCATTAATAGCGCGAAATGATGACCAGCTTACCGATGTTCGTAAAGGTGGTTACGTTGTTAAGGACTGCGAACAGGGCCCCGAGGCTATCATTATAGCCACCGGCTCCGAAGTTGCTGTTTCAATCGCGGCCGCCGAGCAAATGCAAAGCGAAGGTCTGCAGGTGCGCGTCGTATCCATGCCGTCAACCGATGTCTTTGAAGCCCAGGACTGGAGTTATCGTGAAAGCGTTTTGCCGACTAATGTAACCGCCCGTGTTGCCGTCGAGGCTGCCCAGGAAGACTATTGGTACAAGTATGTCGGCCTGGATGGTCAGGTTATTGGCATGAAGACTTTTGGTGAATCCGCCCCCGGCGATCAATTGATGGAGCACTTTGGCTTTACCGCCAAAAATATCCAGGAAGCTGTCCAGTCGCTGCTGTAAACCGGATGAAATATCGAATCGCCATTAATGGCTACGGCCGGATTGGTCGCTGCGTTCTGCGTGCGCTGTATGAATCACCGCACCAACAAAACATGGATATTGTTGCCATTAATGAATTGGCCGACGCCCAGACCATCGCCCACCTAACACGGTATGACTCAACTCACGGCAGGTTTGCGGGTAATGTTCGATTGCAAGGTGAAAGCCTGATCGTCAATGACGATGCTATTAAAATTACCCACGAAAGTGATATGACGCGATTACCCTGGCGGGAATGCAAGGTAGACCTGGTTCTCGAGTGTTCAGGCAGTTTTAGCGATCGGGCAACAGCCGGGAAGCATTTGCAGAGCGGAGCAAAGAAAGTGCTTTTCTCCCAGCCCGCAGAACCCGATGTTGACGCAACCATCGTTTACGGTATTAACCAAGACTCGTTGACTGCCAACGATGATGTCATCTCCAATGCTTCCTGCACCACCAATTGTATCGTGCCGGTTATACAATGCCTGGATGAAGCCTTTGGCGTGGAAATGGGACACATATCTACGGTTCACTCGGCCATGAACGATCAGCCGGTCATCGATGCCTATCATCACACCGACTTGCGCAGGACACGCAGCGCAGGCATTTCCATTATCCCGGTCGAAACGGCTTTGGCCAGGGGCATCGGGCGAATATTGCCAGCCCTCTCGGATAAATTTTCTGCCACGGCGGTACGCGTGCCTACGGTCAACGTATCGATCATCGAGTTAACAGTTTATGTGACTCGCGAAACCACCACGACCAAAGTAAACAGCGTTCTTCAGGAGGCTTCGAAGGGCAGGCTTAACGGTATTATGGGTTATACCAATGAATTGCTGGCATCCTGTGACTTTAATCACGATCCCCGTTCGTCCATTGTTGATTGCGGGCAAACATGCGTAACCCGGGGGCGACTGGTAAAGCTAATGGCCTGGTTCGATAACGAGTGGGGTTTTGCTAACCGTATGCTGGATGTGGCCAGTGTTATAAAAAAAGTATCAAGTCATTAATCCGTATGTTGCCAGGCCAAAAAATTTCGTCATAGCCCTCCTTAAATGTTAAATTATTTTTTTATAAACCGGATCATGGATGCATGCCGGATACCGGTATTTAAATTAGCCTGGTTTTGCCGGCTTTTCCCAACATTAACCTGATGGTTTCAATCGTCCCTGAACCTGGACCTGTCGAAAAGTTAATAAGGAATAAAAATGACTGTATTGAAAATGACCGACCTTGAGCTTGCGGGCAAACGCGTATTAATCCGTGAAGACCTGAACGTGCCGGTAAAAAATGGGAAGGTAACCAGTGATGCCCGTATCCTGGCATCGCTGCCAACCATCGAGCTGGCCATGAAAGCCGGTGCTAAAGTTATTGTTATGTCTCATTTGGGCCGGCCAACCGAAGGAATGCCATGGCAGGAGCAGGAAGAGAATTCACTGGCACCGGTTGCCGATTACATCGCCAAATTGTTGGGCGTACCCGTCCGGTTTGAACGGGACTGGCTGGATGGTGTAGATGTGGAAAATGGCGAGCTTGTTATCGTGGAAAATGTACGCTTTAACACCGGTGAGGGCGATAATGATGACGCGCTGTCCAAAAAAATGGCGGCCCTGTGCGACATCTTTGTGATGGACGCTTTTGGCACAGCCCACCGGGCGCAAGCATCGACACACGGTGTCGCCAAGTACGCAGGTATAGCCTGCGCCGGGCCATTGCTGGCCAATGAGCTCGATGCACTGGCAAAGGCGTTGTCAGAACCGGCCCGCCCGATGGTGGCGATAGTGGGTGGCTCCAAGGTATCGACAAAACTGACAGTTCTCGAATCGCTTTCCGGGATTGCCGATCAGTTGATCGTCGGAGGCGGGATTGCCAACACCTTTCTTGCGGCATCCGGCAAACCGGTTGGCAAATCCTTGTGCGAGAAGGATTTGATCGATACGGCAAAAGACATAATGGCAAAAACGAATATTCCCATACCCACGGATGTCGTCGTGGCGTCAGAAATATCAGAATCTGCCGTCGCCTCAACCGTGTCAGCCGATGATGTCCGGGATGAGCAATTGATCCTGGATATCGGCCCCGATTCATCCAAAACGCTGGAGTCCATTATTAAGGCGGCAAAAACCATTATCTGGAATGGCCCCGTCGGTGTTTTTGAATACGATCAGTTTGGTCGCGGGACAGAACAGTTGGCCAGGGCAATTGCCAACAGCGACGCTTTTTCAATTGCCGGTGGCGGTGACACCCTGGCCGCTGTCGATAAATATGGTGTGGGAGATAAAATTTCCTACATATCAACCGGGGGTGGAGCATTCCTGGAATACGTTGAAGGCAAAACCCTGCCTGCCGTTGCTATCCTCGAAAAAAGAGCCGGGTAAGATGCCGGCCGGGAAAGCTGCCAGATAAACTACCCGATAGACTGAGTTATGCAATCCTGGGACAAAGACTCCATACAGGCAAACTGGCAGCCTATTGACTACCTGCCAAATCAGCAAGTCGGCAAATTGTCACCTGAAGAAGACGCGTATAACCGGTTTTACGGTATTGATTTTGAAAAAAAGCTCCCCGGAATCAGCCATCGATTTGGTTACCAGCAAAGTGGCCAGTTCAAACTGGCAACACATTATTTTCAGCCGAAACAGCGCGCATCTTTAGCCAGGGTATTGATCGTCCATGGCTATTTCGACCACGCGGGATTGTATGGCCATCTCATCAGGTTTTGTCTGGAAAGGGATTGCTCGGTAATGGTATACGACCTCCCTGGTCACGGCTTATCGACGGGAGAGCCCGGCGAAATTGATGACTTTCACGAGTATGTTCGGGTGCTAAGTGACCTTGTCGATATTTACGGGAAACACGGGAAGCTACCGCTCCATATTATCGGGCAGAGCACCGGGTGTGCGATCATTATGGAGTACCTTCGTTTCAGGCGTTTTAGCGAAGCAGATAATCCTTTTGCCAGTATCTTATTGTTGGCGCCATTGGTGCGACCGGAGCAGTGGAAGAGGATCCTGTTTTATTACCGCTGGTTCAGTCCGCTGGTCAAGAGCGTCAAGCGTATTTTTATGGACTGTTCACACGATCGTGAATTCTTGCAATTTATGCGTGAGAAGGACCCTTTACAGCACAGGCGGGTCCCAATCAATTGGGTTGCATCCCTGATAAGGTGGGAAAAGCAATTTTCACTGTCCGCCGAACTCAATCTCTCCCCTGTCGTGATCCAGGGTGAACAGGATACCACCATAGATTGGCGCTATAATATGGGTGTTATCAGGAACAAGTTTAATCGCCCGTTGATAAAATTATTACCCGAAGCACGGCACCACCTGGTCAATGAATCGAAACCAATACGCGAACAGGTTTTTTCGGTGCTAGCGGATTTCTTGCCCGGGCGGGACAAGAAATAGGGAATATATTTTATTTATTTTAATCAGGTAAAATATTTAACTTTATTTATTAACTAAACTCATAGCTCAGGGCAAGGCCCGCAGATTAACCAAAAATGATCCGAACACTACCAGGAGGAAATCCGTGAATCATAAATTAGTAGCTTTATCATTGGCCGCAGCAATCACAGCCGGCTGTGCCACTACAGATCCCTACAGCGGCGAGCAAAAAACAAGCAATGTTGGTAAGGGTGCCGGTGCCGGCGCGCTGGCCGGTGCTGTTGTCGGGGCAGCTGCCAAACATAATGATCGAGGCCGCGGCGCATTGGCCGGAGCCGCCGTGGGCGCAGCGGTTGGCAGTGGTATCGGGTATTACATGGACCGGCAGGAAACAGCATTGCGACAGCGGCTGGAAGGTACGGGCGTTCGAGTACAACGGATCGGTGATCAAATCAAACTGATTATGCCCGGCAATATAACCTTTGATTCCGGGCGTGCCGAGTTAAAGTCACATTTCTTCAGGACGCTTGATGCTGTCGCCGAAGTACTGCAGAAATTTAATAAAACCAATGTTGATGTATCCGGGCATACCGACTCGACAGGTAGTGCAGACCTTAACCAGCGACTGAGCGAGCAGCGGGCAATAAGCGTATCCGATTATCTCCAGAGCAGGGGTGTCGCTTCGCAACGTTTATTCACTTCGGGTTATGGGCCGCGGTTCCCCATTGCGGATAACTCAACGGCAGCGGGTCGGGAAGATAATCGCCGGGTTGAAATTCAGCTGAGGGGCATGCAATAACCTTCCTGTAGAGTGTTGCCGTGTCTTCGCATTTTTAATAGACACGGCATTCACCCTGTATTGTCGGAAGGTTTAACAGTCAGGTTTCGGATTTTTGCTGGCAACTGACGCAGTATCTTGTCTCTGGTTTGATCGATAACCGCTCGTAGGGAATGGATTCGCCGCATATTTCACAATATCCGTAATCGCCCGACTTCATGGCCTGCAGTGCTTCGGAAATCATTCGTAACTGTGTGCGATGTTGTGCCTGCGTGACCTGGACGATCGCCTGAGTCTGCAGTGCATCCATTCTTGTCAGTCGCCCGATTTTGCTTTGGTCCAGTTCAACGGTCGCCGCTGAGGATGCATCCATCTGCAGCATTCGCTTGAGATCTCGTTGCAAGGTCAGCAGTTTTTTTTCCAAAGTTCTTTTTTGTAGCCGGTCCAATTGCGACATTTTTTGATAATTTCCTTATAAAAGGCCCGGAATAACCCTTCTGATTAATACTAATTCTTGACAGTTTAGTTGATAACTATATCCGAAGCAGGGCCATTGACGCAGAAAACCCTGCGATATTTGCATAAAGGCAGAACAAAGCAGATCGCAACCACTGTGCAATTAACCGGATATGGTTATAATGTCTGCCGGGAATAAAAACCAGAAAAGACCTGTTAAATATTTTTTACGTAAGTAAAAGTAAAAGTAAAAGGAAAACAAGCATGAGTATTACCCTTAACGATCCGTCATTATTAGAAACTAAAGCGCTTATCAATGGTGCCTGGGTTAACAGCGACTCAGGTAAGACGGTCGACGTCCATAATCCTGCCACGGGGGAAGTATTGGCAAGCGTCGCCAAATGCGGAACAGCCGAGACTCGCAGGGCTATTGAAGCCGCCGAGGCTGCCCAGGTTTTATGGAGAGAAAAAACAGCCAAGGAAAGATCCAACCTGTTGCGTACCTGGTATAACCTGGTGGTAGAAAACCAGGAAGATCTGGCCAGGATATTAACCGCGGAACAGGGTAAACCGTTAGCCGAAGCGCGCGGTGAAATTACCTACGGTGCAAACTATATTGAATGGTTCTCGGAAGAAGCCAGGCGGGTTTACGGTGATATAATCCCGGCACCCTCCAACGACAAGCGCCTGGTTTGTATCAAGCAGCCAGTAGGTGTTGTCGCCTGTATTACACCTTGGAACTTTCCCAATGCCATGCTCACCCGTAAAATTGCACCTGCCCTCGCGGCGGGTTGTACCGTAGTTTGCAAACCGGCCAATGCTACACCGCTTTCAGCCTACGCCATGGGCGTACTGGCCGAGCGTGCCGGTATTCCGGCGGGCGTTATAAACATTGTTACCGGTATTACCGGCGAGATCGGCGACGAACTCACCGGTAACCCGATCGTCAGGAAAATAACCTTCACGGGCTCAACGCCGGTTGGCAAAACATTGCTTAAACAGGCCGCTGATACGGTCAAAAAGACATCGATGGAACTGGGCGGTAACGCACCCTTTATCGTTTTTGATGATGCCGACCTGGACGCCGCTGTCAAAGGTGCAATGATTTGTAAATTCCGTAACGCCGGGCAGACTTGCGTGTGCGCAAACAGGATCTTCGCCCAGGCCGGAATTTATGATGAATTTGTTTCCAGGCTATCCGTGGCAGTCGGACAAATGAAACAGGGCAATGGCTTTGCCGACGGCGTCACCATTGGCCCGTTGGTCAGCGAAGGCGCGGCAAAAGATGTCCACGGTTTTGTTGAGGATGCCCTTGGCCAGGGTGCCAAAAGCGTTGCCGGTGGCAAGCGTTCTGATTTGGGCGCCTGTTTTTACGAGCCTACCATCCTGACCGGTGTTTCAACCAAAATGCGGGTATTTAAAGAAGAAATTTTTGGTCCCGTTGCACCTGTATTCAAGTTCGAAACCGAGGAAGAAGTCATCCAGATGGCCAACGATACCGAAGTCGGCTTGGCCAGTTATTTCTATACCCGCGATCCTGCACGAATCTGGCGGGTAGGCGAAGCACTCGAATACGGCATCGTCGGCATTAACGAAGGCCTCATTTCTACTGAAACGGCACCCTTCGGCGGTATTAAAGAATCGGGTAGCGGTCGGGAAGGTTCCAAGTACGGCATGGACGACTACCTTGAAATCAAATACATGTGCATGGGTGGTATGTAACCTTTAGGCAATCTGAAATACCCGCCCGGTTAAGCTACCTGTAGCTGATCCGGGCGCTGTGTTCATTATCAAGTAGAAATCATTATGTCCCCGCTAAATGTTGAATCCTGGTGGCAACCGTTCACCAATGTGCGTGCCTTTCGCAAAAACCCGCGTATTTTCAAACGCGCCGAGGGGTGTTTCCTTTATACAGATGACAACCGGGATGTCCTGGATATTACCGCGGGCCTGTGGTGTGTAAACCTGGGACACGGCCGGCAGGAAGTTGCAGATGCAGTCAGCAAACAATTGATGCAGCTCGACTATTGCCCCGGCTTTCAATTTGGTTCCGATGTTTCCTTTGAGTTTGCCAACCGTTTAATGAAGTACACACCCGACGGGTTTGACCGCGTTTTCTTTACCAACTCGGGTTCCGAATCGGTCGATACCGCGGTCAAGATTGCCTACCGCTATCAGCTTGCCAGAGGGCACAAAAACAAGACTCGCTTTATATCGCGCGAGCGAGGTTATCACGGCATCAATATGGCTGGCACATCATTGCAGGGCATACCGAACAATCGTAAAGGATTTCCGCTTTATGACCAGGTTGATCTGCTTCCGGACATGCTCAGTATTGAACGTAATGCGTTTAGTCAAGGCTTGCCGGACGATGAAGCGGGCGTGCAGAATATGGCAGAGGCATTCGAGGAAATAATAGCCAAACGCGGTGCGGATTCTATTTGTGCAATTATCATCGAACCCTGTGTCGGTGCCGGCGGTATGGCGATTCCGCCAAAAGGCTACCTCGAAAAAGTGCGTGAGCTGTGCGACCGGCACGACATCCTGTTGATTTTTGACGAAGTTGTCACTGGATTTGGCCGAATCGGCGCCACTTTTGCCGCCCAGCGTTTCGATGTGAAGCCCGACCTTATTACCGCGGCCAAGGCTATTAACGGTGGCACGGTGCCCATGGGCGGTGTATTCATGAACCAGAGTATTCAAAATACCATTTTTGACGCGGCAGCTACCAATATGCCCGAATTACTCCACGGCAACACCTACGCGGGTAACCCGGTTTCCTGCGCTGCAGGATTGGCCGCCCTCGATATCTACGAACGGGAAGGGTTGCTTACCCGGGCAAGCGGGAAAATCGGGTCTTACTGGCAAGATGCACTGCACAGTCTCAAGGGTTTACCGGGCATTATCGATATAAGAAACTTTGGTTTGCTGGGGGCGGTAACATTTGCACCGGATCCTGAGAAATATCCCACCGGGGTGGGCGTGCCCATCCATAACGAATGCTTTAAAAATGGTCTGCTATGTCGTCCGGTGGCAGATAATATGGTGATGTCACCGCCGTTAGTAATTTCCGAAGCAGAAATTGATTTATTTATCGAGCGTTTCAGTCGATCCATCAAGGCCATCCTGTAGCGAACTTGCTTCACTAAACTGTACGAGAAGGAATGCCTTGCGCAGCCGGGTATTTCCAGGGCCAAACAATGTCCAAACCACTCGAAGGCATCAGGGTTATCGAGTTGGGTCAGCTGATAGCGGGGCCCTTCTCGGGTTGTATGCTGGCTTATTTTGGGGCCGAGGTAATAAAAGTTGAACCCCCGGGACGCGGCGACCCTATTCGTGGCTGGCGCGAGGTGCGCGATGGGACATCCTTGTGGTGGCGCAGTATTGCGCGTAATAAAAAATGCATCACCCTGGATTTGAAATCCGTGAAGGGTCGCGATCTGGCAAAACAGCTAATCGATGGTGCCGATGTTTTGATTGAAAACTTCAGGCCCGGTGTCATGGAAAAATGGGGTCTTGGCCCCGACGCCTTTAAACGATCCAATCCCAAGCTGGTTTACGCGCGCATTTCCGGTTACGGCCAAACCGGGCCGTATGCCAAAAAAGCGGGTTTCGCATCGGTATGCGAAGGCATGAGTGGTTTTCGATACGTTAACGGCTACCCGGGCAAAGCGCCGGTCAGGCCGAACCTGAGTATTGGTGATACGATTGCCGGAATACACGCCGCGCTGGGCATCTGCCTGGCGTTACTTGAGCGTGATAAGGCTGATGATGGCAAAGGCCAGGTTGTCGATGTTGCCCTTTACGAGTCCATGTATAACCTGATGGAAGCGGTAGTCCCTGAATACGATGGGGCCGGGGTTATTCGCGAACCCTCCGGGACAACGGTTACCGGTATTGTTCCCACCAATACCTACCGATGCCGGGATGGCAAGTACGTCGTCATTGGTGGCAACGGCGATTCAATTTTCCAGCGCCTGATGATCGCTGCCGAATTACCGGCCATGGGTGAAGACCCGCGCCTGGCTTCTAATGCCGGGCGGGTGGCACATGAGCAGGAGATTGATCAGGCACTCGGGGCATGGTGTTCCTCGAATGATGCTGCGCAGATCCTGGCTTTGCTTGAAGAGCACCGGGTACCCGGCGGACCCTTGTATAATGTTGAAGATATGATGCAGGATGAGCATTTCAAGCAGCGCGGTATGTTCGAGCAGGTTGAAATCAACGGCAAACCGTTAAAAATCCCGGCTATATTGCCCAAATTGGCGCGTACCCCGGGAAGCACCGAATGGCCGGGCCAAAAATTGGGTAGCCATAACCGGGAAGTATTCAGCAAAATACTGGGTATGAGTGATGCGGAGATTGCCGCGTTAAATGATAAACAAATTATTTAGGGGTATTTAACGGTACCCGGTTTGAAATAAATCTATAAATGCATCACGATGACCCGGATACGATTTTTATCGTAAAACAATAAACAGAACATTGGCCTGAATCGCAGGCATCGTTTTCTGTCAGATAGTCCTTTCCAATGGACATACTAACCTTAATTTTAGCGGGCTAATAACCATGGAATACCTGTTAACACTTGCTGCTGATCCTGCCGCCTGGGTTGCGCTTGCGACCCTCATAGCGATGGAAGTTGTGCTTGGTATCGATAACCTGATTTTCATTTCGATTTTGACCAACAAACTCCCCGAGCAGCAGCGATCCAAGGCACGCCGGATCGGGATCAGTGCGGCTTTGATATTGCGGTTGGGCTTGCTCAGTACAGTGGCGCTTATCGTGCAACTAACCGATCCGATTATGTCGGTATTAGGTAATGAATTTTCATGGCGCGACCTGATTTTGATTGCCGGCGGGTTGTTCCTGGTATGGAAGGCCACCAAGGAAATCCATCATAATGTCGACCCGGACCCTGAGCCGGACATTTTCAATACGGCCATGGCCAGTGCCAGCCTTGCCACCATGATTAGCCAAATCCTGTTACTCGACTTAGTGTTTTCTATCGACAGCATTGTCACCGCCGTCGGTATGACGGAGCATATCCCGATCATGGTGATTGCGGTTGTCGTTGCCGTGCTGACTATGTTGCTGGCTGCTGACCCGCTGGCAAATTTTATTAACGAGAACCCGACGATCGTTATGCTTGCCTTGGGCTTTTTACTAATGATCGGCACTACGTTGATCGCGGACGGTTTTGGTGTGCATGTTCCCAGGGGATATATATACGCCGCGATGACCTTTTCCGCGTTGATCGAGGGCCTTAATATGCTTTCTCGCCGCGCCCGTAAAAGACGAGAGGAAATGGCAAATAGTGCGAACAGCTAACGCCCAGAGTGAACCTGTAACCGATTCTTCCATGACATCACCTCCGCTAAGCGACGAAAAGACATCGGCTTTGCTCAGGAGGGTTCTGGCCGAATTACCAGCTAACAATGTAAGCCTGGGCTACGTTATGCATCAGCTACGCCGACGCTCGTTTGGTGGAGTATTAATCCTGTTGGCCACCCTCAGCCTGTTACCGGGCATATCCTTTATTGCAGGTGTCATGATGATTTTTCCAGCCTTGCAAATGGTGGCTGGATTTCGTGCGCCATGGCTACCCGGGTTCGTCAGGGATCGTCGGGTTAGCGTGAATCGCCTTCAATCACTGGGAGGAAAGGCGTTACCCTGGATCGAACGGATTGAGCGTTTTGTCAAACCCAGGTGGTTATTGCTTACCTTGCCACCACTTACTACGCTGGTCGGGTTATTGGTGATCGGGCTTGCGCTGGTGATCACAATTCCTTTGCCATTCAGCAATGTACCACCAGCTATAGCGGTATTTTGCCTGGCTTTTGGTATGCTGGAGCGTGACGGAGTGCTTATCTTTATCGGCTGGATCGCATCCGCTATCGCGCTCACTATTGGATTCCTGATAGGTTCAGTTGCAATCGAATCGGCAACCCGCTTGCTTGCAAGCTAGATTTAGCTTTTATACCCGCCAATCATTTGCCAATCTTCTCCAGGTTAATCGACGCATCATTTAGCCCGGGATTATTCCTGTAATTTTTACTAAAAAGCGATCGGCGGCAACCGGCTAATCATGCTCCAAAGTAGCCCTGATTTTTTAATGCCCGGTCAATTTTAAAGCCGAAACCCGGACCATTACCTGCTTGTCCAGTTAATAGACATTTTAAAAACTATTGATTATTCTTGACTTTCATAGGTGTTTACAAGGAGTTGGCCAATGAAAGTTATAGCAGTTCTAATCCTTCTTTGGAGCCTGTCAGCAAGCGTTCTGGCGGTTAATTGCGACCTGGTTTACGATGAATTTGATAGCTTGATGAACAAGGAGTTTTTGCTTCATCCCGAAAAATATGTCTCTGTAAAAACCGATCGTTTATCACGCCGGGATTACAATAAGCTGCAAAAAAATAAATTTTTGCTTTCAAACCCAAACCGGGGGCTGGGAATCGCGATTATTCATACCAACAGGAACACCTGGGGAAAAATACTTTTCACATGGGGCAAGCCGTTCCAGAGCGGTCAACCATCCCTTGTTATCAAAAAAGCAGTGCTTTACGGCAGGGTTAAGGATGGTGACAGGCCACGGGTGATGAAAAATATAAATATAAAATCTTCCTTTACGCTGGATATCGATACCGGGAGAACAGGGGGTAAAAGAGCGGATATCTGGTTCCATAATGTTGACGGAAAGGAGATGTATATGCAGGCCGTCAACGGTGCATCGCTCAAGTTCCCGACCCGCTCTCTTTGCCAGCCAAAGCTTGTAGCAATCACTGCAATCAAACCGACAACCAAAAAACTGGAACTTGCGAAAATGCAGGGTGGAAAAACAGGTTCGATACAAGGCGAAATAACAGGCCCAAGCGGTGAAAAACATATTATCAGGCGGGAAATACTGGCTAACGGCCACGTGCTGATCAGTTACTCGGACGGCAGTAAGGTTGAACGTTTCCAGGGCGGTTTTATCAGAATTGCACCCGATGGCAGCCGCTCAAAGGCACTGTTCAGTACAGCCGCTCCGGCAGCCTTTCCTGTTGCGCCGCCTGATCCCGATGAACATGCCTGGCTGGAATCTCATCGGCAAAACCTGCTTGGTATTATGCAGTCACTGGTAGATGATCCTGCCCTGGTGCAGACATTTGTTAACAAGGTCGATGTATCCGACAATGTATACGAGAGTATCGACACCCGATCGAAAACCATTCAGCAACTGGTATTACCTTGAGCTTCGGGTCGATGCCTGATAGCACCGTTGCAGCTGTTACACACAAGCTGATGGTTACCCTGTACCTGTTACTGTTAATCGTGCCCGTTTCACAAGCATCAAATTCACAACAGGGTGAAAAGCAGGAAACACCGCAGGAAAAGCTTGAAAATATTATCAACAAAGCGGAACTGGTTTCTGAAAAGAGCACAAGGCCGGTAGTTGATGACCCCGCGAGGCCTGAGCCGCTTCCGGTTTCCCCGTCAGACCCCGAGACAAAAAAGCTGTATGAAAAAGCCCTTCAGGATTACTACGTTTACCGAAGTGAAGGTCTGCAACACCGGCGCGCCGTATTTGTCTGGCAACTGTTCTCGGCCAAGCTCATCTTTGTTATTGTCCTGATTCTGGTAGCCAGTGGTGTTATATTTGCAGCAATACAGTTTCGTCGCGGTATACATGACGGGGCGGGTTCACCGGGTAGCAGGGACGATCTGTCCACCGAAATGGAGATTAGCTCAAAAGGGATAAAGATTAATTCTCCTGTCCTCGGTGTGATTATTCTCACCTTGTCGCTGGCGTTTTTTTACCTGTACCTGGTGCACGTATACCCGATTGAGAATATTTTTTAGACGCGAATTTTAACCCGCTGCAGGAAGCAGGTTATATTAACAAATAATAAAACGAGTTTGGCCAATATAAACGGTTGAAAAAATAATGAACTTGCCCCCCATTCTTGATACTGCAGCAACCTGGAAAGGACCGGACCTCAAGGCCAAACCGGAACTGTGGATCTGTCAGCTTGGGCCGGATGATATCAACGACCTGGTAACAGCTACGCAACGTTTCCTGCAATCCGGCCAGCCACTGGAGACCCTGTCAAAATCGGATTTCCATTTGCCGGTACTCGAAAAGAAACTGGCAAAAATAAAAAATGAATTAATCAAAGGCATTGGTTTCAAGCTGATTCGCGGACTCGATGTTTCGCCGTTTTCGAGGCAGGAAATTGCCACTTTGTTTATGGGGCTTGGCTCGCACCTGGGCTCACCCCGCTCGCAGAATGCAGCCGGACATTTGCTGGGGCACGTCAGGAACGTAGGCGCCGATGCGAAGAATCCCAATACCAGGATTTACCAGACCCGCGAGCGGCAAACATTTCATACCGATAGCACCGATATCGTCGGGTTGCTTTGCCTGCAAACCGCCCAGTCCGGCGGTGAGTCCTTGCTGGTCAGTGCCGAGACAATCTACAACGAAATGTTAAGGTTAAGGCCAGACCTGGCCGGATTGCTGTTTGAACCCGTGGCCACGGATAAAAGAGGTGAGATTGAACCGGGTAAAAAACCTTATTTTACAATCCCGGTTTTTAACTGGTACGAAGGAAAGCTATCGGTTATTTACCAGCGCCAGTACATCGATTCGGCGCAACGATTTGAAGGCGTACCTTTATTAACCGATCGTCATATCGAGGCGCTGAATTTGTTTGATCAACTGGCTAACAGCAATGAGCTGAATATTTCCATGCAATTACAACCCGGGGATATGCAGTTTGTCCATAACCATAATATGTTGCACGACAGGGGCGCCTTTGTCGATTGGCCGGAATTGGAGAAACGCCGTCACCTGTTGCGTTTGTGGTTATGTGCACCCGGTGACCGACCCCTGCCACCTGTTTTCAGCGAGCGATTCGGGACTACTGAAATTGGTAATCGCGGTGGCATTATCGTTGACGATACCCGTTTGCAGGTGCCGCTGGATTGACTGGTGCAACAACAGGAATTAAAGGGCTGCCTGGATGAAGGTAACAATTCTTGACGACTACCAGGATGTTGTTAACGCACTCGATTGCTTTGGGTTACTCACTGAACACAACGCAAAAGTCCTGACAAAAAGTTACGACACGCTCGATCAACTGGTTGCTGAACTGATTGATAGCGACGCCCTGGTGCTTATTCGGGAACGAACCAAAATAAACAGCGAGTTACTCACGCGATTACCCAAGCTGAAATTGATTAGCCAGACCGGAAAAATCAGCAATCACCTGAATTTGTCCGAATGCACATCGGCCGGCGTTGCTGTTGCCGAAGGTATCGGTTCGCCGGTAGCGCCCACGGAATTATGCTGGGCCCTGATCATGGCCGCGACACGGCATATCCCCGCGTATTCAGGAAATTTAACGCAAGGCAGGTGGCAGGATTCCGGTTCGCTGGGCCTTGGTCGGGTTTTAGACGGTTTGACCCTGGGTATTTGGGGTTACGGTAAAATAGGCAAACGTATTGCCCGGTTTGGAAAGGCATTCGGCATGAATGTGTCAGTTTGGGGTAGTGACGCATCCAGAGCCCAGGCCGAACTGGATGGTTTTAACCCTGCAAGCTCGAAAAGTGATTTTTTCAGCCAATCGGACGTTCTATCACTGCATCTGCGCCTGAACGAACAGACCCAATACTCTGTTTCAGCACATGATCTAAAGCTAATGAAACCCAATGCCCTGTTTGTAAACATCAGCCGGGCCGAGTTGGTTGAGCCAAATGCATTGTATAACGCATTGATGTCCGGTAACCCGGGATTTGCTGCCCTGGATGTGTTTGAAATTGAGCCCTCAGGCCCGAACATAAATCCACTGGTTGGTTTAGCAAACGTGCTTTGCACGCCGCATATTGGCTATGTGGAAAAAGGCAGTTACGAGCTTTATTTCGATGCAGCGTTTAAAAATGTCGTCAATTTTTTTAATGGTCAGCCAAGCAACATTGCAAACCCGGAAACCCTGTCGTGATAGTAAATCGTTCTGGATAAGATTATCTTCATCTGTGCAAGGAATCGCGGACTCGCCCCCATGATGACCAAAAATTAAATCTAAACCGGGTGTAAAATTAAAATGCTCGAACTAAAAACCCTGCTCTTGTTCATTGCCACTGCGATTGCAGAAATTCTGGGGTGTTACCTGCCGTACCTTTGGCTTAAACAGGATAAAAGTGTTTGGTTGCTGATCCCTTCGGCGGCAAGCCTGGCATTATTCGTTTGGCTGCTTACCCTGCACCCGACAGCCGCCGGTCGTGTCTACGCGGCCTACGGGGGTGTTTACGTCTCCGTTGCCATTATGTGGCTCTGGACGGTCGATGGCATCAGGCCAACTGGTTGGGATATTCTCGGGTCACTGGTTGCAGTGACGGGCATGGCAATTATCATGTTTGCACCGAGAAATACCTGAGCTATCAATTACAATTGCGCGCGAATTCAGCGGATTACATTCAAAGAAGCTTTGGAAGGCATTGATGAATATTGATAGCAAGCTTGAATTAACCTATAAGGTGAAATCAAAAGACCTCGCAAAGGCGTTATCTGACGAACCCCGGGATGATTTCCCCGAAGTTTTCGCCACGTCACGAATGGTCGCGTTAATGGAGCTTGTGGCTGCACGTTTAATGAAACCCGACTTGTCGGAGGGTGAGCTGTCGGTTGGCGTCGATGTCAATGTTACCCACATGGCCGCTACGCCCAATGGCGAGGAAGTCAAAGCGGTTGCAATCTACACGGGCATGGAAGGTCATTTATTCAGGTTCGATGTTGAATTGCACGACAAGGGTGGCAAGGTGGGTGTCGGCACTCATACGCGCGCCATCGTCAAAACCGAACGCCTGGTCCAGGGCGCGATAAACAGGGTGAGCAAACCATAGAGACATATCCGAATATCAAACTGTGATGCTGGTTCTGTTATCGTATGCTGTGATGCAAATGTTAGAGTATAAAAGAGGGAAACAACATGCCATTAGTCCAGGTGTCTTTGCTTAAAGGCAAGCCGCAAAAAAACATTTCTGCCATAGGTGATTCAGTTCACCAGGCACTCGTCGAAGAGTTCAAGATTCCCGAGCTGGACAAGTTCCAGGTGGTACGTGAAGTTGAAAAAAACCACCTGGTTTATCCGCCGAGTTATATGGATATTCCGCACACGGAGAATATTGTCTATATCCAGATTACCGCCAGGGAGGGCCGCACCGTTGATATAAAGAAGCGGCTTTACCAGAAAATTGCCACGCTTATTCACGAGAGAACGGGGATCTCCACCGATGATGTGTTTATTGTGCTCACCGAGGTCAAGGCCGAAAACTGGTCTTTTGGCCGAGGGCTGGCACAACTCGCGGATAAAACGTGACAATCGTCATTCCAGTTAACTTTTGCGTCGTGCCATGCCCTTGCCAGGGCGCAAGCCTTCCGGTTAAGACGCATGCCAAACATTATTGAAGGCGCCTGTCGTTGCGGGAATATCTGCTACCGGATTACAACTGAAACACCGTTGCAGCAGATTACCGCACGGTCCTGTGATTGCTCATTCTGCAGGATGCACCAGGCCAGGACATGGACAGATCCATCCGGAACCGCCAGTATTCGTGTAACAAATCCGGAAAACTTAACGAAACACAGGTTCGCACTGCAAACCGCCGATTTCTATATTTGCAAGGTATGCGGTGATTACGTTGGTGCGGTGCTGACCGAAAATGGGAAGATGTGGTCGACGCTGAATCTCAATCTATCAGTACTGGATATAGCCTCGAAGCCGGCAAGTTATGGCAATGAAAATAGCGCTGATAGAATTTCGAGGAGGAAGAAAAGCTGGACGCCAACATATATATCCGGGTTAATCTGACTTGCCTCAAATGAAAGGAGGCAATAGATGAAACAGAAAATTTTTATACTCCCGGGTTTAATGTGCAATGAAAAACTCTGGTCAGCCATTTATGAAACCCTTGATAGCGAACTGGAACTGGTGCATACGCCAATTCCCAGAGGCGATAGCCTGGATGAAATTACCGATGCACTGCTAAACCTGTTTCCCGAAGAAAAAATAATGCTGGCGGGATTTTCCCTCGGCGGGTATCTCGCTTCATACTTTACGGCCAGGTACCCTGAACGTGTTAAAAAGCTCCTGGTCATCTCAAACAGTCCCTGTGAGTTAAGAGCCTGCGATATCAGGCAGCGCCAGGAAACACTTCGCTGGCTGGATACCAATACCTACAAGGGAATTAGCCGGGAAAAGGCGGCAAGCTTTACCGATCATGAGAAGCACAATGTGCATGTCATAAACACCATTATTGAGATGGATGCGGATTTAGGTGACCCTGTCTTCAAGGAACAATTGCGCTGTACAACTGAAAGAACGGACCTCGCGGATGCGTTGTCTAAACTGACAATGCCAGTCACTTTTTTCTATAGCACAGACGATCCGTTAGTAAATAAAGACTGGATAGGTAAACTTATTAAAACCAGCGAATCGTTTATTGCTATCCCAATACCGGGTTCCGGTCATATGCTACCCCTGGAAAAGCCGACGGAGTTGGCACGTCAGATTGAAGCATGGTCCAGGCAATAATCAATTATTCATTTAAGGAGTTTGCATGTATTCAGCAGCATTTATTTACGTGGCAGGTAACTACGACGATGAATTCCATGCGCTCAATGACCGCATAAACGAGGTAGCCAAATCGTTGCCCGGTTTTATTGGCAAGGAGACATGGGAATCAACCACCGACAGGAAAAGCAATTCGACCTATTACTGGAAAGACGAGGCAACGCTAAAGGAATTTTCCCGTCACCCCAAACACCTGGAGGCCAAGCGGCAGTATGCGCGCTGGTACGAGGGCTATCAAATCGTTATTGCCAGGGTCATACGCTCATACGGGGATGATGGTTTTCCACATTTCACCCCCAATGACAGGAACAGGAAGCGTTGAAAATACAGGCGTCGGAAAACTCTATTGCTTCTTTGTATTTGCGGTAAATCTTGCGGGTGAAATTTGAACAAGGATAAAGTAGCTGAAGCGGTCAGGCGATGGGTAGAATCTTTCGTTGTCGGGTTAAACCTTTGCCCGTTTGCAGGGCGTGAATTGGCGAATAACCGGGTGCGTTTTGCCGTAACCGATTCGACATCCGAGGTGCAATTGCTGGGTGATCTGCAAGTCGAGCTTGAGCGGCTGGACAACAATGCTGCGGTTGAAACCACTCTGCTGATTCACCCAAAAGTACTTAAGGATTTTTTCGAATACAACCAGTTTTTAAACCGTGTCGATACGCTGCTGGTGCAGTTGCAACTGGAAGGTATCTACCAGGTTGCCAGTTTTCACCCGGATTACAGGTTTGACGGTACTGGCCCGGATGATGCAGAGAATTTTACCAACCGTTCACCCTTTCCCATGCTGCACCTTATCCGGGAAGAAAGCCTCGAACGTGCCATCGCCGGTTATACTGATGTCGACAAGATACCCGGGCGTAATATTGACCTTATGAACAGCCTGGGAAAGGACAGGCTAGAGTTAATTTTGCAATTCTCTCCAGATGGAAATGACAATGGGGAATCCTGAGTTGCTATACCCGAAAAAACTTTGGCTTTGTCAAAAAACCGGGATTAAAAGAACAAATCGATCCGCAATCCGGATCCTGGCAACGGCTGATTTTCCTTCGGCTTCATTGGATAAACTAGAAAAACATTCAAAATGTTAAAGGGTTCTGTAATTTCTTGATTAATTCATTAATATTTAACAAGTTGCTTTTGGCATTATAAATTCGCCGTCTGCTAATCGAGTAACCAGTCTATTCAATTACCGGGTGCAGCAGTTGATACTTTACTTTTCAGGTAATTGGCCAGGTTCGCCTGGCAGATAAGCAAGCAATTCAGCCCAAGGGAGGTGTTTTTTTAATGGACGAAATACGACTGGCACACCATGAGCTTGATCGTCTGCAGGGAATAATCACACGACACGAGGGCTTCATGTTTGCCTTGCGTGGCTGGCTTCTTGCTATCGTTGGCGGCTTGCTCGCGGCCTTTTATACGGTCAATATCGATATGAGCGCATTTATGCTTGGTACTGCCCTGTTTTTGATTTTCCTGATGTTCCTGGTCGTCGAGTCGAGACACGTTAACCTGGTGGAGGCCGTCGCTGAACGAGCCGGGGAAATCGAGAAGCAGATTAGACTATCGAGACAAAAACAAGGCAAGCCCCTGAGTGAATTGTACGATGGGCCCAGGGTAAGTGTAACCTGCCGGGATGGTGCCTACCGTCTGTGGCCAAAGAATGGAATGACCTTTATTCTGAACCTGCCATTTTACGTTATAGTGATTGTAATCATTGTGGCCACAACAGTTTGGCTGCCTTCAAAGCAGGAGTCCGCGCCGCTTTCTGTTGAAACTGTGCAACCCGACAGCAAGTAATTACGGCCTTACATGAATGGGAATATTGCGCACAAAACCTTGAATTTATGCCTGAGGCCTGATCAACAGACGCTGCAGACCTGAAGGCTCGTATGGGTAAAAAATGCCGGCTTTTTAGTAGACACAAATGGTTCAGACTATCTTGAAACAGGCAGCTGACTTTTTACAGTCTGTCAACAATAGTGATGTTAAGGAATTTGTATGTTTAAAGTAAAATCCATTGGTAGCAATCGCCTTGATATTGAAATAAGCGGTAAACTGGACGCGGAAAACATGAAGCTTTTGCTGGATGAATTTATCAGGCAGTCGGAAAATATAGAAAACGGAACCATGTTGTATAAAATCAGAGACTTTGATTTTCCGACACTGGGTGCCATTGGTGTTGAACTTTCGCACCTCCCTGCGCTGTTTGGCCTGATAAGGAAATTCAACCGGGTCGCGGTTTTGGCTGACAGGAACTGGATTAAGAAAGTAAGTGAAATTGAGGGGGCGTTGTTTCCGGGTTTGGAAATCAAGGCATTCGACCCGGTTCAGAAACCGGACGCAGAAGCCTGGTTAAACAGTTAGCCAGGCTTTTTTTCGCGACTACGGCTGCATCGTGTCCCTGGCCTGGTTTTCCTGCTGCCCTGTTTGGGGACCTGGATTGTTTCATTAGAGCTTGATTCATTGATAGCAAAATTATTACTGACAACAGCCAGTCTCCCTGCAATGAAAGTATAATCTTGTAGCCAACCTGCTTATGATTGAGCCATGAATCCTGACAATAAAAGTATCGCATCAACGGTGATTGCGCTCGTTTTCATTACGGGTATAGTCGGTGTTTTATTTATGGACCCGATCGCGCAGGATGCCGGTTACCATCAATTCGCAGATCAGCGGGCGGTCTTCAATATACCCGGCTTCTGGAATGCCGTTTCCAGCTTAGCCTTCCTGTACGCTGGCATGGCCGGACTGCACGCCGTTTTTCGATATGGAAGCTTCAAGCTGGTTGAAGAACTGAAGCCCGCATACATATTATTCTTTACGGCTGTTTTTTTCGTCGGCATTGGCTCTGGCTACTATCATTTATCGCCAAATAATGAATCTCTGTTTTGGGATCGTTTGCCGATGGCGATTGCTTTCATGACATTATTTTCTGTGATAATCGGCGAGTTCGTTTCAGTCGAATTAGGCAAACTTAGCCTCTGGCCATTGATTATCCTGGGAGCGTTTTCTATCGTTTACTGGCAATATACAGAAGCCAGAGGCATAGGCGATTTAAGGTATTATGTTTTGGTCCAGTTCCTGCCGGTAATACTGATACCGCTGATACTCCTGCTTTTTAAATCGCCGTTTTCCAATGTTAACGGCTATTGGCTTTTACTCTGTGCGTACCTGCTGGCAAAGATATTCGAGCACTTCGACCGGGCTATCTATAACATGCCACTTTTCCTGAGCGGTCATTCTTTAAAGCACATCGTAGCCGCCGTTGGCGTATTGATTTTAGTAAACTCTTTCAAAAATCGGGTTCAACCCGGTAGCACGACCAATGCACCAAACACCTGATTATCTTCTTCGGCCCAGCCCGGCCTGCTCAGGGAACAGGCATAATTTTGTTTTATTTTTAAGTAATTAACCCGGTGCCATATGTAAATATTAAAATCACCAATGAAGGTGCAACCAAACAACAAAAGTCCGAACTTGTAGCCGGTGTGACGGAGTTATTGTCAAAGTTGCCGGGTAAAAATCCGGCAACGACCGTGGTGGTAATCGATGAAGTTGAAACCGACAACTGGGGTATCGGGGGTGAGTTGGTTACCGAACGGAGAAAGCGCGGCTCGTAGCTGTTGGCCGTAAAGGGAAGGTAAAAATTTTAAATTTTAAATTTTTATTTTTAACTTTTATCTTTTTTTTAACGGCGTATTATAAATCAGGCACATTCTATTAATAACTTTAGGAGTAATACCCCTATGACTAAAAAAGACGATTATCTGCAGAAAGCACAAGCCCAAATAGATGAGTTAAAAGCTAATGTCGAACAGCTTAGTGCAAAAACTGAAAAGATGGTTGCGGATCAAAAAATAGAAGCGCAAAAGCAAATGCAGAAGTTAGAAGCAAACATGGAAAAAGCACAAGCCAAATTAAAGGAAATTTCCAACTCTGCTGAAGATGCCTGGCAAGATGCGGCTAAAAAGTTTGAAACGCTTACCGAAGAAATTGGTGCGTCTGTCAAAAAATTCTGGAGTAACAAAGGTTAAAATAGTTGCCTGGTTTTAAGTTATGGGCAGGTTGAAAGTACTTGTAACTCTGGTGCTGGTGTCTATCGCAGTCTTGTTCGTAATTCAAAACTCGGCAATGGTGGAGATTCAATTTTTTATTTGGAGCTTCTCAATGCCTCGCGCTTTGCTTGTGCTTGTACTACTAAGCACAGGTTTTGCGCTTGGTTTGATAACCTCGGGGCTTTTCAGCTTTAAACGCGATTGATTACAGGTTAATAGCCAAACGGTTGTGAGACGCAGTCGGACTTTGACATCCAATACAATAATGCTTCATTTTAATTGGTAATTCATTGGAGAAAAAAATGAAAAGAGTTATTTCATTTATGCTCGCTACTGTTTTGGTAATAAACCTGATGGCGTGTGGAATAATTCTTCACCCCGAGCGCAAGGGACAGACCGGGGGTCGTGTTGATTTTGGCATTGTCGCTCTAAATGGGCTGGGCCTTTTGTTTTTCCTGGTACCCGGTATCATTGCGTTTGCCATTGATTTTAGTTACGGGACCATTTATTTGCCCGGTGGGAAGAGGGCATACTTAACGGAAAAAGAACTGGATCAGATTTCATCGAATGGTGAGGTAAGCCTGGATGCTTTATCCTCGATTATTCAGACGAAGACCGGCAGCGAAGTTTCTCTCGATAGTAAAGATCTACGGGTATCCTACCTGCAGTCGGTTAACCAGTTGCCGGCTAATTTTGATGCTGCTGCCCTTGCAATATTAAGTAGACCCTAGACCATCTCGCAAGGTTCAGACTTTAATATTTAATACCTGTTCTCTTTATCATATGGCATTAATATGGGCTACTACCTGGTAAAGATTGCAATCACAACCCTGCTAATCGTTGCCATTTCAGAAATCGCAAAACGCAGTTCATTCACAGGTGCAATCCTCGCATCTATCCCTTTAATATCTGTTCTGGCAATTTTCTGGCTCTACATAGACACCAAGGATATTGACAAAATAAACGCTTTGGCAACCAGTGTTTTCTGGCTGGTTATCCCTTCATTGGCATTTTTTCTTTGTTTGCCCATTTTGTTAAATTTGGGGATAAACTTTTATATAAGTATGGCCGCTTCCATCTGTATCACAGTGGGGTGCTATTTTTTGATGGTGGTTATACTCGATTACTTCGGTATCGTTTTATAGAGGCCATTGGTTTAAAACAGCCAACCCGGCGATAATTTCATACCCCTAAATGGCATGTTGGTCCGAGCGACTGTGTTATCCTCCCATCACTTCTTTGGGTTGATATCTGGCAACACACAAGCTCTTCTTGTTAGGGCAATATTTTCAATTTACGGGAACAGAAATGGTTGATGACTGGCAAAAACATATTGAAGTTTTCCTGCAGTTTTTTGGCGGCAATGTTTATTTACAGGCGGTTATTATTGTCGCGCTTTCCTGGATTGTTGCCTGGCTTCTGAATCGAATTATTATCCTCTATTTAAAGAAGCTCGCGCAGAGATTCAAGATCATTGATGATTACCTGCTGGATATTCTGCAGCCGCCCCTGGTCGCCAGTATTATCTTGATCGGTTTTGGCAGTGCGATACGCGTTGTCGGTGTCAGCGATGACATAAAACCGATTGCTTTTTCCGTGTTACAAATGATCGCCTTGCTGTACTGGACCGTTTTTGTCATGAAACTGTTCAAGTACGCTTTAAACGGTTTGGCAAAAAACAGGAAAAGTGTTGCCTGGGTAAATAATAAAACCCTGCCATTGTTTGAAAACCTGGTCAGTGTCGTCATTGTCGTATTTGCGGTTTATTTCCTGTTTGCACTCTGGAATATCGATATGACCGCCTGGCTGGCCTCCGCCGGTATTATTGGTATCGCCGTTGGTTTTGCCGCAAAGGACACCTTGGCCAACCTGTTTTCCGGGGTGTTCATCGTTGCCGATGCACCCTACAAAATCGGAGATTACATTAATTTGGAAGGCGGCGAACGGGGCAAGGTAACCAAAATCGGCCTGCGCAGTACCCGTCTGTTAACGCGAGATGATGTCGAGGTGACGGTGCCTAATTCGGTAATCGGGAATAACAAAATTATCAATGAATCCGGTGGACCTTATGAGAAATCCAGGATTAGGGTGCGGGTCGGTGTGGCATATGGAAGTGACATTGATGCCGTGCGCGCTGCATTGATAGAGGTTGCCGACAAAGAGCCGGAAGTTTGTAAAAATCCTGAGTCCCGTGTGCGCTTTCGCCAGTTTGGCGCATCGAGCCTGGATTTTGATCTGCTTTGCTGGATTAACCAACCGGAGCTGCGCGGCCGGGTAATTGATACCTTGCATTGTGCAATCTATAAAAAATTCAACGAGCAAGACATAGAGATACCTTTCTCCAAGCAGGATTTATATATCAAGGAATTACCAGCCGGATGGGGTTCTGAAAGCAAGGGCTGAGCCCCGCCTGTTTTATCCAGGTTAGTTCATTTACCTTCGAGGTTGCCAGATGTCGGCTCCAGGCCTTGCACTTGTGTTACATGCAGCCTGTTGTCACGCTACCTGGAATTACTCTGTTAAATGAATAAAGCCGGGCCTGAACTGGTCTGGTTGTTTTCGTTGATATCTGTGGCCATCTATTTTCCGCTTGCTCCCTACGCGTTAAAACGCAGGGATCAGATTAGCAAGCGCTGGCATGAGCACAAACGGAGCACGCTTTATATCGCTGTGTTCAATCCGCTGGCCTACATACTGGTTTTGTACACGTTAACTTTTACACCAGTTGTCTACGTCGCCCCGGCATCAGAAGCCAGTGTTTTGATCATGGTGCTTGCAGGTGCGTTTATTTTAAATGAAGGAAAACTTGGCAAGCGGATGCCTTGGGCAGTATTAATTTTCTTCGCTATGCTGCTGTTAGCATTGGACTAACCGGGGCAGCTTGCCGGGTAAGGAATTTCCCGTAAGCTGAATAAGATTAAATAATTGTAAACGGCATTTTGGCTTGTAATGTAACTGTCATATTCGATCCTTATAGTGGCAATCAAGTGGAATTTTATAATACTTGTTTAAATGCTATCTGGAGTTTGAATATGAAGTTTGAAATCAAGAATTTACTAGTTGCCACCGGCTTGACCCTCGCTGCTGCGGCATTTTCTGCCACTAGTTACGCAACGGGCCCCGAGATTGACGCATCGATTGGCGACTACCAAAAAACCAGCGGTGTATCGGGTAACCTGTCTTCCGTGGGTTCTGATACGCTGGCCAACCTGATGACCCTGTGGACCGAAGAATTCAAACGTAACTACCCGAATGTCAACATCCAGGTACAAGCTGCCGGTTCATCAACTGCGCCACCTGCACTGACAGAAGGAACGTCGAATTTTGGCCCTATGAGCCGCAAAATGAAGGATAAGGAAATTGAAGCCTTCGAGAAAAAATTCGGTTACGAGCCAACAGCCATCCCGGTTGCGATTGATGCCCTGGCCGTTTTTGTACACAAGGATAACCCGATTAAAGGCCTGAGCATTCCCCAGGTTGATGCAGTATTTTCTTCCACGCGCAAATGTGGCGCTGCCAATAATGTGAGCAGGTGGGGCGATCTGGGCATGCCCGATGAATGGAAAACTCGTGATATCCAGCTCTATGGCCGTAATTCGGTTTCGGGTACATACGGTTACTTTAAGGATAAGGCCTTGTGCAAGGGTGACTTTAAAAGCGGCGTCAATGAGCAGCCTGGTTCTGCATCCGTGGTGCAGTCGGTCAGTGCATCGATTAACGGGATAGGCTATTCGGGTATCGGTTACAAAACTTCCAGTGTTCGCGCCTTGCCATTATCCACGGAAGGCATGGACTATGTTGAAGCGTCTTCCGCGAATGCCGTCAGTGGGTCATACCCGCTGTCACGTTTTCTCTACGTCTATGTCAACAAGGCGCCCAATCGTGAGCTGACACCACTGGAGCGAGAGTTTGTTAAATTGGTGATTTCCCGCCAGGGTCAGGAAGTGGTGGTAAAAGATGGTTATATACCGCTGCCGGGTAAGGTCGTAGACTCCGTGAAATCAAAATTGGGTCTGTAAATAATACTGCTAAATAAGAAAAAAGCGCTTCATTATGTGGAGCGCTTTTTTGTCTTCGTAAAAAAATGAGATGCTGACATTATGATGGAACCCCCAAGCGCGCCAGGAAAAGTCGACTTCAGCGACCCGAAATTTGCTATTCGCAGACGCGCCCGGAGGTTAACAGATCATGGTGCCCGCTGGGCTATTGGTATGGGCGGCGTCAGTGTCATTATTGCCATCATGCTGATCTTTCTGTACCTGCTGACGGAAGTGATGCCGCTATTTTCCGGTGCATCCATGCACCGGGAAGCATATTATGCCGTTCCTGCAGAAGATGGCGATGGTGCTACCGCCCTGCTGGCCATGGAAGAACAGGCTGAGGTGGGCCTTCGGGTCACCGAAAAAGGTAATGCAGTTTTTTTCAATACCCGCACCGGGGATATCATCAAGCAGGAATCAGTCAGGATTCCTGAAGGACGCACAGTCACCAGTTTCGCCAGTGGAACCCCGACATCCGGGTTGTTTGCATTTGGCCTGTCGGATGGCAGCGTAGTCGTTTTGCGCCACGACTACAAGATCACTTACCCTGATGATAAACGCCTGATTACCCCGTTGCTCAAATACCCATTCGGTGAGGATCCACTGTTAGTCAGCCAAACCGGAAAGAGCCTGGCTAACCTGACGATACGGGATGGCGATACAAGCCTGATGTTGGCCGGTTCAACTGCCGACGGGAAGCTCGAGGTGATGCGATTTAAAAAAGAAGAAAATTTTATCACCGAAGAAATCATGCTTAAACCGGAACCAGTGGAGCTTCCATCCGTCAGCGGTGAAATTACCAGCATTCTGATCGATATCCGCCAGGAATGGATGTTTGTCGGGTCGGGCAAGCAGCAGTTGAATGTCTACAATTTGCGTGATCCAGGTGGAGGCTTGCATAGCCAGATAGACCTGACTGATGGCACGAGTGTGAGTACCATCGATTACCTGTTAGGTGGAATCTCGCTTTTGGTCGGCGAGGATAATGGCCAGGTAAGCCAATGGTTCCTGGTGCGCGATGAGGCCAACCAATGGCAATTGCAAAAAATTCGGTCCTTTGAGAAAACAGCCGACCAGGTAATCCAGATCGAAACAGAGCAGCGTCGAAAAGGCTTCGCGGTCGCGGGTAACGACGGGGCTGTCAGCATTTACAATGCAACGGCGCAACGCACTGTGTTGACGCAGCAGGTAACCGATTCAAAAATTAAGCGGGTTGCCATGTCACCGCGAGCAAATGCCTTGCTGGTGCTTGACGATAAACAACAACTCGGTTTCTGGCGAGTGGAGAACGAGCACCCGGAAATTTCCTGGTCTGTGTTGTGGGGCAAGGTCTGGTACGAAAGCTACGAGGAGCCCGATTATGTCTGGCAGTCTTCCGCTTCGAGCAACGATTTTGAACCCAAGTTGAGCCTTATGCCATTGACATTTGGCACCCTGAAGGCGGCTTTTTATGCCATGCTGCTGGCAGCGCCACTGGCTATTTGTGGCGCCATATTCACAGCCTATTTTATGGCGCCTACCATGCGCAGGAAAGTGAAACCGGTCGTCGAATTAATGGAAGCCTTGCCTACGGTCATCCTGGGATTTTTAGCCGGCTTGTGGCTGGCACCCTTTGTCGAACACAATCTGCCGGGCATCTTCAGCCTGTTAGTGCTTACTCCTGTTGCAATCGTCCTGATGTCTTTTGTCTGGGTTCAGTTGCCGGCAAGAATTCGACTCGCTGTTCCGGATGGCTGGGAAGCTGCCCTGCTTATCCCGGTTATTATAGTGACTGCCTGGTTCTGTCTGGGTATGAGTGAAACCATTGAAGCTGCTTTTTTTAATGGTGATATGCGTACCTGGCTTAATCTGGAAATGGGAATAGATTTCGACCAGCGTAATGCCCTGATTGTCGGCCTGGCAATGGGCTTTGCGGTGATACCCACTATTTTTTCGATTGCAGAAGACGCCATATTCAGTGTCCCCAAGCATTTGAGTAATGGCTCTTTGGCCCTGGGTGCAACCCCCTGGCAGACATTGATGCGCGTGGTTTTGCTTACCGCCAGCCCCGGTATTTTTTCTGCCGTGATGATCGGCTTTGGTCGTGCCGTAGGCGAGACCATGATCGTTTTGATGGCTACCGGCAATACACCCATCATGGATTGGAATATCTTCGAAGGAATGCGTACTTTGGCGGCAAACATCGCCACGGAAATGCCGGAATCCGAAGTTGGCAGCACGCATTTTCGGGTGCTTTTCCTGGCAGCGTTTGTGTTGTTCATGTTTACCTTCGTGGTAAATACAGTAGCAGAGATTGTCCGCCAACGGTTACGCATACGATATGGGTCGCTGTAGATATTTTATTGATAGATAAACAGTTCAAAGGCTAAACAAGATGCGAGTCAGTGTTAGTGAATGGTTAAAAAGCGGGACGCCCTGGGTATGGTTAAATGCCGGTGCGGTCGCTATCAGCCTGATCATGGTGATTGGTCTGTTGGGACTCATCGCCGTACGCGGCCTTGAACATTTCTGGCCTGCCCAGGTATTACAGGCAAAAACTGTTGCGCCGGATAATTCGACTTATGTTGTTGCCGGGGAGGTCGTTGAATCGGAAATGGTTTCTGCCGTGCAACTGAGGTCCTCGGGAGTGCAGCTTGCAGATGATATTGATTTTGCCGAGCGCTACCTGTTAAAAGTGGGCAACCGGGATATCACGGGAAGTGATTTTACCTGGGTACTGAAGCGTGACCTGAAAGAGCCTGCGTACCCTGAGGAGATTATCGTCATAGAGCGACGCGAATGGGGTAATTTTTATGGTTATCTCGACTCAGTGAGCAAAGATGGCCAGATAATCACGGGAAGCGACCAGGTCTGGCAAGCGTTTCAGGATGTGATTGATCGGGCGCTGGGCATCCATGATGATATATATGATGTTGAGAAAAGTGAAATTGGTGGCATCAATAGCCGTTTTGAGCGCTTGCGCCTGAGAGAGCGCGGCTATGAAATTCGCAATAACGGGACAGCAGAGGATTTTGCCGATATCGCCGCCCGGCGCGCCGAACTCGATGCCGAGTATGAGGCACTGCAGGTCCGTTTGACCGAGCTTTATAATGCTTTCAACCGGGACAGCATTTCTGTTCGTACCGCGAATGGGAAAATTATTGAAATCAACCTAAGCAAGGTGGTCCGGGCTTACCAGCCAAATGCAATGGGTTTGATAGATAAAATCGGGTTCTACTTTTCCAAATTATGGGAGTTCGTAGCAGACGACCCCCGAGAGGCAAATACAGAAGGGGGAATTTTCCCGGCAATCTACGGCACGGTAATGATGGTTATTATCATGTCGATTTTTGTCACGCCTTTCGGTGTTGTAGCAGCCGTTTACTTGAGGGAATACGCCAAGCAAGGCGTGCTGACCCGTACTATCCGGATTGCCGTGAATAACCTGGCCGGGGTGCCATCCATTGTTTACGGCGTATTTGGCCTGGGATTTTTTATCTACTTTCTGGGTGGCCACATCGACAACCTGTTTTTTGTTGAGGCCAAGCCCGCACCTACCTTCGGTACACCCGGCTTGCTGTGGGCTTCATTGACGCTGGCATTATTGACTGTGCCGGTGGTTATCGTCGCCACAGAAGAGGGTTTGTCGAGAATACCGCGTTCAATTCGGGAAGGTAGCCTGGCTTTGGGGGCCACCAAGTGGGAGACGCTATGGCGAGTGATTTTGCCCATGTCCAGCCCGGCCATGATGACCGGTTTGATACTGGCCGTTGCCCGTGCCGCCGGCGAGGTAGCACCCCTGATGCTGGTCGGGGTGGTAAAACTGGCCCCATCATTGCCGCTGGATGGCAATTACCCCTATTTGCACCTTGACCAGAAATTTATGCACCTGGGTTTCCATATCTACGATGTCGGCTTCCAGAGCCCCAACGTTGAAGCGGCGCGCCCGCTGGTTTATGCAACCGCGTTGTTGCTGGTGGCGGTAATTGCTGTCTTGAACCTGACATCGGTTACAATAAGAAATCATTTACGCGAAAAATATAAGGCATTGGAGGTTTAAGGTTTATTAAACCCTGTCCGGATGAAGCAAATCAAACCGGGCACAAGGCTTTTGAACTATAGAGCAAATACATTATGAGCGAACTAACACGCGAAGCGTTGACTGAAAAAGAAGCCGCAGATACAAAAGGTGCGCCCAAAAAGCAGGAGCCCAAAGCTCATGCAATGGATATGTCAGCCCTGGGTCGGCAGTCACGAAGACTGGATTTGGCTAATGAGGAAGTCTGCCTTGAGGCGAAAAACCTGGATCTTTATTACGGCAAATCCCAGGCCCTGAAGTCGATTAACATGGTCATCCCCAAAAAACGGGTGACGGCCTTTATCGGCCCCAGTGGTTGCGGCAAGTCTACCTTGCTCCGTTGTTTTAACAGGATGAATGATCTTGTTGATATCTGCCGGGTTGAGGGTGAGGTTTTGCTCGACAATAGCAACATTTACGAAAAAGGGGTCGACGTTGCCGATTTGCGTCGTCGTGTTGGCATGGTTTTCCAAAAACCAAATCCCTTTCCGAAAAGCATTTATGAGAATGTTGCCTATGGGCTTCGTATCCAGGGCATTTCGCAAAAGCGCGTCCTGGATGAAACGGTTGAATGGGCGCTCAGGGGCGCAGCGCTATGGAATGAGGTCAAGGACAGGTTACAGGAAAACGCGCTGGGTTTGTCCGGTGGCCAACAGCAACGCCTGGTTATAGCACGCACCATTGCGGTCGAACCGGAAGTCCTGTTACTCGATGAACCGGCATCTGCGCTCGACCCAATTTCAACCCTTAAAATTGAAGAATTGATTAACGAGCTTAAGTCCAAGTTCACTATCGCTATAGTTACCCATAATATGCAGCAGGCTGCCCGGGTTTCTGACTATACCGCTTTTATGTATATCGGTGATTTAGTCGAATTTGGAAGTACTGACACACTGTTTACCAACCCGAAACAGAAGGCGACCGAAGATTACATCACCGGGCGTTATGGTTAAACAGGTAAAACCCGGGGCTGAATGCGTATAGTTATCTGGCTGCTGAT
>CAMYIF010000004.1:0-34252 GCA_947258415.1 uncultured Pseudomonadales bacterium
AGTCAGGAACCGGAACCATCTGCGTGAAATCATTCCTGCACTCAAACGTGCCAAGGTCGAATGGCAGGCTGTCGATATAGACCCGCTGATACAACGGCCGGTAATCAGCGACCTTTTTGCCCTGACCCGGGCCATGTTGAACCCGGCAGACCGCATTGCCTGGCTGGCCACGTTAAGGGCACCCTGGTGCGGTTTGTCGTTACGTGACATGCACGCGATTGCAGGTAATAACCGTTCCAGGCAACCGGTTCCAGGCGCCTCACTTTGGCAATCCCTCAACCAAGCTGAAGCCTTAACCGACGTCAGCGAGACGGGCCAGTTGTTGCTTAAACGCCTGATCAGGGTAATAGCACCCGCACTTGCGCAAAAACAGCGCAAGCCCCTGAGACAATGGATTGAAGGTATCTGGATAGCCCTGGGTGGACCCGCTACAACTGTTCCGGAAGAATTCGACCATGTTACCCGTTTCCTGGATTTGCTTGGGGATCACGACTGCGGTGGAACGATTAAGGATATGGCGGCATTTACCAAAGCTGCAACACGCCTGTACGCCAGGGCCAAGGTCAACCCCGGCATTAGCGTGCAAATTATGACGATTCACCGGGCCAAAGGCCTGGAGTTTGATCATGTCATTATTCCGGGTCTTGATCGGTCCGGTGCATCCGATCCGCATGCGCTGCTTCTCTGGCATGAACGATTAACCCGTAAAGGTATCCCGCAATTATTGATCAGCCCTATTGCCGCCAGAGGAGCCGATGATGATGCCCTTTACCAGTACCTGAAAACTGAACAGGCCCTTAAACAGAAACTTGAAAACACCCGCCTGATTTACGTAGCGGCCACACGGGCAATCAGGCGCCTGTACCTGCTTGCCTGTGCCCGGCTGGTCGGGAATACGGACGAAATTTTGAGCCCTTCAAAAAACAGCCTGCTCTCCAGTATCTGGGAATCCGTCAGTGATCAGGTTGATCTGGTCGATGCCGAAACAATCGGTACAAGAACGAATCCAGGTGCTAACAGCCATATTATTCGATTGAAAACCGACTGGCAGTTACCGGATTTGCCCCCGGGTAATCTACTCAGCCAATTTCGCGGGCACGAATACCATGATGCCGACCTGACGGGAGATATCCAGCTTGCCACCCGTTTACAGGATTCGGTACGATTTAAACGGCCTTTTCTGTTAATGTTGCAACAATACCAGCAGTACCAGCAGCATGAAGGTTTAATTTTAAAGGGCATTCCGGGCGCCCTTTCGGGTATTGCCGGTATGCTTGAAACGGATTTGAATGAGCAGAAGCTGTTAGAGACTGCGCTGGAAAAAACGCTTTCGGATAATGCTGGACAATGGCTTTCAGGGTTATCTTCCGATGGGAAAAACAGTTACTCGCGGCCACGCTTCAATACACGAATAAACACCTGTAAAGACAAGCGGATACAGCAGATCAATATCCCCCTGACTTTCCTGTCAGAAAACACCATCTGGTTAATCGAGTTTGATTTCAATTTCCGGGATATCGACCAGATGAAGTCAAATCTAGAGGACACTATGTGTGGTTACCGGGAAAAATTACGCAACTGGATAGATGCATACCCAAATCCATCGCAAAGACCGGTCGATGCGGCCGTTTATTTTCCCTTTTTACAACGACTTGAACGCTGCTCTGAATAGTGGGCTTTACAGAAAATATCGAGTAAAATTAGCATATTAATGGTTATATCGGCGTTCCATTTAGGCTATGATATGCCATTTTCGGGTGGGGTGTATTTTTACATCGACCTGTCCCGAAATTATTTACCAGTCAATTCAAAGGTTTTTTAATGACAGCAAACAGCTTGGGCGATATTAACGTTTTATCGCAAGATGTACTGATCACGCCTGATCAGTTGAAAAAAGAGATCCCGGTTTCGGAAAAGGCCCGCGATGTCGTGGTTAAAGGTCGCGAAACGGTGCGTAATATCCTGAAAGGAAAGGACAAGCGCCTGCTGGTTATTATCGGTCCTTGCTCCATTCATGATGTGGATGCGGCCAAGGAATATGCCGAAAATCTAAAGGAACTGGCCAAAAAGGTTCGAAAAACACTTTTCATTGTGATGCGAGTTTATTTTGAAAAACCGCGCACCACCGTTGGCTGGAAAGGCCTGATCAATGACCCGTACCTTGACGATTCCTTCAAGATTGAAGATGGTCTGCGAATCGGTCGCCAGCTATTAATTGATCTGGCGGAAATGGGCCTGCCCACGGCCACGGAAGCGCTTGATCCTATTTCACCCCAATACCTGCAGGGATTAATTTCCTGGTCTGCCATTGGTGCACGTACCACCGAATCACAAACTCACCGCGAAATGTCAAGCGGCCTGTCAGTGGCCATCGGCTTTAAAAATGGTACGGATGGCGGTCTTGACGTTGCAATTAATGCCCTTAAATCGGTGTCACACCCACACAGTTTCCTGGGTATCAACAAGCAAGGCCAGGTCTCCATTGTTAGCACCAGAGGAAACCCTTATGGTCATATAGTCCTTCGCGGAGGCGGCGGTAAACCTAACTATGATTCGGTCAGCGTTGCACTGTGCGAACAGCGTCTTGAGAAGGAAGGCCTGGAAAAGAATATTATGATTGACTGTAGCCATGCCAATTCCAACAAGGACCCGGCGTTGCAAACACTGGTAATGGAAAATGTTGCCAACCAGATTATAGACGGTAACCGGTCGATCATGGGGCTGATGATCGAAAGTAACCTGGGCTGGGGAAATCAATCCATACCCAAAAACCTTGAAGAATTAAAATACGGTATTTCGGTAACCGACGCCTGTATCGACTGGAATACCACTGAAAAAGCAATACTGAAAATGCACGAAATGCTGAAAAACGTATTGCCGCATCGAGATAGCTAGTTCTTAAAACTGATACGGGGGAAGACAGAAATGTCTTCTCCTGTGATAGTCCATCGCAATCGCTTCATTTCCCGGATCCAGCTGACTGACAATGCAATCTCCCCTGCAGGTTCTACACATAACAGATTTACACCTGATGGCGGATGAAAATGCCCTGATGGCTGGCAGGAATATCCTGGATAGCTTTACCGATGTGCTAGCCGCCGCCAGGCAGAAGGTGCCCTCCCCCGACCTGGTTATTCTTTCCGGTGACCTTTCGCATGACGAAGACAAGGCCGATTACCTGGTTACCTATACGCGCCTTGCAAAAATGCTTAAACAGCTTTTCAGGAAAACCATATGCATTCCCGGTAATCATGATGATATCGAACTGGTAAAAAGAATATTCCCTCTCTATGACATTGATGCGCAGGGCACTTTCAGCCTGGATAACTGGCAGTTCATATTAGTCGACAGTTCGCAAATGGGTATTCACGAGGGCTGGCTGGCAGAGACGGAACTCGGATTACTCGACCGGGCTTTAAAAGATAAAAATTCAGACAAGAATTCAGGTCCAGGTGAAATGCACAACCTGGTTGTCATTCATCACCCGGTGGTGGAATTGAACAGCGCCTGGCTTGATCGACAACGAGTCGGTAATGCCGATAAATTATTTGAACTGCTTGCCCGAAAAAAAAATGTTCAGGGTATAATTTGCGGCCATGCACATCAGGCGTACGACACGCGAGTGGATGAAATAAAAATAATGGGTACGCCGGCTACCTGCCCACGACAATTTACACCCTTATCGAGTGAATTTTCAGTTGATGAGTCGGTCACACCAGGATTTCGATGCCTGGACCTGTATCCTGACGGCAATATTAAAACCCGTGTTTGCAGACTATGAGGCAAACAGTTCAAGGCACCGACATTGGTTTCCCATAAATATTCAGCATAGAGTCAATCATGAAAATTATTTCTTTTAATATTAACGGGATAAGGGCCAGGCTTCACCAACTCCAGGCGCTTATCGACAAACATAATCCCGACGTTATAGGTTTACAGGAAACCAAGGTAAACGACCCGGACTTCCCGGAGCAGGCGGTGCGCGATATGGGCTATCATGTGAATTATCATGGCGGCAAGGCACATTATGGCGTTGCGCTGCTATCGAGGAATGAACCGCTTAAACTCGAGAAAGGTTTTCCGACCGACACGGAAGAGGCGCAACGACGAATTATTATTGGTGAATACTCAACACCTGCTAACAATACCCTGGTTATCATTAATGGCTATTTCCCACAGGGCGAAAGTCGCAAGCATCCGATAAAATTTCCTGCCAAGGAAAAATTTTACCAGGATCTGATGGCCTATTTATCAACTCGAAATGCTGAAACCGAACACCTTGTAATTATGGGTGACTTTAATATTTCGCCAGCCGATATCGATATCGGTATTGGTGAAAAAAATGCCAAAAGATGGCTACAAACCGGAAAATGCAGTTTCTTGCCCGAGGAGCGTGAATGGTATCAACGACTGCAAGACTGGGGCCTGCAGGATACATTCCGAAGCCTCTATCCGGAAGTCAACGATCGTTTCAGTTGGTTTGATTATCGCAGCAAGGCGTTTAATGATGATCCAAAAAGAGGGCTGCGTATCGATCACATTCTTGCCACCCAACCATTGGCGACCAAATGTATCAAGGCCGGTATTGATTACGAGTTAAGGGGTATTGAAAAACCTTCTGACCACGCACCTGTCTGGTCAAAATTTGAGATCTGAGTAACTAAAATCAGGGCTTGGGTAACGCCAGAATTAATTTTTTAATCCTGGCGTAATAATCCTCCGTCAATGACAAGCCCTGGCGCGCAGTTACTGACCAAATAATCCTTTTAATTTTCCACCCACGTCTTTCACCTTGTCGCCAACCGCCTTGCCGACTGATTCCTTGATTTGGTCGGCGGGTAATTCCTTACTCACCGCTGCAACGACACTTTTGCTCAATAGTGCAAATACCTGGTTGACTACATCCGCAGGCAAGGCACCTTTGTCACCTTTACCTATATCCTTCATGTGGATGTCGGGAATCACCAGCGCCGTGCCTTTACCCCCCAATAAACTGGTGACAACATTTACCCTGGTTCCATTAATGTAGATATGGTCTATGGCCATCTCCGGTGACTCACCGTCCGCGGCGTCTGGCTTGGCTGCGGAACTGCTTTGGCCCGAAATTTTCGCAGTCCGTTGCTCGATATTTTTTTGCAGGGCACTGATATTGGAGCCGCCCTTACCCACCTCGAAAGTCAGTTCCGCCGAATCCATCAGTATTTTATTTATAAGAATCTTGTCGGAAGTAAGGCTGCCAAGGTCAAGCTTGACTTCAACTGCACCCAATTTAATGGCGCTGTCAGATTTAAAACCCTCCGGATTGCCGATAACCAGGTTATTGATACTGGCTTCTCCTGATAAAAGCGATACATCTACATCGCTAAGGGTAACCGTGGTACCTGTAATCTCGGGACCGAATTCTTCTACGGCGTGTTTAATTATCGTCCCTGACTGCGAGGCAATAATTGTTACCGCGACAATAGCAACTACGAGTAATACAGCAACAATAATCACAACTTTTTTCATTTGGCTTTCCCCTCGGGCTAGTTCTTGAATGCTCATAGTTAACCATGCGTGAATTAAATTCAACCACTATCAAATAGTTGCTGTCTGATAAATTCTTACTTAAACTCGACAGTTGATTATTGATCACCCGTGTATCCTGATGTTTGATGCCCGGTTGGAAAAAAACGCAAAAAAAATTAAAGGGTTTACGTTATGTCACAAAGTGATCAGGCTGAAAATCACGAGGTCCAAATTATCAAGGTGGGTCCGGATAACATGGCACAAACGCAATCGCTTTTTTATAACGCTTATCTGGAAACCGATATTGCACGCACCTTGCTCAAGGCCGATAAAAGTGGCTACGAGCAACGTCTGCGCGGATTCATTCGTGAAACCCTGATTCATCACTACCACAGCAACAATATATCGCTGGCCATGATCGAAAATGATCAAATTATTGGCGCTGCAATGGTTAGCCGTGCTAACTGTCCATCCAACTTTATTTCCAGCTGGCGCTGGCGTCTCGGTATGTACTCGGTTGCCGGAATCATGATTACCGAGGGAATCAGGCGTTATTACAAGGATGTCCAGGAGATTCTTTCCAGTGTCGACAGCTACTGGATTTCGCTCAAGGCTTTCCGCCCGGAACATCAGCATCATGGTGGCGGTCGAATATTGCTCCGTGCCGTTCATGATCAATGTGAACAGGATGCTTCTTTCAAGGGTATTGGAATCGATGTTTCCCTTCCTGTACTGCGTCAGTTTTTCGAGTCCGAGGGCTACATGAAAATGGGCGAAGTCAAACTTGGTAAAAAATTAACGGCTGCCATCCTTTACCACCCCAAAGCAGACAATGCACCTCCTTTGAAAAAGTAAGGTTAATCTCGAAACCTGTTTCACAAATGCCCGAATTTGACTATTCGGGTTATTATTAGCGCCAATTCAGGCAAAATTTACCATGCCTGCTATAATCTACTATTAATGGATCGAATACTTTATAAATCAAGCGTTTGAACCAGATATATAACGGAATAATAATTCACTGGTTAGGATACACACTGTGGGCCTGAATAATGAAAATCGCATACACCCGAGGGTGCTTGCCGGTTTTGAAACTGAAGTCATTCTTGCAGACGGACAACGTATAAGCGTCACTACAGCCAATATATCTTTGGCCGGAGTGATGATAGACGTCAATCAAAAGGATTTTGAAAGAATTCTCAAGAAGCGAATTATCCTCGACGTGCCCGTTGAAGTCGATGTCGAGTTCAAATTACCCGAAGCAAATGACACTACCCTACTGGTCAATTCTCATTGCCGAACTGTCTATGTCAGGCGTATCTCGCAAGATCAATATTATATCGGCTTTAAATTCCTGAAAATCAATCATCGTTTTGAAAAGGCGATCCAGGACTTTATCCAGCATCATCTTGAGTAGATTAATTCCAAAAAGCCTTTTCAAAACTCCCGATATAACCCGTCAATTTATGTCCTGGTAAAGTGGTGATAGTTTAATTATTGCCAATATACTCGTGGGAGAAGTATAGGTATTCTTGAACGCCCTATTGGAAATGACCCAGTCATTGTCACCCATTACTTTCCTGACATGGCTGCTCCACTCGTATAATTGGTAACCCAAACCATGGTCGATAGCCAACCTGTCGGCACGCTGTTCGACTTTTTTGCGGCTATAACCGGTCCAGTACAACAGGCCAAGGCCCATCATTTCTATCCCGGTTTTTTTCTGGTAATCCGCAATATGCCCAAGTTCGTGGCCCAAGGCACCGATCTGTGCATTAAATGGCAGGTTTTTCAGTAACACCGGCTTGAGGTTCGGGCTCGATTCTTCGCTGATAATAATTCGATAACAACGTTTGCCATAAGGTTTTAAAATGTCAGAAAAAAAGGGTTGAGAAGTTAACGGCCACCGGGTTTTAGTGTGGACAAATATAATCGGTGTGTTTTTTAATTCAGGGAAAAAAGAGACAGTGCTGTAAACTGCCTGTTCATAGGCTTTGGCAACCCCGGTGACCAGGGGAAATTCCTGTTTGATCATGCGAATTTCTTCATCTGTTATATTTGCTTCAAGCTTGTGCACCGGCATTATTTGTTCAGATGGATAACTTTCTGCAAGGGCAAATCTGGCCGGTAATAGCAATACAATTATCGATAAAACCCGGTATAAAAACCTTTTACGGATATTCCGAATTGCTGCCCCCGAACAAAATGTCTGTATGCCCTGGTGCTGTCTTGTCTTCATTATTATCCTTGTGAAATGAAACTGTGCTATTAAAAAACTGCCATCACTACCCCCTGGTAGACAGGTGTAACCAGGGAAATTTTGCCTGGTGAACAATCATAAAAATTTACCCAGGTTTTTGCAGGCTTTTTAATTTGACCACACAAGCGGCTATTAATGCATAGCCCGCCATGGTTTTAATCGGTGCAGCAATGCGTATGCTTTTTTTGAAGGTTTCACAGAGGGTAATTTTTGATAGGATGACGGGTAAAAATTCAACTGTATATCCAATCAGGATTCCCTATATCGGGTAACATCATGTCCAGGACACGGGGTTTTATAAAGCGATCGCTCATTGGCGGGTTGCTGGTTATTCTGCCCAGCGCGGTATTAATTTTTTTCTTTAGCTGGTTATTTGACCTGGTAACCGACTTTCTGGAACCGTTTTCCAACGTCCTGATCAAGTCGTACGAACTACCGGCGCTGACAGCGGATTTGTTTGCCCTGTTTATTATGCTTGGTTTCTGTTTTTTGGTTGGCACCGTCGTCAGCACGAGCGTGGGTAAATGGGTGCATGGACATGTTGATGTTTACCTGGAACGACTCGCGCCCGGTTATCGAATGGTCAGGGAAATTGTTAATCAATTCCTGGGTGACAAAGAGGATTCGCCATTCAACAAGGGACAGGTCGCGCGCGTACATATTTTTGGTCGCGATGTCGACACTACCTGCACCGCGCTTGTCACCTGCAAACACCAGGACGGCTCGTTTTCCGTATTCATCCCTACCAGTCCGAATCCCACGTCAGGTATCATTTACCATGTTCCGGCGGATGCTGTTGAATTGCGCCCTGATATCAAGGTTGATTCGGCCATGCGCACTATTATTGCCTGCGGTGCCGGTTCCGATGAACTCTATAACAAGGGGAAGCTACCCGCTGCGGCGAATCATGATTGACCGCCCTTCAGGGAACAATCCCACACACCCGGCATCAAATTTACAGATCCTTATCCTTGAGCAAGCAACATGAATATAACCCGATCGATCAGCATTGTAATTTTTGTTATTTCGACCATTTACATCTCCGCCTGCGCCATGAATCCGGCTACGGGTAAAACCGACCTGGCTCTAATGAGCGAAAGCCAGGAAATTAACATCGGTCGGGAAATGCACGTGGAAATTCTGAAGCAAATGCCGGTGTACCCGGATGCTGATATACAGAATTATGTTAATAAAATTGGCCAAACAGTTGCCCGTAACAGTCACAGGGGCAACCTGCAGTATCATTTTACCGTCATCGACAGCCCTGATATTAACGCCTTCGCCTTGCCGGGTGGTTTTATTTATATAAACCGTGGCCTGCTAACCTACCTTAATTCTGAAGCTGAACTGGCTGCGGTACTGGCGCATGAAGTCGGCCACGTGACTGCGCGTCACACAGTTCGGCAACACAGTGCAGGCACCGTTGCCTCGGGCGTCTCTGCAATCCTGACTATTCTCACTGGCAACCGGGCTATTGGCAATTTGTCGAATACAGCAGGCGCTGCCATTGTCAGTGGTTACGGACGAACCCATGAACTCGAAGCCGATGGCCTGGGCGCGGAATATTTATACAATGCCGGTTACGATCCCCAGGCAATGATACAAGTGATCGGCGTGCTCAAGGACCAGGAAGAGTTTTCAAAAAGCAGGGCATTACAGGAAGGCGAAGAAGTAAACAGCTATCACGGGCTATTCGCCACTCATCCGCGAAACGATAAACGGTTGCAACAATCGGTTGCCAGGGCAGGAAAACTGCCCGCCGGCAAGAGCAATACCGGCGAAGCCGATTTTCGCAGGCACCTTGAAGGCATTGAGTTTGGAGACAGCACACATTCAGGCGTACGCAGGGGCAGCCGTTTTTACCATAAACCCCTCGACTTTACCTTTGCATTCCCGAACCACTGGAAGATGCAAAATTCGCAAGCCGCTGTTATCGTCTACCCACCGGAAAAAGACGGTTTTCTGCAGTTACAGGCCGAAACCAAAAAAGAAAATACTACCCCTGAACGCTTCATTCGTGAACGATTAAACGTCAGTTACCTGAGAAACGGCGAGGTGATTACCCCCAACGGCCTGGCCGGTTATACGGGCATCATTCCGGCCAGCAATGAACATCCTGATTTGCGCCTTGCGGTTCTTTTCCACAATCAACGTGCTTTTATTTTCACCGGCGTCCAGCAAAAAGGGAACTCACTAAATCTTTTTGACCCGTTTTTTATGGCGTCGATAAGAAGTTTTCGCCCACTCCTGCCAGAAGAACACGCCAGGGCGGAGGGTAAGCGTATCGTTTATATCAAGGCAAAAGCAGGGACAACTTACGCAAAACTGGCATCAGAAAGCACGATCAACGAATACGCTGAAGATCAGTTACGATTATTAAATGGTGATTATCCCAAGGCTGAGCCGAAACCGGGTGAGTGGATAAAAATCGTCAGGTAAGCTGCCTCCTACACTGCCAAACAAACACCGTTTCTGCGTGGATCACCGATACCCTGAAACTGGTCATCCTTTTGCATTACCGAGTGCACACCGCCAAAAAACAGGTTCAATGTATCCCACGCCTTGTGATTCGGGTATTGCTTAAACAGTTGGGCTAAGCTGCCCTGTGGAATACCGGTTTCCACGTCGAGCCAATCATTTTCAAAATGAATGCGCGGGCTGTTAACGGCTCCAGCCAAAGGCATATTAAAATCAACCTGGTTGATTATGGCCTGCAGAATAGCGGTGCGAATCCGGTTAGAACCCCCGGAGCCCATCGCGATTTGACTGTCATCGCTACGGTTTATAATGGTCGGCGCCATCATCGATGTCATACGCTCATTTTCATTCCACAGATGAAAACCGCCGGGGTTTAAATCTTCTTCACCCAGCATATTATTTAATATAATACCCGTCCCCGGAATGACAGAGCCGCACCCTTCCCCGTTGGTAACCGTCATCGTTGCAATATTATGTTTGCTGTCCATAATACTGATATGGGTAGTACCCCGGAAAGCTCTGGTACGCCCCATAATCTGGTTGCGATATTCTGCCAGTAATTGCTCATTTAACAACGTTGCTTCATCGAGGCGGCCTTTATCCGAGCGAGCGCAGGCATCAACCCGCGCAAGGTTGGTATGCGCCATGACTTCCGCCAGTTGTGACAGGTGTTCAAAACTTCCGAAGCCTTGCTGCGGAATGCCCAGTTGTTCCCATAATTTCAACGCGAAGGCAATCAACAAACCACCCGAACTGGGAGCAGGATTGGTTAATACCTGGTGTCCACGATAATTAAAACGCAACGGTTCTCTGCACTTGACCCGGTATTCTTCGAGATCACGGCGGGTCAAATGGCCCCCGGCAGACTGGCAACTGGCTACCAGTTTGTCGGCTATTTCGCCCCGGTAAAACAGTGCCTCGCCTTCTTTTGCCAATGCTTCGAGGGTATCCGCGTAACGCGTCATATTGTATTGATCATTCAACTGCCAGGTGTTGCCACCCGGATCATGAAAAAAAATATTTGCCACTTCCGGGGTCGTGGTAAGAATTGGTGAAACTATACTGAACAAATACCGTTGGTGGGGATTAATTATTACCCCTGACCGGGCGATTTCAATCGCCGGTTGAACCAGCTCGGTCATCGGCATGGAACCCAGTTGCCTGTGTACCTCAAACATGCCTTTAACGGCACCCGGGGTAGCAATAGCACCCATACCGATATGAAATTCCTGCTCGGTTGAGCCAAAATCGACAATTACCGGCGAGAAATCAATTTCTGTATCGGGAAGCTTTTTTCGTGGCGTCTGGACAAAAAAATCAACCAGCATCTGTCTCCGGTTAGCAGATTGTGCGAGCAAAAACCCGCCGCCACCCAACGAGGCTAACACCGGCTCGGTTACGCAGGCTGCAAAGTGCGCTGCAATAATGGCATCAAA
Organism: uncultured Pseudomonadales bacterium; assembly: GCA_947258415.1. Lineage (GTDB taxonomy): Bacteria > Pseudomonadota > Gammaproteobacteria > Pseudomonadales > IMCC2047 > CAMYIF01. The sequence goes on from CAMYIF010000004.1 coordinate 11,683, forward strand.
TGCGTTACCGCCTGCTTCGAGCACCTGTATTCCCGCATTCGCGGTTAATTGATGCCCGGCGGCGATTATGCCTTTTGTGGTTTCTGTTGTTGGCATTAACTTGTGGGGTTCCAAAAAATAGTATTGTGGCGTAATCCGGGGGCTTTGGTTGCCCGGTTTGTCAGCCCGGTAAAAAATGGTAACCTTGTATTAACGCAAGATTTTACCGATCACGGTCCTGACAGGGAATTGAAATAACATTATGGGCGAAAATGTTCAACATTCACATTTCAGTGAAGAAGACCATCAGAAATTTTCGCGTAAACTAAAAGAAAATCTGGACTTGCTTGAACTGCTGCTGTCCACACCCGGATTTGGCAAGGGATCAACATCACTGGGTGCAGAGCTGGAACTGGATGTTATTGACTCCAGCGGGCAGACCCGGTGGATCAACGATAAACTGGTAAATTTTGCCAAGGACCCCCAGCTTACCTTTGAAGTCAACCAGTATAACGTCGAATATAACCTGTCGCCGGTTCCGGCTGCCGGTCGCCCTTTTACCCGGATTGGCCGGGAAATATCCTCCAAGTTTAAACAGTTAAATACCCTGGCAAAAAAATACGACGCTCGTGCCATCATGATCGGCATATTGCCGACCCTGGAAGAGCGGGATATCGGCCAACAGGCAACCACCGAATGCAATCGATACTATGTATTGGCAGAAGAATTGGAAAAGTTGAGAAGCAAGCCTAACAGAGTTGAAATAAATGGCCTGGACAAGCTGGTAATCAACAACGCCAAGCTCAGTGCAGAAGGCGCGAATACGTCGTTCCAGCTTCACCTGCGCACAAATCCCGACGAATTTTCCGATGTTTTTAACGCGGCTCAACTGGCTTCAGCGCCTGCACTGGCGATTAGCACCAATTCACCCTTTTTCTTGCAACGCCGACTTTGGGAAGAAACACGAATCCCCTTGTTTAAACAACTGATCGAAATACACGATTCCAGCCAGGCTGATACAAACGGGCGAGCAAGCATGGGTAGTGACTGGGTAAAAGAAGGAGTTTTCGAGTTGTTCCGAAAATCCGTCGAAAAATACCCCGTCCTGATTCCCGAATGTACCGATAAAAATATTAAAACCACGCGTATCTCCAGGCTGAAGTCTGCTCCTGAATTGGCTGAACTCCGGCTGCATCATGGCTCGATATGGCACTGGAATCGGGCAATTTATGACCCTCACGGCAGCGGTCATATTCGTATAGAACTACGCGCGTTACCCAGCGGACCATCCGTTATCGACATGATGGCCAATGCGGCCTTCCTTCTGGGCCTGACAAAGGGCCTGCAGAAACGCATGACCAAAATTCCCGGGTATATGCCATTTAAGCAGATGAATTCCAATTTTTACCAGGCGGCCCAGTTTGGCCTGGATGCGACATTTGACTGGCCGAAGGCAAGCGGCCGTTCCCTGCAAAGAATCACAGCCGCATCACTGATCGAGGAACTCATACCCGTTGCAGAAGACGGCTTGCAGCAGTTGCAGGTAAAACAGGATGAGATCGACAACCTTCTGGCCTGTATAAAAGGACGTGTTGAAAAAAAAATGACAGGTGCCCGCTGGCAACTGGCTATTGTCAAACAGCTTGAAAGCAAAATGAGCAGGAAGGAGGCGTTGCAAAAAATGATTAGCTTGTACCTTGAACTTTCCGACAGCAACAAGCCGGTTCACCAGTGGCCACTCACATGTTAATGAACTCAGCCTACCCCATCCAGTTCTGGGACTCCCCGCAAATTGCAGACATCGGTGAGACCATCGAGGAATTCCTTGAGCAGTTGGAAGGTCCCACATGGATTTATATACCCGGACGTGATCATCAGCGTTGCCGCGTGGTGAGTACCCTGCTGCATGGCAACGAGCCATCCGGCCTGCATGCCATTCATCAATGGTTGCTCTCGGACGAGATACCGGCAACCGATCTCTATTGCTTTATCGGTTCGCCGGCAACAGCTCGTGCAACTCCCGGGTTCCACTACCGGATGTTACCGGGTCATCGTGACCTCAATCGCTGTTTCCGCCCCCCTTTTTCGGACATGGAGGGCCAGGTTGCGGCGGACCTGCTGCACCGTATTAGCGCCGTCAATCCCGAGGCTGTTATCGACATTCACAATACCTCCGGTCCTGGACCATCGTTTGCTATAGCCACTAACAAGCGAATTGAACACCGGGCAATTGCCGGTTTATTCACGCCGAGGCTTATTCTTACCGAATTAAGGCTGGGTGCGTTGATGGAATTTGATACTGAACCCTTTACCATTACTACCATTGAATGTGGTGGGGCACACGACCCGCAGGCCCATGCCCTGGCCTGGGAGGGGTTCAAGCGCTTCGCAAAAACAGAAGACCTGTTTGCCGAAAGCCAGTACATCGAAATTGATCTCTACAGTAATCCGGTCCGGGTTGAACTCGCCAGGGACTACGATCTTGCCTTTGCCTACGAGCCGGTAGAGGGCGTTGATTTAATTCTGCATAGCGACATCGAGCGTTATAACTTCAATATTGCGGCTTCGGGCACGAAACTCGGCTGGCTCGGCCCCTCGGAAATGTCCTGCCTGGTAGCCAGGGACGCCCACGGAAACGACCATTCACAGCACTATTTCGAAATGAAGGACAATGAAATCCTGGCCCGGCAAAACATCAAGTTATTCATGGTTACAAAAAACATCGATATCGCCAGGTCAGACTGCCTGTTTTACGTCGTTCCCGTCGATGAACCCGGTCACTATGAGCATATCGACAGTTCCTAGTTTTCACCAGGCCCGCTAGCCGGCATTCGAAAAGCCCTGGCTTGCATTGCCTGTATTCAGTTATGTCGAGCCAGATCTTCAAAACCTGCAATTCTCTTATACAGAAGCTTCAGGTAGACTGCATCCTTCCAGAATAAGCGTGATTTATTTACAGGTCTTTTCCATAAAATATGAATCTTGATTCAAACAGACACCTGCTCGAAATTGACCAGCAACACGTCTGGCATCCCTACGCTTCCATGACCGACAGGCCCGTCATTCACGCCGTTGAATCGGCGCAAGGTGTGCGATTAACGCTTGGCGACGGCAGCGTATTGGTAGACGGCATGGCTTCCTGGTGGTGCGCTATTCACGGCTACAACCACCCGGTATTAAACCAGGCAATAAACGACCAATTGAAGCGGTTTTCGCACGTCATGTTTGGTGGGCTTACACACCAGCCGGCGTGCAAGCTGGCTGAAAAACTTGTCCAGATTACACCGGCGCCCCTGCAGCATGTGTTTTTCAGTGATTCGGGGTCGGTTTCCGTAGAAGTGGCCATAAAAATGGCCATCCAGTACTGGTACGCGCAAAAAAAACCGAAAAAACACAAGTTCCTGACCATACGGTCCGGTTATCACGGTGATACCTTTGCCGCCATGTCGGTGTGCGACCCTGTCACCGGCATGCACGAAATCTTCACCCATGTGTTACCCGGGCAGTTTTTTGCCAACGCGCCCGAATGTCGGTTTGACCAGGAATGGGATGAACAGGATATTTCGAGTTTGAAAAAACTGATCGAGGAAAACCATGCAAAAATTGCGGCGGTTATCCTCGAACCCATCGTACAGGGTGCGGGCGGGATGCGTTTTTATTCGCCCCATTATTTAAAACGTGTGCGCGAATTATGCGACCAGTTTGACGTCCTTCTCATTGCCGATGAAATTGCTACCGGTTTTGGTCGTACCGGCAAACTGTTTGCCTGCGAGCACGCCGGCATTGCACCCGATATTATGTGCATTGGCAAATCGTTAACGGGTGGTTATATGACGCTGGCGGCAACGCTGACCACCGAGCATGTCAGCCAGACGATATGTTCCGGGCAACCGGGCGTGTTTATGCACGGGCCGACATTTATGGGCAACCCGCTGGCCTGCAGTGTCAGCCTGGCCAGCATTGAATTATTGATCGGTACTCCCGGGTCAGACTGGAAGGCCAATATCGATCGTATCGAAACCCTTCTCGGGGAACAGCTTTCACCCGCTCGGGAATTGGCGCATGTTGAGGATGTGCGTGTGCTGGGTGCGATCGGGGTGATTGAAACGAAGTTTCCGGTAGAAATGGATGCCATCACCAGGGAACTGGTCAGGCAAGGTATCTGGGTGAGACCTTTCGGTAAACTGGTTTATATCATGCCGCCCTATATCATTTCCGATAAGGACCTTATCTTCCTGTGCAATAAACTGATCGAAGTTGTGAGCCAAAGGAATTTGTTTGCCGGCTAGTGCGCTCAATTCTGTACCAGCAGCATGTAACCTATTGCAACAGGTTGGCCTCTTCGCTGCACAATACGGCCCATATTGCCTCAAAGACATCCTCGTGCAGGCCCTGGTTGGCGACAACGCTGCGAACCTCTTCCTCACTGTATATTCCCGCTGCAAAGTTCATATGCAGGGTGGCACACAGGTGACCATAATATAATGCCCGGCCCAGTGGTTTCATGTCGTTAACCGGGATTTTTTTCTGGTAGTCTTCCAGAATGCCTACGAACCCGTCGGACATGCCCCACTCCCTGACAACGGCAGCCGTCACGCCATCGGCGTGCTGGCGGCGTAATACACATAAAACATCGACTTCCGGGTGCAGTCCCGAAAAATCCTTGTACACGTCCAGAAGCATTTTAAAAATGACGATATGGCCAATGCTGCCCAGCAAACCCAGTAAATGCGCGGTAAAGCTGTCGCAGCTTCTGGTTTTGCGTGCATAAGCCTGGGATGCGAGTGCGGCCTTGACCGCTTCCATCCAGATGTTTTTCGAGAATTCAGGGAAATAACTGATTTTCATCTGGATAATGGGCAGCATAGCCAGCGTTGAAGCCAGCGACTTCAATCCATCGATACCCAGAATAACAACGGCGCGTCCTATACTGTCAACCGGCTCTTCTGAAATCCTGAAGAACGGGCTGTTGGCAACCCTGAGTAATTCCCCTGTCAATATCGGATCCTGGCCGATAACTTCGACCAGGTCTTTTTTGGTACTTTCCTCGTTATTAACGGCGCGTAGCAACTTGGGAATAATCATCGGGCGTCGCGGAAAGTATTTTGCCTGGGTGTGCAAGGTAGAAATTAAATCATTCGCCCTGATATGGACGTCTTTATGTTCGCCGGAAATCATATCACCGGAATTGCGTTTGATTTCGAATATCAGCTGGTTAAATGTCTCTTCAACTTTATCTGTTTGTTCCGAATCGAAAGGAATTTCCCGGTCGAGGGCAACCAGTTCAGCGACAGCTTGAATTTCAGGCGCTCCGTTCGGTGCCTCTTGTTCATTGACAGGTAACCGGGTCGGCTGTGTTGTTACCGTTTTTTGCATTTTCTGTTTAGGCCAGGAAATGATGACCAGCAATGAAATTAGTGCGCCGACCGACAAAGCAAAAGACATGCCCCCTGCCTGGCCACCGGTGATATCCATAAAAAACCCGATGCCAACCGAGGTAATGACATGAGCCCACAATGTCGCTGCGATGATGATCAGCCCCATAATGGCTGCAAACATACGAGTCAATGGGAAAATCAGTAAAACAGCCACCATCAGTTCAAAATTCGCCATAAGATAATGCGCGTAACGCCGAAAAGTGGGTGCCCATTCTGAAAAGGAAGTAGCCGCCAGAGCATTGCTCAACGCACCGAAAAGTTCCTGCGTCGCCAGCGAAAACGAATATTTCGAAAATACAAAGTAGGTGAACACCACCACGCTGTAACACACCAGAAACGGGATAAAAAAATTTCTTCTTTCTTCAGCTTTTATCATATGTCCAACACCACACGCGCTTCAGAGGCTTCTTATAGGGTTTTCAGTAACTATTGCACCAGGTGCAAGAGCTCATTCGATAGTACAAATATAGTCTATATATGCACAGTATCGACCAATGTTCGGACTGTTTGAGAATATTTTTTCCTAAAGGATTAATTTTTAAGACTTTTATGTATAAGAATGGCCAGCAAAACGTGATTTTTGGCAGGCTGCAACGAATATCACACCGAGCTGTCAGGAACCTACGATTTATAATTCAGTTCCGTTACTTTTTTCCAGGCGATTTTACCCCTTCCACGGCTAGACTTTCCTTTGCCAATAGCGAGGATTTTCGCTCCAGCCCCCACCGGTAACCGCCCAGCGAACCATCGGCACGAATAACCCGGTGACAGGGAATCAGTACCGCCAGTTTGTTTGCAGCGCAGGCATTGGCGACGGCGCGGACCGCCAAGGGCTGACCAATTTTCGTGGCAATCTCGGTATAGGTCGCCGTATGGCCCGCAGGGATCTTCGCGAGTTGTTGCCAGATGCGTTGCTGGAATGCGGTACCCTGGATATCCATCGGGAAATCAATCGATTTTCCGGGTATCTCGATCTTCTCAACTACGGACTCTACAAGTTTTAAGAAATCACCATTACCTTCCCCGAGATTGGCATTACCAAAATGCGAGCGCAGTCGTTGCTGTAACTGTTCCCGGTTATCTGCCAGTTCTACCAGGCAGACACCGCGATCGGAAGCTGCAACCAGCATCCAACCCATCGATGTCTCGACCATGGCATAGTCAATATTCATTTTTAGTGCACCTTTCCTGTATTCCGAGGGTTTCATGCCCAGGTGATCGTTGGCACATTGATGCGCCCTGCTGCCTGAACCGAAACCTGTTTCGTGGATAGCATCCGTTACCGTCCTGGAGTTTGCCAGCTGCTCCCGGAAACGCGATGCACGAAGCGCGTCGGCGTACTGCCTCGGTGTTACTCCAAGGGCTTCCTTGAACAACCGGTGAAAATATCTCGGGCTTAATCCTGCCTGTGCAGCCAATTCGTCGAGTTTCGGTACCTTTTCGGACTGTTCGAGTCTCCTGCAGGCTGCTACCAGTAAAGGGTTTTTATTTTCCTTATTCTTCCCTGATTCGGGGTGACAACGCTTGCATGGCCGGAAACCTGCAAACATGGCAGAATCGATTGTATCGAAAAAAACCACGTTCTTGCGTTTCGGCAGGCGAGAAGCGCAGCCGGGTCGGCAAAACACGCCCGTGGTACGCACCCCGTAATAGAAATCATCGCAGGTCATACTTGTGCGTTGTTTGATTATTCGCCAGCGTTGGCCATTTAATTTTTCCAGGCTGTTGGCAAGCCGTTGGCTTATCATTGAATAATCCCTCGTAAACCGCTGAAATTCCGGCATAACTAACCGGTGAAAATTTAACAGGTCGATACCATCATATAAGTCTTTACTGAAGGAAACACTCCGTTTCATGCTTTGTAATTAAAAAATAATTTTTTCTTGTCGTCACGGCAATCGGGCGCCTGTTAACATACTTCGTGAGCAGCTTTGTTAGAGGAATATCGAGGTTTAAGGATAAAAAATGGCCAGTGGCATGGATAAACCCGGCGTTGTCATTTATTACTGCACCAGGTGCCGCTGGTTGCCTCGTGCGACCTGGATTGCCCAGGAGCTGCTGACAACTTTCAGCGAAGAACTGCATGAAGTGTCTTTAAGACCGGGTGACAAGGGGCAGTTCGATGTCATGCTAAATGACAGGCTGATCAGTTGCCGTAAAACCGATGGGGGATTCCCCGAATTAAAATTGCTCAAGCAACGTATCCGTGACCGGGTTAATCCAGGTTTGTCACTCGGACATTCGGATTCCTAGCCCGGACCAGCATCTATAAAATATACCTGGTAGACATATCAAGACGTTATCGTTAATTTCGCCATGACTCGCAGCATAAACAACATTGTTTTTGATTTAGGCGCCGTGCTTTTGCATTGGCAACCCCGTGAAATAGCGCAGGCATTTACGCCGGACCCCTTGTTACAGGACAGCCTGCTGGACAATATTTTTTATCACGATGAATGGCAGCGACTCGACGCGGGCGTGATAGACGAGCAACAGGCTATCGAGCACTTCGCCCGGAACACGGGCCTGGACACGGGTGAAGTGGCGCGATTGATGTTACTCGTCAAGCAGTCGCTGATGCCAAAGCAGGATAGCGTCGAATTGTTAACCATGCTCAAGGACCAACACCGCGTTTACTGCCTGTCCAATATCTGTAATGAGATTTTTGAATTTGTCAGCCAGCGCCACGATTTTTTTAACCTGTTCGAAGATACAGTTATCTCGGCGCAGGTGAAAATGATCAAACCGGACCCGGCTATTTTCAGGTATATGCTGGACCGCTTCAAGGCAGAACCTCGAAACACGCTGTTTATTGACGATATGCCCGCCAATATTGCCGCCGCGCAAAGCCTGGGAATCCGGGGCATTCAATTTGAAAATGCCAGCCTGTGCAAGGCAGCAATTAATAACATTATCAGGTAGACTGACCCGAAAGTTACATGATTTCCAAGATCAATCCTAACCACTCGTATTGAAGATATTTTATGTCATCAGCCAGCATTCATCCCACTGCCATTATCGCCGAATCCGCCCATATTGGTGCAGGCGTAAAAGTCGGTCCCTACGCCATAATCGGTGAACAGGTTCACCTGGGTGATCAAACCGTTATCGAGGCACATGCCGTTATTCACGCGTACGTAACCATGGGTAAACAAAACCATGTGCACCCGTTTGCAGCCATCGGTGGCCTGCCCCAGGACATCAGTTTTGACCCGGATCTGGCCACCAGCACGCGAATAGGCGACGCTAATACCTTTCGTGAAGGGGTTACCATCAACCGTGCGAGTTTTGAGAACAAGGCCACGCAGATCGGCAATCACTGTTACTTCATGAACTGCGCCCACGTTGGGCACGATTGCGTTGTCGGGGATAACAATATATTTGCCAGCCAGGCCACGCTGGGCGGACACACTCATGTCGGCGACAGGATATTTTTTGGTGGCGGGGCCATGGTGCACCAGTTTTGTCGTGTTGGCTCGTACGCGATGATTGCCGGTATTGCACCGGTTACCCAGGATGTTATCCCGTTCACCCTGCTGGGCCGATCACCGGTACGACATTACCGCCTCAACAGCATTGGCCTGCGCCGTGCCGGTATTGTCGGGCCAAACTTCAAGGCCCTGTCGACCGCTTTCCGGTTATTGCGTGCCAAAAAACCGCTGGACGATCTGCCCGACACAACCGAAATTAAATACCTTAGAAACTGGCTGGCCGAAGAGTCCAAACGCGGCATTCACGGGTTTATTACCACCAAAGGCAAGGACACCGATTCGGATTAAACGGTGCTTGCAGGCAAGTGCAGCAATTCAAATGGAAATCTTCGGTTAACGTCCCTGGCGCGATTCGGTAATATAAAAACGCGCCTTTTTCGCATTCTCATAACAACCATCGAAATTCTCGACCGACTGTTTCGCCTTGGCCAGCGAGATAAGGCTTAAGGCCTTGGTGTAACTGACGGTTCCGGCGAAGCCTTCGGCCTTGGCCAAATCAAGTTCTGCCCATGCCAGGTCAAGTTCGTCTGCGCATGAAATCCTGTAAGGTTTGGTAACCCCGGAACAACCCGCGAGTGTGAGAGTAGCGGCGACCAGCGTTAAGGCAATCAGGTTTCTCATCGTGATATTCTCATTCAGCGTTCAATATGACTAATTTCTATATGTTCTTTTAACCTGGGAAAAAATTCAACAAAGCCATTTTCCAGTGATTGGTAATTTTCAAGTAATTCTTCCCCGCTTCCCTTGAGTGAATTTTCGAACCGTATCCTGGCAGACATCCTGTCCAGCGCAAAACCGATACCTTCCATGGTTTCGTAGGTAGAAAACCAGTCATTTTTTACCATCAATCCGGTAACCCTGGCCATTTCCGCGGGCATCAGGTGACTGCTGTTTCGCAGGTGATTATATACCGCAGCAATAAACTCATCGGGGTGCTGATGGCTGTAACGTCGCCAGTGCTTGATCAAAAAATAGTCGAAGGAAACGTCGATAATGATACCGGCAAAGCGTCTTCGTTTTTTGCTGAACAGACTTTTCAGGTCGATGATCCGTGGGTCCGTATCGGTAAACCGATCTACCTGCATATGGTTTTCGATGCCCTTGACTACGTCCCTGGGAAGATAGAGGTCCGGCTTGATGTGCTTCCTGAAATCTCCCATCAGGTTACCGACGACCGAATGCGCCGTTGGTTGGGAAAGAAACACATGTGCCAGGTAATTCATTCGCTTTACATAATTGAATTAATATTTAATATCACGCTGTATCTAACTGTTTTAGAGTGTTTTTAATCTCAATCCATTTTGCCATATACTTGGTACTTTTCATACCATGGTGCCTTAACATGGCGCCGGTAAAATTATTCAATCGATGTTCTTGCAACGCTTGCCTGAGTATTTCGAGTCGATTTGTCAGCCCCGGTTCGTGAATCCTTTTATCAAATCGTTGTAACAATACGCGCCATCCATTGTTTCGGCATTTCGTCCATGAATCCTCGTTTGTATAAAGGTTGACCGCTTCCGAGGCAAAGCGTTCGGGGTCGTTTGCTATCACTGCACAACCCGAATGTTCACCGAACATCCCTTCCGCACCAATGCTGCTGGTCACGCCCGGCGTTCCACACTGCATGGCTTCAATCAGCTTTCCCTTTAAACCCGCGCCAAAGCGTAATGGTGCAAGGCATACCCTGTGTTGTTGCATAACAGCGGACGAGTCTTCAACCCGGCCAAGCACATTGAAACCTTCATTCGGCGCGTGTAATTGTGTTACTGCCGGGGTCGGGTATGCGCCGTAAACGTATAACTCTGCATCGGGCAACTGTTGTCGAATCAGCGGCCATATGCTGTCCTTGAGATACTGAATGGAATCCATGTTGGGCGCGTGCCGGAAATTACCAATTGTTATAAAGCCCTGTCGATCAGCGAAACCGGGGGCCGTCAGGTTGTCCGCGCATGAATCCGGGTTTAGCATAAAGGGCGTGTAATGCAGCAACGAATTGTTAACTTTGAACTTGTGCTGCAACAAATCCATTTCAAATTCGGAAATGATCAGGGTCAGGTCCGAACGCAGGATAGCGGCAATTTCACGTTTTGCCGTATCACTGAACAGGTCGGTATCCGAAAACGGACGGTTATTTTTGTGCGCCTGGAATCTCCCGTCTCGCAGGCAATGCAGGTCTTCGCTATCGATTACGCGCAAAGCGTCAGGGCAAAACTGCTCGACACGCCAGCCGAATTGTTCCTCGGTCATAAATCGGTCGAACAGCACTATTTTGGGGGCCAGCTTGCTGATAAAGGCGTCGAAGCTGGCATCGTTCAATTTGATATCTGCGGTGTTTATACCGATGGCTTCTATATCGGCCATGTACTGGCTTCTGGCTGCTGCGCAGGCGAAGGTGATCTGCCAATCGGCATCCAGGAAACAATTGATCAATTGCATCATTCGCGTGCCGGCGGCAGACGAATTCGGCTCGGGCCAGACGCTGCCAATAATAAGCATTTGCTTCATGGAAAATTTTTCCTGGCAGAATTTTTGGAGAGGGAAGTATTTCCCCCGTTTTTTATCTAAAGACAGGCTGCGATAGTACGAGAAGTTCACCCGTTTTTCTAGCGTGCAGGATACGTTATTAAAATACTGCTGAACCATATCTACCGGCGGTATCTAAGTTATTAGTTTACAAAACGATCTGTATCTCACCAGAGGCGTTAAACGCATTTTTCATGATGACTCGTAACATTCCCGGGTTTATTCTCAAGTCGAAATCTGTTTTGCCTGTCCTGTTGTTTCTGGTATCCGCGCTATTTATCCCGCATGCGCAGGCATCAGACGACCCCGAAGTTATTACCAACCACTTGAATAACGTACTTTACTCACGCGCACCGGATGACGTTGACTCGCTTGAATGGTTGAAACAACGAAACAAACCGGATGTAGTGGCTCCTTTGATCTATGCATTACGCTACTCCCGGTCGAATCTTTGGGGTGTTCTTAAGGCCCTTGATTCGATCACCGGCACAAATGCAAATGGCAACTGGTTTGACTGGATGCTTTGGCAACAGGCTCACCCGGATATTGTCCCGTATTCGGGGTTTGTCGATTTTCAATCCGGGCTGTTTTCACGGATTGATCCAAATTTCAAGCTGTTCATTTACCCGGGTGTGAGCCATGAAATACGCATGGAAGAGATTGCCTGGGGTGGGGTCAGGAAGGACGGTATCCCGGCGTTAACCAACCCGAAATTTATCCCGGCAAGCGAAGCCGATTACCTAAACGATGATGACCTGGTGTTCGGGGTAGCAATCAACGGCGATGCGCGCGCCTACCCCTACCGCATCATGGACTGGCACGAAATGGCCAATGACGTGGTCGGCGGCATCCCTGTTTCACTCGCTTATTGTACCCTGTGCGGGTCGGGTATTTTATTTGATACCCGCGTTGAGGGACGCCCCGAGCCGTTTGTGTTTGGCTCGTCGGGTTTCCTGTACCGATCCAATAAATTGATGTACGACAAGCAAACAAACTCACTCTGGCAACATTTTACCGGTCGTCCAGTAGTAGGAAAACTGACCGGATCAGGTATCCAGTTAAAAGTGCTACCAATGGCAACCACAAGCTGGAAACGTTGGCGCGAAACAAACCCTGGCACAAAAGTATTATCCGAAAACACCGGCTTTAACCGTGATTATGGCTCCGGCAAGGCCTACCAGGATTATTTCTCCAGCCCCGACCTGATGTTTCCCGCGCCAACCGAAAACAAGGCCTATTTGGCCAAAACAAGGGTATTCGGCCTGCGAATGACCGGCGCGGAAAAAGCCTGGCCACTGGATCACTTTGATGGCGGCCAGGTGATCAATGACCGCGTAGGTGTTTTTAAAATCGTTTTGGTGGGCAGCTCGGAGACCCGGACCGTGCGGGCTTATCGTTCGGGTAGACTGCAATTCACAAAATCGGATGCCGACCTGAACAGTATCAAGTCAAGTAATGGACACACCTGGCAAGTCACCGAGAATGCATTGATCGGACCCGAAGGTGTGACCCTGCCCCGCCTGCCGGGACACCTGGCTTACTGGTTTGCCTGGAGTGGAAATTTTGATGGGCCTGTTAACAGGTAATACCAAAACAAACGGAGCGAAGCTAATTACACACCCGTACCTGAATAGCCTTGAGCTGACAGCTAGCGCCCGCCGGCCACATCGATAAAGGCGCCCGTCGAATAGGAAGACTCATCCGATAGCAGCCAGGCTATCGCGTTGGCGACTTCTTCCGGGGTTCCGCCCCTTTGCAGGGGAATGCCGGATTTAAGCCGCTCGATCCTGTCAGGTTCGCCGCCATCTGCGTGCATGTCGGTATGGATAAACCCGGGCCTGACGCAATTGACCCGGATCCCCTGCGCAGCCACTTCTTTCGCCAGGCCAATGGTTAACGTATCGATCGCGCCCTTGGATGCGGCATAGTCAACGTATTCACCGGCAGAACCCAGGCGGGCGGCGACCGAAGACAGGTTCACAATACAGCCACCAGCCCCGCCATGGCTGGTAGACATGCGTTTAATCGCTTCGCGGCAACATAAAAAACAGCTGGTGACATTATTAGTAAGCAGCCGGTTAACACGTTCTGCGGTAATGTTTTCAACGGTGGTTTGCTTGAGCAGGATACCCGCGTTATTGACCAGCGCGGTTAACCGACCCAATTTTTCATCTATCTCTTTGAATAACCGGGTTACCTCAGCCTCCTTGCTGACATCGGCTTGAACGGCAATGGCCCTGACACCTTGCTGCTGAATCTTTGCAAGCAAGGCTGCAGCGGCTTCGTGATTACTTTTGTAATTGATACAGACCGCGTACCCTTGTCCGGCAAGTTTCAGGGCGGTTGCCTTGCCAATACCCCGGCTCGAACCGGTAATTAATGCGACCCTGTCCATGATTTCTTTCATTTACCCTGTAGCTGTTTTACTCGCTGAAAATAATGCTTTTCTTGCCTTCCCAAAGCGTGGAAATTCCAATCTCCCTGAGTTTATCGAGGTCAGAGGTAATAGTGGCAAAATGATTGCCTGCCAGTGTGCCGGCCTTTGATGCAAACTGGACGCAGCCATAGGCGATCAATATTTCGGTTTCGCTTTTACCCTTGGGATAAAGCAATATCTGTCCAGGCGACGGGTAACAGGTAGCGTCTTCGTAGCCGACTGAAAAGTCCATATCACCCAGTGGTATCCAGATACCCTCACCACTCCAGCGCACGTGAACAACTTCGCCCTTAAACGGTAGGACCTTGCGACATACCTTGCATGTTTCGGGTGATTTTTCCGGTTCGAACACGGCATCGAACTTATGTCCGTCTATTTCAATAATCATCTAGCCCCCTGCGTAATTGCTTAATGAAAAGGCATCAATTACTACTGCCATAGGGACGGGTGATTATTTCCAGCAGATGCCCGTCCGGGTCCCTGAAATAGACACCACGACCGCCGTCATGGTGGTTAATTTTGCCCGGATGTTCCTGGTCAGGGTCTGCCCAATAGAGAATTTGGCGCTCGCGGATACGGGAAAATGCCTGGTCAAACTCGGCTTCGGAAACCAGGAATGCGTAATGTTGCGATGCGATTTTTCCGTCTGTCTCGAGGTAGTCAAGGCTCACCTCGTTGTCCAACTCAACCACCAGGAACGGCCCATAGCGGGTAGCTTCCGGCAAGCCCAGGATATCAATCAAAAACCTTGCGGATAACTGCTTGTCATGTGACCTGATGATGGTGTGATTGAGCTGTACGGGCATTTTTGTTGTCCCTGTCAATGAAAACAGGCGTAAATCCGGCGAGATGAAAAGGCCGGTTCATGTAAATCGCTTGTGATCCTATTGCTTAATATATCACAAACTCATCTGGCCATGATTTCCTGAAGATGAACCGGGTTACAGTGCCTCAAGTGCCTTGGTGAGGCCGTGATAATAATCTGGATACTGGTGAATATTATTGTGTCCCGCACCTTCGATTACCTTCAGTTGGGCCGGGGCGGACATCAGGGATAGCAGGGCTTCACTGTGCGCCAACGGAATGATGGTATCGTTCGATCCATGCACAAAAATGGTCGGCGTTTCTATATCCTTTATTTTCTGCTCGGTATCTAACGGGTATTTTAGCACCTGGGAAGGAATCCAGGGGAACTCCTGTTTGGCCATTTCCAGCATACTGCGAAACGGAGAGACTAAAATCAGCAGGTCTGACTCTACATTTCGCGCCAGCTCTGCGGCCATAGTGGCACCAATTGACCGCCCGAATATAACGATGGGTTTGTCCGCATATTTCGGCGCAATCAAATTCCAGGCAGTTCGAACATCATCATGCAACTGGGACTCGCTTTCAATCTTCCCGGTACTCTTTCCATAGCCACGGTAATCGAAGATAAAAAGGTCCCAGTTTACCTTTTTGTAATAGCCGACATTGGTTGTCCATGTTTCAAGATTTCCCGCGTTTCCGTGGACAAAAAATACCAGCCCTTTGGGGTTTTCCTGGGTGAAATGCAACGCATTCAATTCCGCGCCTTCGACGGGTACCGTGATTTCCTTGAACCGGTAATCAAAATTGAACCTGTGGTCAGCATGCAAGGGAGATGCAGGGAATATCATATCTTCCTGCTGAAAATAAATGGCCAGTGTCAAGCCACAATAAAACAGCAGGACGACTGTACCCAACATGTAGATGATTTTTTTCATTTCAAATGACTACCTACTGTACAAAGCATTGTTCAGGCCTTATTTCTGTTTACTGGACTCAGGCATAGCAGATTCACCGGAATAATGGCGGAAGTTTTCCTTGAATACCCGCTCCGAAATGAGTGGCGCTCCATTTATTATATCCTCCCACTTTTGCCTGACGTATCTTATGTATGAATCCAGCCTGCCCTGATCGTCACGCAGAAGAACCAGGTTCTCCTCGGTTTCCTTCTTCAAGGAAGATAAAGCAGTCGCTACTTTCAAATGCTTTGAAGACCGCTCGGAGTAGTTCAAAAATGTTTGCAACGAAGCCAGTACTGCAGCGGCGATGCTGATTAAACCCAGAAATATCGTAAGCATTTCAGGGAGTTCTTTATCTGACAGCGAAGCAAATACACCAGTTCCCACTGTAGTAGACAGGACAACCACCGGAACACCAAGCCAGTAGTGACGCTTTCGAAATCTGTTCGCTTCCTGGTAGTGAGCTGCTTGTGCGATTCTTATCCGGCGGTGCCAGTTTTCAAGTAAATTAATTTTTTCATTTGGCATTGAAATTGACCTCAGAATAGCTTCATGGCCCCTGCATCAGGCATGCTTCTGCGATAGCAACAACGTCCCGGCCAGGAGATTTAAAAGAGGTAATTGTTATGTGTTTCAACATATTTTCCTATGCTATTCCAGCGGCTTATTCGGAGCTTCGCCATCAGTAATTTTGTCTTTGGTTTCTTGCTCTGCATCACCCTTGATTTGAGGTTGTGATATTTCTTCTGACTTTGGTATTAATGATGTAATCAAATTGGCAGTGATTCCTGTCTCACCAATTGCCACGCCCACAGCAAATGCACTACCAAGCAGCCATAATACCAATTTGCGTATATTTTTTGGTGCGTTCAGGGCTAATTGCGCGGTTACATCCTTTGGCCACCCGGGAGAAGTTGCAGACTCTAACTCCTCTGGCTCCAGGTAATAGATAAGTTTTTCATTTCCTTCTGAAATCAGTGAGCCACGGATAATTCGACTTATTTCGGATAAGCGCTCCGCCTGATCCAGCCTAATAACGGAATTATCCCTGCTTTCCTTCTTAAGCTCGTCACGCAATGTTTGAAGCTTTCCGAATGCGCCAGACTCGACTGTACCATTCAAGCCAAGCTCTGATACCAAATCCAGAACATTATTAATATTATCGATTACATGGTCGTCTCCAAGGGGCTCATCATCAGTATACTTATCACTCATTTTATATTTAACATCGACCAGGTAGCGAACTGCCGTCCCAAGCTTGATGAGTTTTTTTGCCTTTATCTCCTGCATCAGATGCTCCTTTCTGCCAACAATCTGTTTATGATGTCTTTTGCCATTTATAATCAGGTGCCATTGGATGAATCCTGCCCCTCGTCATAGAGCATAATAAATATACGCTTATTCCCCCGCTAGATTAATAACCCCAAAATGACATAACTGGTAATTGCAGGGACTAACCGGACTGCGATTTCGTAATAAAGCATTAATGTCAATATCAACGAAAGATTTTACACTGATGGGATGGACCCGCCCCGAAATAACAGGTTCTTTCAATTACCAAATGGTAATTTAACTTTGAAGGGTTAGCGGGTACAATCGCATTCTCTTAAACAGGCCTGCACGCCTTCTCTAATTCAGCTATGGCGTAGTAGCCGTTATTCGTATCTAAACCTTAAAACTGAACAAGTAACAATCCAATGGAAACAGTCACACAGTATTTAAATGAATTAACACAAGTATATGGCGAGCCGACTTTAAAAACGGTAGTCGTGATACTTTTAAGTGTCGTCGCTTATTCTATTTTTAACCGCGCCCTGAGCAAAGCTGCAACCGAAGGCTACCTGGATTTTCATTTAAGAATAATCCTCAATACCATTATGAAATGGTTGCTTGTTGTTGTAGCCGCTCTATTCGCACTCGGATTCTTTGGTGGGTCCGTGGCCGCATTGTGGGCTGGATTATCCGGTATTCTGGCGCTTATCGCACTTGGTTTTGTGGCGGTATGGAGTGTATTGAGTAATGTGCTTTGTTCGATTCTTCTGGTTATATTTTCGCCATTTCGTATTGGTGATGATATAGAAATTCAGGAGCCCACTGCCAAATTCGCAGTCAAGGGTAAAGTTATCAGCATCGACATGTTCATGACTACTCTGGAGTGCACTCATGAGCCAGAACCAGAACCTGAAAAGAAAGACACTGATGCCCCGGCTTCTCGTAAGAAAGACACTAAAGAGTCAGCTTCTGTGAAGAAACCCGCTGATACCCCGGTTGCTGACAAGGGAACTTTCACCATGACAGTACCCAATAATATCTTCTTTCAAAAATATGTCCGATGCTTTCCACGCAGTGGCGCTAAATCAATTAAAAGATATATGGCTAATAACCAGGCGAAGAAAGCTGCAAGTGCACCTACGCCCAGCAAGTGAATTCCAGATTATATGGCTCTGGAAATAATAAATGCGTTCCCTTTTCCTGTTAGGTTGAAGTGTCCGTTTTATCGGTGGAAGATCAGATTGGCCGTTGGCTACAGCAAATTATTATGCGGCATTACCGCATTGTCCAGTAACTTACCGACCACTACTGGCCCGAACGGACCGGTTGGAAACACTGCTGTCGTCGCGAGATCATTTCCGGGTCTGAGTGCCTCGGCGGCATCCCATTGCCAGATGCACGATCGTATTCATATGCCTTATCTGAGTTTCTGGAAGACACGCGGATCGATAGCCGCAGCGCCCAACATGCCACCCGAAAGTGCCCCGGCGATTCCCGGGCTCATAACGTCCTGACCCGCCAGGAACAAACCGGGAACAGGCGTACGGGCGTTGAGTGCTTCTGACAACATGCGGCGCGGGGTCGTTTCCACGCCATAGAACCCGCCCTTCTCGTGGCCGGTGAATGAGGCGGTTGCGAGTGGAGTGCCAAGTTCGCGATAGACGACGAGCGGCTCCAATGCGGGGAACTTCTCCGCGAAGAACGCCATCATCCTGGATTCGATACTCTGCTTGAATGCTGCCCAGTCGTCGGCGTTTTCTTCAGCACCTCCAGCCGCAAATTTTGCTACCGACGACCAATCGGCCCAAATCAGCATTTCACCTGTGTGCTTGCTCGACGGACCCGGATCATGAGCGGGATCCTTGAGAGATGGAAACGAAACAAACATCATCGGAATTGGCCCTCCGTCTGTCGGTGTCCATATGGCGTCATTGGTGTTCCAGCTTTCGTAAAACCAGTGGTTCGAGCGCGTCGCTCCGTGCCGGGCGATATCACCCTCGAAGCCGAGAAACACCTCGAAGTGGCAGATCGAAGGCTTGAAAGTAGCTATCTCGCGAGTCCAGTGCTGTTCGCGAATTTCCTGCGGCAGCAAGTACTTCACGGTCTCACCGGCTCCGATCGCCGAGACGATATAAGGCGCGTTGATTTTTTCGCCGGATCCGGTACGCACGCCCACGGCTTTGCCATCTTCAAGCAATATCTCGCTGACCGGCGTCCCGGCCCTGGCGCTGCCGCCCGCCGCTTCGATCACGGGAACAAGCCCCCTTGCGATGGCGGCGGCACCGCCCACGGGGTAGGCAGCACCTTCGAGGTAGTGGCCCATGATGGTGGCATGAATGGCGAAACTCGATTCTTTCGGTTTGCCGCCATAGGTGCACCACTGTGCCGACAACACGGCGGCGAGCTTCGGGTTGCTGATGAGTTCCGCGATGACCTCGCCGGTTGTGCGACTGCACCAGCGCTGGATTTTCCTCTTATTCCACCAGTGATGCGCGGAGCGGAACGGCTCGGGTATTGCTCGCTCGGCACCCACCATGTGCCCGGCTTCCTCCGCCGACAGCAACGCTTCGAAGTAGGCATCGATTTCGTCAACATTGCCGGGGAACCTGTCTTTGAGTTCCATCTTGTAGGCTGCGGCCGGACGCCCTACAGAAATATCGAATCCATCCGGGAAGTGCAGCGTGTCGTAGACGGTGCCTACCGAGTGAAAATCAATCGTTCCGCCGCTGAGCCAGTCCAGGATCCGGCCGGCAAGCTGGTCGCGGCCGAATGTGCCGCAATAGTGGAGGCCCACATCCCAGGTGAACCCATCACGGGTGAAAGCGTGCGTCAGCCCGCCAATCGTCTGCGCCTGCTCAAGAAGCAAGACTTTGTGATCCAGGCGGGAAAGGGCAGCGGCCGCCGTCATTCCGCCCATACCTGACCCGATGACAATGACGTCGAACTCGTTGGCTACCGGTCTAGCTGTCATTGGACGTCATCTCCTTTTGTTCTCCGTATTTCTGTCAATAATACCCGCAACATATCCGATTTAAGGTCAACCGATCACTCCTGGCCGATAGCCGGACGGCCCACATCCATCAGATTCAGCGTACTTCCTGTGTATCTGTCGCCGCTAAAAATGATCTAATAAGTTCAATACGTGCTCGATGGACTCGAATATTGAAGTCCATAAATGGATGCGCAAAGTCACTTCGCGTTTCGACGCGACTCCCTCGTGTTTTCGCGAGGTCTATGAGTTCCTGCGAATCCTTTAGCGGTACAACTTTGTCGAGCTCTCCTGCAACCATCAGAAACCGGGAACCATCTTTTGGGAAGTTGACCACCGGATCGTACTCTTCCGGGCATCCCCTGTTGGAGACGCGGCTTGGTGCCGAGTCAATAACAGCGCGATCAAAGGAGATGCCTGAACCAATTACATTTAGCAAAACAATTCCGCCGAAAGATATGCCGTAGAGAAATCGCCTGCCTTGCGTTGAACTATCGATGCTGTCGAAGATTTCTATATAGTCACTTACAATTGCCTTGAGTCGACGTTTTCCTTCTGAATTGCCGTAACCCCGATAGTCGAAAATGTACGCCTCAATTCCTGCTTGTGAAAAGTCGGCCAGAGTGGACAGTAGTTGATCAGCCAACATTGCGTTACCCTGAGCTACCAGGACAGAGCCAAATACAGCTCCTTCAGGGTGCGTGCTACTCAGCTTGTAGCCCCTCAGGAGACGACCGTCCTTTGTCCTGTGCGCTACAGGTTCTGCGTTTGGAACGCGGTTAGCTGCCTCTGTACTCGGTTTGCCAGCGACGCTGCTCCACATCCAGAACACAAAGGGTTCCTTTAATGACCCGCAGACGCTCTTCTCTGGATTCTCTGGTTCGGCCATAGTGGTGCTTATCAGTGTTGGGATGAGGACAAGCGACGTGAGGATCAGATGAAGCTTTTGCATATAAATTCCCCAGCGTCCCTGTTGCTGCCGCCTAACTGTCTTTTTTGACGCCTACGGCATAATAATAAATATTATCCTGCTTCTACCTGTTTTTTATCAGGAATATAGTGATTTATAGCCATCTGAAATAGGCGCTGCCAACAGGGCAGGTATCCCTGAAACACTCGGCACATGCCTCGATATCCTTTTACGGCTGGAACAATCTTGCAGCCGTTTTGTCCATATTTTTAACTTAACCTGATAGCTCCTGCGTTGTTATCTACAAGAATAAAATACGAAACCAGGAAAATTCAAGGAAGGAATTTATGGTCAAACGATCTGTATTTATACCCGCAATACTTTTAGCCCTGTACGGATGTGCCAGCAGGGACATGTTCACAGAAACAGAAATCGGGGATGCCTATGTCCGGTTTAATGCAGATCAATTTCATGGTTTGCAATATAAAAACATCAGGCATACAGGCCAGCTCGATCGTGAAGAATATTCGTTGTACGTGGGTCATGGTGGCCAGGCTGAATTTATTTATATGGAAGCTACCCAAACAGACACCTCCCTTCAATACAACCATGATCAATCAGAGAGAATTCATAAATTAATAGATACCTGGAATTATAACAAAGGCCATGACAAGGAATGGGGCAAGACGCGTCGATTACGTTCATCGCTCGGCAGTGTGCACTTTAAACCTTACCGGCTGACGGGTCTGAACCAGCAATGTGCAGGAATTTCCATCCAGCATGATTATGCACCGGATGACCCGCAACAAAGGCCTGTTCAGGTTGTCTTCGGTTACCTGTGCCAAAAAGGCAATACGGTATTATCAGATGAAAAAATGGTGAGCTATATCGAGCAAATCAGTATTCGGGATGCTTATCGCGATTTTAAAATCAGTTCAGAATCATGGTCACTAAACAGCCCCACTACCCGGACAACCGAGGATAGCAATAAAAGCTATGCCGCGCTGGTCAACGGCGGATTCATTCCGGGAACAGGCAATAACAGGTTTCCGTTCAAACTCAGCTATTTCTACTCCAGTGGTGGCGGAACTGACAGATTTTAGCCTGGATAGCTAAGCCTGACGTTGTTGTGAAACTATTTGGGACAATCATCTCAAGCTTGTTTTAAGTTGGTCCACAAATCATGTATCGGGTAAAAATAGATGTGGTTTTACCCCAAATATTTTCTAATTATTACTCTAGGCTTGTGATGTGTTGATTAATAATCGTGCTCCATGGAGAGCTTTTGTACTTAGCTGAAACCATTTTCCATGATTCAATTTCTCTCTTTTTATCATAAATTATTTTAATTTCCCTTTCGGTGGAGCCAACTGGATGTTTTATTTGAATTTGGCCAAAATACACTGGTGATTTTTCTTTCACTTCAATTGTAAAATCATCAGATGGGGGTATATTCAAAGTTTCCCAAAGGTTAGCATTCTGTGTTTTTACTTTGGTGATCTTATATCTCCCTGGCTCAAGACCGGGAATTACCACTAATCCACTCAACTGACTCAGAATGCCCCCTGTCTTGAATGACCCAATTAATATTTCATCGCCAGGCCCTCCTTTTAGCTTGGCAATAGCGACACCGGAAAGTGACATTGTGTTTAACGCTTTTTTTGTAACGGCATCTATAAGTAGTAGCCCAGTGGTTTGTGGAGCAGAATCCAAATTTACCGGTTCGGGGTAAATTGCTACTGCTTCCTGGTAGTTCTGTTTGTACTTA
>CAMYIF010000004.1:34278-42684 GCA_947258415.1 uncultured Pseudomonadales bacterium
CTATCGTAAAAAAAAGCAGTAACTTCTGAATATTTCTGGATTTCATCTTTCTACTCCTCTATCAGGCATCTGATGATTTATAACTCATTGAATTAAAATTGATATATTTGATAATTGGGTTCATATATGGACCCCAATTATCCACTATTTCATGTGATTGTTATCTGTCTCCGACGCAGCCTGGTGAGAGAAATGTTTGGCTAATATCACTATCCCTATACCACCAAGTATGAGTGCTGATGACAGGAGTAAACGCAGCGATACGATCTCATCGGAAAATAACACGCCGCCAGCAGCGGCAATCACCGGAACAAGCAATTGAACAACCGCCGCCTGGAGTGCAGAAAGACCCCCGAGCGCGGTATACCAGATAGCATAACCGATCCCCGAGGTAACACCACCGGACAATGCCGCCAGCAAGATACCCTTTTGAGTTAAGGCAGAGTGCTGGAAGGTTACAGCAATCAGAATGATGACCAGTGGTAAAGTGCGTAAAAAATTATATGTAGTGTCACTCATCGGATTCTGAGATCCTTTGCCTGCCAGCGTGTAAAACCCCCACGCAATACCAGCGACTGCCATCAGAACAAATCCTGTGAATGTAGGAGATGTTAAATCAGGCATGACCAGATAAACAAATCCTGAAAAAGCAATGAGCGCACCTGACCATTCAATGAAATGGAGTTTATTCCCTGAAATTACGCTGCTCAGAATCATCGTGATTTGTACTGAGCCAAACAGGATCAAAGCACCAACACCGGTTTCCAGGGAGATATAAGCAAATGAAAACGCCAGGGCATAAAGAAATAGAAAAAAAGAAGCCTTCCAACTTCCTTTTGATATTCTAGCGTTACTGGTTTGGGTCAATTTCAACAATACAAGCAATACAATAATTCCGGACAACATCCGGATAGCCGTAAAACTTGCCGCATCAATGGTATTTTCTCCTAGTGCCAGCCGGCAAAGAACAGAATTACCTGCAAACGCTATCAGGGCAAAGATCGTACAGAGAACTATTTTCATTTTTAAACCGCTGTCTAGAATATCATCCTATACCTTTGAAATAAGGAGCAATTAATCAAGATATTTAGGGTCTGAGATATTTGGGGTCCATATATGGACCCAATTATCCCACTTCTACATCATTAAATGACAGCTTATCTACTTCGCCACTTCTACCCTGTTACGCCCGTGGATTTTGGCCTGGTAAAGCGCTTTGTCGGCCAGGTCGAACAGGGTTTCAAGTGAGACTCCTTTACGGAACGCTACGAGGCCAAAAGAGACGGTGATATTTTTATCTTTCTTGAGGTAACTAAAAGTCAGGTTTTCAATTTCTTCCCGGATTTTATTCATCGCCAATACCGCACCATCGAGCTTAGTCTCCGGCATGATAATGACAAATTCCTCGCCACCGTAACGGGCGAAAAAATCGGTTTTTCGGGTGAGTTTTTGCACGGTTTTTGAAACATCCTTTAGTACCTTGTCGCCCACAAGGTGACCGTACTCATCGTTGACCTGTTTGAAATAATCGATATCCAGTACCGCAAGGACTAACGGGTGCCCGTACCGCTGGAACCGTTTCCATTCAAAGGAAAGCCGCTCGTCCATGGCTTCGCGGTTAGGCACGCCGGTAAGGATATCGGTCAGGGCATTAATACGTTCCTTGCGTAACCGCGCCTTAATCGCACTGGTTTCATTTTCCAGCAAGGACAGTTGCTCTTTTAATGCAGCTACCTGTTCATTGGCCTGTGATTCGTGCTGTTTTTCGGCATCGACCCATTGATCCATGGACACGGAAATCAGGTCCAGGTGTTTTTTCACCGAGTTCTTTAAAAGGTTAAGGTCTGTCGCCTGCATGACTTCATCGGAGAATGAATTAACCTGTGAGCGCATATCCTGGTCAAACTGGCCAGCTGCGTTTCGTCTTTCATTTTCTGCGGAATAACTCTCGCTAAGAAAAGCATTGATTTCCAGCAGCTGCTTGTCCAGGGTTTGCAGGAACTGTTCGAAATCCTGCTGGCCTTTATCCACCGCCATAATGATCAGTTGCGCGAGTTCCTCGATAACGCCAACCACTTCATCGCTGTTTAATTCTGCGTCTATCCGGTTACGTAATGCCTCGACGGCGGGCTTTTCTGTTTCCGGAATGGAAAGGCGCTCGACCAAACCGGCAAGACTCTCGCACAGGTATTGAAAATCGACCATCGATTTTGAAGCATGATGTACGGGATGTTTTTCATCCTTTTCGTTTTCCGGCTCATCAACTTTCTGTATCGAAGCCTGTTCTTTAATACCCGGTTCAACGGTTGCGGCAGTCGGAGGAGATATATTATTTTCAATCTGGTTATCTGCTACGGGTGCGGTTTCTACAGCTGTATCAGCAATTGTGGTTTCAGTTTTACCTCGTTCACTGCCACCCTGGTTTGAGCTGAACAGTTTGGACAAAATGCCCTGGTTTTGTTTCCCGCCTTCCTTATCACCCGTTACACCCGCCTTTGCCTGTAACTGCTGCAAACTCTCGTTGATCGCTCGCTGCTGTACCCGCGCGTATTCGTTAAGCAACTGCGGGTAGGCCTTGAGGTTGTCTCCCTGCTTTTTCAGGGCTTTTGCAATGGCCTTCAATGCTTTTTTGTTGTCGCGGCTCAGGTCCATTTCCAGTAGCTGGCTGATAAGCTGGTTAAGCGCGTTTAAGCCTGCATCGCTCGCTGTACTCGTATCGTTGTCGAGTCGCAACAGGGTGTTTTCGATAGTGGCCAGGTTCCCGGAAATATCAGCTATGCTCGGCTTGGCCTTACGCAATAAACGTCGCAGGTTTTCCAGCGATTTATCGAGTTCACTGTCCTGGCCATCGGCTGCCAGGCTGATGCGCACCAGCGCACGTTGCAAAAGCTGCGTGTAATCCTCGAGCGATTGTATCTGTTGATCGAATGCTTCACCCTGCGCAATATATTTCTCGCGCCAGGGATCAATACTGGCATTTCCCGGTTGTGAGTTGAGCATCATTGAACCTTTTCTAAAACGTTATTAATTGGCGCTTAAATTCCGTATCAACTGAAAAGCATTAACCCGGAATTTTTACGCGAAGCTATTGCGTGAATTTATAGAAAGTATAGTTCGAATTCGGGCATTAGCATGCAACGACAGTAAAGAAGATATCCGGGCAATGATTACGTCTGCCTGACGGAAGCCAGCCATGCGCTCGCACTCAAAAACAGCGTGCCGCTGATACAGTTCTGCACGCGTGATAATCGCTCGCTTTTCAACAGCACCTGCAGTTTTCCGGCGAGTATCGCGTAGCAGGAATCCAGCAAGGTCGCCAGGATCAAAAAGGACAAGGATAACAGCCCGATCTGCGGCAGGAAGGACCCGGAAGGAACGACAAACTGGGGTAAAAACGCGGTAAAAAACAGGATGGTCTTTGGATTTGTCAGCGAAACCCAGAACCCCCTTGCGAAAGTGCCGCGCGTGCTCGGTTCGGGTTTCGCAGGTTTGACGCTGTATGCCCGGTAAAAATGATTGATCCCCAGGTAAAACAAATAGGCAACACCGCACCATTTCAAATACTCGAAGCCATGCGCCAGTGCCTCCACGAACCAGGCCGCGCCCAATGCAGCGATGGCCAACTGGATAATCATAGCCGACGAGGTGCCAGCCACTGTCTGTATGCCCCGGGCTGGGCCGTGCGCGATACTGGTTGAGATGATCAACAGCACATTCGGCCCCGGCATTATTATCAGGCCGGCAGAAACCAGTAGAAATGAAAGGTAAGTCGCAAGGTCCAATAGTTTGCCTGCCAAACAGGGAATTTAAATTGATAAATGTCGTTATTTGTTTTCGATATCAGCCTGAATTGAATAGACTTTGTGCCTATAATACTCGCCCGTCAATTGATTAGGAACCGACATGAAAGTCTGTGGTGTAGATTTGAAAGGCAACGATGCCATCGTGTGCATCCTTTCGCAGGATAAGGGTTTGTTCAATATTCCCGACTGCAGGGTCTCGAAACTGTCGATTCACGATGCCAACGATAAAAAACAATTAATCAAGTTTCAGCAAACGTTCGTCAAGTTAATGCAGGACTACCGGGTTGACCATGTCATCATCCGCACAAGGGCAACCAGGGGTAAGTTTGCCGGCGGTGCTACCGGATTTAAACTCGAAGCGGTCCTGCAACTGGCCGAGGAACTGCACGTGATCCTGTTTTCCCCGACAGATATCAAGGCAAGCCTTAAAAAATCACCCGTTCCGATTTCAATTGAAGAGACCGAGTTAAAAAAATTCCAGGAAACCGCTTTCATTACCGCTTACGCCTACCTGAATCGTTGATTGGCGAAGTTATACGACCCGATTAACGGCGAAGGTGTGGCAGCGAAGGAGGAACAGATGTCCCTAAAAGGCAAGGTGGCAATCATTACAGGCTCGACCAGTGGTATTGGCCTTGGCATCGCCAGGGGTTTTGCCAAAGCCGGAATAAACGTGGTTATCAATGGCCTTGGTGACAAGACTGAAATTCAGGGCATACGAAATGAACTGGGAAGCCATGGTGTTAAAACCCTGTACCACGACGCCGACATGAGGCTTCCCGGGCAAATTACCGACCTGGTCGAGACAACGGTTCATAAACTCGGCTCGATCGACATCCTGGTCAACAATGCCGGGATCCAGAAGGTTTCAGCCATTGATGAATTTCCACCGGACAAGTGGGACGAAATCATTGCCGTCAACATGTCCTCGTCCTTTCATACCATTCGCAGCGCGGTTAAACACATGCGCAAACAGGGCTGGGGCCGGATTATCAATATTGCCTCGGCGCACGGACTGGTCGCCTCACCCTTCAAGTCCGCCTACGTCACCGCCAAGCACGGCATCGTCGGCATGACCAAAACTGTGGCCCTTGAAGTCGCCCTGGATAATATTACCTGCAACGCCATTTGCCCCGGTTACGTCAAAACAGCCCTGGTCGAGAAACAGATTGCCGATACGGCCAGAACGCGCGGCATCAGCGAGGATCAGGTAGTCAACGATATCCTGTTAGCCGCACAATGGACCAAGAAATTTGTCACCGTTGAACAGGTCGCCGGCACTGCACTGTTCCTGTGTTCGGATGATGCTCAGAATATTACCGGTACATCCCTGTCCATCGACGGCGGCTGGACGGCGGCCTGATTGCAGGACTCAGTGCGCACGCTGAAGATGGTAACCTGCGTCAAATAATTTGCCTGTCAAGCAGCATCTTGCTCCAAATACGGATAGAATTAACCGGGCAACTTCCGTATTGACCCGAACAAGAGCGCTGATATGGCCGTACCCCAAATGCCTCCCCTGGCTAACGAGTCCCTGGTTGAAACGTTAAAAACAGTGACCAGGGAAACCGTCAGGGTGTATATAACACTGCTCAAAATAATGGTACCCGTCATTATTATCGTCAAGATCCTGGATAGTATCGGTGGCGTGCAGTTGCTGGCTTCTCTTTTGTCCCCGTTGATGGCGCTGGTTGGCCTGCCCGACATACTGGTTATCGTCTGGGCAACGGCAATGGTTTCCAACCTGTACGCCGCCATGACCGTTTTTTACGAGCTTTCAAGCGCCTACACTTTCACTGTAGCCGAGGTATCGGTACTCAGCGTGATGTTGCTGATCTCGCACGGATTGCCGATCGAAGGCGGGATCGCCAAGACCGTTGGCGTCAGATGGTCGATTACCCTGCCCTTGCGCATCGGCGGCGCACTGTTGCTGGGCGCCATTGTCATGGCCATCTACCAGTGGGGCGACTGGCAACAACAGCCGATATCGCTGATTTGGCAGCCTGAACTCAAGTCGCCGTCGTTTCTTGGCTGGTGTATCGAACAACTGAAAATGCTGGGGACCATTTTTTTTATTATCTGGTTGCTAATCGGCCTGCTTCGATTGTTGCGCTTTTTGGGCATCGAACGATTCATGCACTGGCTGTTGACGCCCTTCCTGAGGTTGCTGACCATGAGCAGGAACGCCTGTAACGCGACTATTATCGGCATTACCCTGGGACTGAGTTTTGGTGGAGGCCTGCTTATTAACGAGGTTCAGCAAGGGAAAATAGACAAGCGGGATACGCTGTTGTCGATCTGTTTCCTGGGGCTGTGTCACAGCCTGATCGAGGACACCCTGTTAATGCTGTTACTGGGTGCGGATATCAACGCCATTTTATGGGGACGACTGGTATTCGCAATCGTCATCATTGCCCTGATGTCCCGGTTTATCGGCAAAGTTGATGAAATGTCCGAGCCAACACCAAATGAAGGAAAACCAGGGCCGTAAATTTAACGGCACGGGTAATTTATTGGAAAAATAAATCCAGGTACAGGACTACCCGTCTAGATGGTTTCATCCTGCTTGAACAATTGTGCCAGTTCCTTCCTGCCCTCGGCGGCAATCTTTAGTCTCTGGTCCATGTCATCGGCGTGATCGGCGGCTTTTTCGATGAGCGTTTCATCGTGAGTCCGGAACAGCTCAACCTTGGACAAGGCCTGCCCTTCGGTGAACCCGAGCGACATCAGGGTGTCACGGGCGGCAACCAGGCTGCCTTCCAGCAATTCCCTGACGATATAATCGGCGCCAGCCGTCTTTAAATGGTAAACGTGTTCGCGATCGTGTGCACGCGCCACGATCTGCATGTTCGGGTAGGCTACCCGGACCTTGCGCACGATTGACCAGGTTTCCTTCTTATCGTTAACCGCCACCACCAGTACCCGTGCATGGCCAAGGCCGGCCGCATCTAGCAGCTTCAGGCGTGATGCATCACCAAAAAATATTTTGTGCCCTATTCTTCTAATAAACTGGACATGACTCGGGTCTTTATCCATCGCTGAAAAATGCACGTGGTTAGCCGCGAGAATTCGACCTACTATTTGACCAAACCGGCCAAAACCGGCGATGACCACCTCCGGTTCGGTGTCGATGGCGCTATCGTATGCTTTCGAATCAGACTCTGTTTTCCTGGTCATTCTTTTAAACAGCATCACCATGGGCGAGGTTAATGCCATTGAAATACCGACAACCAGCACCAGGAGATCGGCCATGCTTTGGTCAACCAGGTTCAGTGATACCGATTTACTCATAACGACGAAGGCAAATTCACCACCCTGCGAGAGCATCAAACCGAGTAAAAACCCGTCGCTGAACGTGCATTTTCGGAAGTAAGCCAGGGCGGCAATTACCAGTGCCTTGATCAGAATCAGAATGATCGCCAGACCGAGGATCAACAGTGGCTTTTCAATCAGCAGGTGCAGGTCGAGGGTCATTCCGACGGCGATAAAAAATAACCCGAGCAGCAAGCCTTTAAACGGCTCGATATCCGATTCGAGCTGGTGGCGGAATTTTGAATTTGCCAGGATGATCCCGGCAAGGAAAGCCCCCATGCCCATGGACAGGCCAACGGTTTCCATCAATGAGGCCGTGCCAATGACAATAAGCAGGGCTGCGGCCGTTAATATCTCGTGGCTACCGCTTTGCGCAATAAGTCTCAAGCAGGGATTAATCGCAAAACGGCCTATAGCCAACACCAGGATGACGGCCGCGAAGCCCATCCACCAGGGTACGCTTGAACCGGTTTCCGCTATCGGAGCCCAGGCGCTGACCAGCAACAAAATCGGGATAACCGCCATATCCTGTAACAGCAAAATGGCAAAACCCTTCCTGCCGAGTGCATGACCCATGATCCCCTGCTCGTCCATTAATTGTACGGCAAATGCGGTTGACGAAAGGCCCAGGGTCAAACCGATCAGGGTTGCTATTTTCCAGTCAAGGTCAAATACCAGTTGGGTAAAAAGGGCAATGAGCAGTGCAGATAATGCCAATTGCCCGCCACCGAGAATGCTGATCTGGCCACGCATATTCCACAGCTTGGCCGGATTCAGTTCAAGACCAATCACGAATAACAGCATCACGACGCCAATTTCGGCGAAGTGCAGTGCCGAAACCGGGTCATCGATCAGGTGTAAAACCTGCGGGCCAATAACGGCTCCCGCGGCCAAATAGCCCAGGATGGCGCCTAAACCAAAGCGCCTGAACAGGGGCACAGCGATGACTGCTGCGGTTAAATAGGCAAGAACATTTGCCAGGGCGTGACCGTCCATAATTTTCCTATAGCCTTTTCAACGGATGCCGGGAAGATTGCCCCGTTAAATTTTTATTTTCTTTATGAACAGCAAATTATTGTGTTAAAAGATCTGATTCTGATGCCGCCATTTTAACCAGAGTCAACCAGCTGACAGTTTGCAGCTCGATTAACCTGTTTTGTATATTTCCCTCGAGTGCCTGATCAAAGGCTATGTGCACACTAAATAAATTTTCTTCTCGTGTCTATAACTGTTAATGCACTGGTCTTATTGTACTTTTTCCTGCCAAGACTGTTTTCATCTTTAACAGGCC
>CAMYIF010000005.1 GCA_947258415.1 uncultured Pseudomonadales bacterium
CCGAGCCAGCACGAATTTTACCAGCTTTACGGGCTTACCAATGACAAGCTGAAATACGCCAAGCCCGATGCCATCGTCATGCATCCTGGCCCCATTAACCGGGGCGTGGAAATATCTTCCAAGGTTGCCGACGGCGAACAGTCCGTGATTCTGGACCAGGTCAGCAATGGCATCGCGGTGCGTATGGCGGTCATGTCGATGGCCATGAGCGGCCAGATGACCCAGCAGAATGAATCTGCAGAACGCCCGGGTGACATGCCATGAGCCTCCTGATTTCCGGCGGACGAATTATTGATCCTGCAAACCGTATCGACACGATTGCCGACATTTATATCTCGGAAGGCAAGGTCGCCGCTCTGGGTGAACAGGCCGGCATGTTTCAACCACAAGATTCGATCGACGCCAGCGGTATGATAGTCTGCCCTGGCCTGGTCGATCTTTACGTTCGTATTCCCGAACCCGGTTACGAGCACAAAGGCACAGTGGAGTCTGAAACCAAAGCAGCGGCTGCCGGTGGCGTTACTTCCCTGTGCTGCCCACCGACCACTTTACCGGTAATTGACAGTCCCTCCGTGGCGACCTCCATCCAGAAACTGGCATCGCAAAGCGGTTATTGTCGAATATGGCCGATAGGTGCAATTACTACAGGCTTGCGCGGCAAGCAACTCAGCGAAATGGCTACCCTGAAAAAAGCCGGCTGTGTCGGGGTCACCAATACCCGTGCCCCGTTTGCCAACAACCGGGTCCTGCTTCGATGCCTGGAGTATGCCGCTTCCCAGGAAATGACCGTTTGTCTCAATCCCGTGGATAGTTACCTGGAGCAGGGGGGGTGTGTACATAATGGCCAGTTCAGCACGCGCCTGGGCCTGGCGGGCATTCCCGAAACGGCCGAAACGGTGGCCCTTGCGCGTGACCTTTTGCTGGTCGAGCAAACGGGTGTACGCGCACATTTTGGACAAGTATCAACATCACGCTCGGTAGACATGATTGCCGACGCGCAGGCAAAAGGCCTTCAGGTACCGGCCGATGCAAGCATTCATCACCTGCTGTCAACCGATGAGAGCATACAGGGCTTTAATTGCCTGTATCACATTCAACCGCCGCTACGTGACAAGGCCGACAGGCAAAGGTTACGCGAAGGTGTCTCTGAAGGCATAATCAGCGCAATCTGTTCCCAACATCAGCCGCACGAGACGGCCGCCAAGATGGCACCGTTTGCCGAAACCGAAGCGGGAATCTCGGGAGTTGAAACATTGCTCTCGCAGGCACTTGAACTTGTGGATAACGGCACGCTGGACCTGCCAACCCTGGTCGCCCGGCTTACCTGCAACCCGGCTGAATCGGCCAGGATAAACGCAGGCAATATCGGTGTCGGGGAAACAGCCGATATCTGTATTTTTGACCCGGAAGAATGCTGGCAATTTTCAGAAAAAAGCATGTACTCGACCGGCAGGAATTCACCCCTGCTGAACACGCAACTCAAAGGACGCGTGCGCTATACCCTGATCGAGGGCAGGAAAGTATACCAGGCCTGATCTGGCCGCGGATGTCTGCTAAATAAAACTTTTCCCTGTCTGCCTAATTTTGCAGCGTTAAATTATCGGCCACACCCATTGAATTCTCGATGTGTTCACCGGAATCCAGTTTTATCATCAGGCGCAGGTCGTTCATTGAGTCAGCATGTGCCAGCGCCGCTTCGTAGGAAATAGCACCCGCCTTGAAGGCCCTGAACAGGGCCTGATCGAATGTTTGCATGCCAATCTCTGTAGATCTCGACATGATTTCCTTAAGCAGGTGCACTTCGGCTTTACGGATATGATCGGCAATCACCGGTGTATTGATCAACACTTCGGTAATAACCTGGCGCCCCTTTCCATCGGGGCGAGGTATCAACTGCTGGGCAACAATGGCTTTCAGGTTAAGTGATAAATCCATCCACGCCTGGGAATGCCGGTCGGCCGGGAAAAAGTTGAGGATACGCCCGAAGGCCTGGTTGGCATTGTTGGCGTGCAGCGTTGCCAGACACAGGTGACCCGTATCGGCGAAAATAATCGACTGCTCCATCGTTTCCCGGGTTCGTATTTCACCGACCAGTATTACATCCGGCGCCTGCCGCAGAGTATTGCGCAGCGCAAGTTCAAAGCTTTCGGTATCGATACCCACTTCCCGCTGGGTAACAATACAGCCCTGGTGCTGATGCACGTATTCGATAGGGTCCTCGATACTGACGATATGGCCATTACTGTTTTTATTACGGTAACCAATCATGGATGCCAGTGATGTCGATTTACCGGTACCCGTCGCGCCAACAAAAATAATCAGGCCGCGTTTGGTCATCGCCAGTTCATCGATAATCGGCGGTAAACCCAGGCTATCGGATGTCGGGATCTGGGTTTCAATACGCCGCAACACCATACCAACCAGGTTACGCTGGTAAAAAGCACTGACACGAAAACGACCGACACCCCGGGCGCTGATCGCAAAATTACACTCGTGCGAGAGCATGAACTCCTTTCGCTGCGATTCGTTCATCGCCCCCAGGACAGTTTCACGCGCCTTTTCGGGGCTCAATGCCTCCTGTGAAACAGCACGAATCACTCCATCGATCTTTATGCTCGGTGGCAAACCAGCCGTAATAAAAAGGTCGGAGGCCTTCTTGTCTACCATCAGTTTTAGCAGTTTTTCTAAATTCAACAGTACTCTCCCGTGAAACCGTGATCAGTTTTCTGAACAGCCTTACATAAGGCTTTCCTTATTGTTGGCGACTTCTCTTGCTGAATCCTTGGAAATCAGCCCTTTGCGCAGTAGTTCTTTCAGTGTCTGGTCCAGGGTAATCATGCCGTGTGCAGCCCCTGTCTGGATAGCAGAATACATCTGCGCGACCTTGTCTTCACGTATCAGGTTACGTATAGCAGAAGTGGTAATCATGATCTCATGCGCAGCGACACGGCCACCACCAATTTTTTTCAAAAGGGTCTGCGATATAACGCCCTGCAATGATTCGGATAACATGGAGCGTACCATTGATTTTTCTTCGCCCGGGAAGACATCAATCACACGGTCAATTGTCTTTGCCGCAGAAGTAGTGTGCAATGTGCCAAAAACCAGGTGCCCGGTTTCTGCGGCGGTCAATGCCAGTCGAATCGTTTCAAGGTCTCGCAATTCGCCTACCAGAATCACATCGGGGTCTTCACGCAAGGCCGAGCGTAATGCCTCGTTAAAACCAAAAGTATCGCGATGCACCTCGCGCTGGTTAATCAGGCACTTTTTGCTTTCGTGGACAAATTCAATCGGGTCCTCAATGGTCAAAACATGATCATATCGCAAGTTATTAACATGGTCGATCATTGCCGCCAGGGTTGTACTTTTACCCGAACCTGTCGGCCCGGTCACCAGCACCAGCCCACGCGGTAACATGGATAAATCTGCAAAAATATTTCCCAGGCCGAGGTCTTCGAAGGTGAGTACCTTTGAGGGAATGGTACGAAACACCGCGCCGGCACCACGATTATGGTTGAAAGCGTTGACACGGAAACGGGCAACACCGGGAACTTCAAAGGAAAAATCCGTTTCCAGATACTCTTCATAATCCTTTCGCTGCTTATCGTTCATGATGTCATATATCAGCGCGTGCACTTCTTTGTGCTCCATGGAAGGAACATTAACGCGCCGCACGTCACCATCAACCCTGATCATCGGCGGAACGCCGGCTGATAAATGCAAATCAGATGCATTCTGTTTTACAGTAAAAGAAAGTAATTCCGTAATATCCATAGTACCTCAGCACCATTCATTTATTTTTTAATTAGTGTTAGCCTTGCTTGCATTATAGCAATAGCCAATAAAAGGCTTCCCAGTCATTATCCGGATAAATACCCTCAAGCCATGAGCACCATTGCCGAGAATATTGCTCAGATTAACACACGTATTGAAGACGCGAAAAAAAACGCGGGCCGTACATCGGGTATAGTACAGCTTGTCGCAGTTAGCAAGACGCGCAAAGCAAATGAGGTAAGAAAAGCCTATCAGGCCGGCATTCATCATTTTGGCGAAAACTACCTCCAGGAAGCGCTTGAAAAACAAGGCCAATTAGGCGATTTAGCCATTACATGGCACTTCATTGGCCCGATCCAGTCGAACAAAACGGCAGCCATTGCCAATAACTTTGACTGGGTACATAGCGTCGACCGATTGAAAGTCGCGCAACGCCTGAACGATCAACGACCCGATCA
Organism: uncultured Pseudomonadales bacterium; assembly: GCA_947258415.1. Lineage (GTDB taxonomy): Bacteria > Pseudomonadota > Gammaproteobacteria > Pseudomonadales > IMCC2047 > CAMYIF01. The sequence goes on from CAMYIF010000005.1 coordinate 4,233, forward strand.
CTTGCCGCCTTTGAACATTTGCCTGCAGGTAAATGTCAGCCAGGAAGAAACAAAATCCGGTGTTGATTTAACCGACCTGGAGGCACTGGCAGCCGCTACCGCGACTATGTCCCGGCTAAAACTACGTGGCCTGATGGCTATTCCCTCACCCCGGCAAAATAAAGCACAACTTCGTAATGACTTCAAGACCATGCGTAACACCCTGGCTTCTTTAAACACGCAGGGTTTTACGCTTGACACCCTATCGATGGGCATGTCAAATGATTTAGAATGCGCAATCATGGAAGGCGCGACAATGGTCCGTATTGGCACAGCAATTTTTGGCGAACGACATTAAAAATGAACAATCTATGAATTCATTAGCGACAGCGACAGCCAGGCTAACTTTTATCGGCGCGGGTAATATGGCCAGCAGTATTATCGGGGGGCTGGTTGACAAGGGTTACCCCGCGCAGCTGATTCACGCCACCGACCTTGATACCGAAAAGCTCGAGGCATTACGAGGACGTTTTGGTATCCAGACCAGTACCGACAACCTGGCCGCGATCGAGCGGGCTGATGCCGTTATTCTGGCGGTCAAACCGCAAATCATGGCCCAGGTAGTAACGCCTTTATCTGCAGGCCTGCGGCAACCGCGACCCTTATTTATCTCGATCGCCGCCGGCATCACGGTGAGCAATCTGCAAGACTGGCTTGGACAGGACGTCCCCGTGGTCAGGGCCATGCCGAATACACCGGCGCTTGTTCAGGCGGGTGCTACCGGTTTGTTTGCCAATCATCTGGCGACTTCTGAACAAAAGGAAATCGCATTCCTCATCTTTGACGCGATTGGTACTGCCCTGTGGTTTGACGACGAAGAAGACATCGACCGGGTTGTCGCTGTATCGGGCAGCGGGCCTGCCTATTATTTCCTGGTCATGGAAGCTATGGAAAAGGCGGCGGTCAAGCTCGGGTTATCGGCCGACGTTGCCCGCCAGTTGACCCTGCAAACGGCCTACGGCTCGGCTAAACTTGCGCTTTCGAGTGATATAGATACCGCCGAATTACGACGTCGTGTGACATCACCCGGCGGGACCACCGAGCAGGCGATCCTGCGTCTGGAAAATGGCGGACTGATTCCATTATTCGAAGAAGCCATGCGGGCGGCCATGGATCGCAGTAAAGAACTGGCTCGTTAATAATCTAACTAATCAACAAGGCATAATATGGCTCAATCCCTTGCAACTGTTGGCATCTACCTGGTTGAAACATTATTTACCCTTTATATCCTGACCATACTGCTACGCTTTCTCCTGCAAACCGTACGTGCTGACTTTTACAATCCCATTTCGCAGGCTATTGTAAAAATCACCGACCCCGCGCTGAAACCGCTAAGGCGAATTATCCCGGGATTTGGCGGCATTGATCTGGCCTCGTTGTTTCTCGCACTGATCGTACAAACGGCGGCGATCTGCCTGATCGCCCTGTTGCTGGGTGGCCAGATACCGAACCTGTTGCTGGTCATCGGCTGGTCACTGGTAGGCATAATGTCCATGGTGCTCAACATTTATTTCTTTGCCATTATCGTTGTGATAATCCTCAGCTGGGTAGCGCCCAACAGCCACAATCCGGCCGCCGTACTCATTTACCAGATTACCGAACCCGTGATGCGCCGGGCGCGCAGTATTATTCCACCCATTGGCGGGCTGGATATCTCGCCTATCTTTATTTTTATTGGTATCAACATCCTGAAGATACTGGTGATTGGCAACCTGGCCGCCGCGCTAGCCCTGCCGCGCGGCCTGATTCCCTGGGTTTAATTGCCCGGCTCACACCGTTAATGTGGGCAGGTTGACAAAACTGGCCGCAAATCACCGTTTGTCTTGCGTTCCGTATAGGCGCAAATTAGACTTCAAAATTATCCCGATCGACCCCGGCTATCGACATAACAATATGCCTGAAACCATACCCGAAGATTCAGTCGGCCTAGTGTCCCCGCAGACCATGCAGTTCGATGAACCGCTGGAGTTTGCCTGTGGCCGTAGCATCAAATCCTACCAGCTGGTTTACGAAACCTACGGGCAGCTTAACGCCAACAAATCCAATGCCGTTCTTATCTGTCATGCACTCAGTGGTCACCATCATGCGGCTGGTTACCACAGCATGGACGATAAAACCCCGGGCTGGTGGGAAACATGCATCGGGCCAGGCAAACCCATCGATACCGACAAGTTTTTTGTTGTTTGCCCGAACAATATCGGTGGTTGCCACGGCAGCACGGGGCCCAATACAATCAATCCTGAAACCGGGAAATACTGGGGGCCAGACTTCCCCCCGTTGCGCGCCCGCGACTGGATGGAAGCCCAATTTCGCCTGGGAGTCCGATTGGGCATCGACCAGTGGGCCGCGGTGATAGGCGGCAGCCTTGGCGGCATGCAGGCGATGCGCTGGTCGCTGGAGTTCCCGGATAAAATACGCTACAGCGTGGCGATTGCATCGACCATGAGCCTGACGGCGCAAAATATCGCCTTTAACGAAATTGCGCGGCACGCCATCCAGACCGATCCTGACTTTCATGATGGCTACTACCTGGAAAAAGGCACCATCCCAAAGCGTGGACTGGTGCAAGCGCGCATGCTGGCGCACGTTACGTATTTGTCAGATACATTAATGGGCGATCGATTTGGTCGCGTCTTGCGCGCGGGTGATTTCCAGCGCGGCCAGTACAACCCGATTCAGTTTGAAGTCGAAAGCTATTTGCGCTACCAGGGTGAGAAATTTTCAACCACCTTTGACGCCAACACCTATATCCTGATTACCCGGATCCTTGATTATTTTGATCTGGCCCGGGAATACGATCACGACGCGGTCAGCGCCTTCAGTCACGCCAGGTGCAAATTCCTTGTTATTTCGTTTACCACGGACTGGCGTTTCGCACCCGAACGATCACGTGAAATAGCCGATGCTCTGATCGCCGCCGGCAAAGACGTTACTTATGCAGAGATAGACGCTCCCCAGGGGCACGATGCTTTCCTGCTGCCAATTGACCCCTATATTCGATTATTCAGGGAATACATGCAGCGAATTGCCGACGAGGTCAACGCATGAGCAGGCATATTCGCGATGACCTTTACATGCTCCAGGACTGGATTACCCCCAAAACCCGAGTGCTGGACCTGGGTTGCGGTAACGGTGATTTTCTTCGTTTCCTGATGGATCACAAGCAGATCCTGGGCTACGGGCTGGAAATTGACCGCGAGCACATCATCGAGTGCGTCACGAAGGGTGTGAACGTCATCGAACAAGACCTGAACCGGGGCCTGACCAACTTCATGGACAAGAGCTTTGACACTGTAGTTATGACCCAGGCCCTGCAGATAATGCATCGGCCCGACCTGGTGCTCGATGATATGCTCAGGATCGGGAGCGAGTGCATCGTTACCTTTCCCAATTTTGGCAACCTTTTTTCCCGCGCCTACCTGTCTTTTTATGGCCGCATGCCGGTCACTAAACAGCTTGCCTACCAATGGTACGAAACACCCAATATCCACTTCTGTACTATCCGTGATTTTGAAATACTGTGCCAGGAAAAGGATATCGATATCTTGCACCGGAATGTCATCGCCGAGCGATTTCCCAACCGCATATTCAAGGAATTGAGCCCTAACCTTTTTGGCGAAACCGCCATTTACCACCTGAGCAAGAACAAATAGGTATTCCGGTTGTCACTTATGCTTGGATATAAATAATGAACAGGATTGTTTTGGCCAGCTCCAATCAGGGCAAACTGCGAGAGATACAGGCGGTTCTATCACCCCTTGCTATTGAGCTGATTCCGCAAAACCAATTCTCCGTAGAGGATGCCGAGGAAACCGGACTGACCTACGTGGAAAACGCCATTATCAAGGCTCGTAATGCGGCCAGCATTACCCGCCTGCCGGCATTGGCCGATGATTCCGGCCTGAGTGTCGACGCCCTGGAAGGTGCCCCCGGAATTTATTCAGCTCGCTATTCGGGCAATGACGCAACCGATGCCAAAAACAACCGGAAACTGCTCGATGAATTACAGGCCTGCGGCAGCAATAACCGCATCGCCCGGTTTCATTGCGTACTCGTGTTGATGCGGCACGCGAATGACCCAACACCCCTGATAGCCCAGGGTGCCTGGACCGGAGAAATTCTCGAGGCCGGCCGCGGTGACAACGGTTTTGGTTACGACCCGTTGTTTTTTTGCAAGGAATTGAATGCCACATCTGCCGAGCTGTCACCCGAGGTTAAAAACCGCGTGAGCCATCGCGCCCGTGCGCTGCAGAAACTGGTTGAGCTGTTGCATAATGCCAATGAAAACCCGATTTAAACCACCACCGTTAAGCCTGTACATCCATATTCCCTGGTGCATCCGCAAGTGCCCCTATTGCGATTTCAATTCCCATGCTGCCGGGGACAGGTTACCAGAAGCCGAATATGTCAGCGCCCTGCTCGAGGACTTCAGGCAGGATATGCACTGGATCCAGGGGCAGCGCCTGCATTCGGTTTTTTTTGGCGGTGGTACTCCCAGCCTGTTCACGGCTGATTCTATCGATAAAATTTTATCCGGTATCAATGACCTGGTTGCATTTGAGCCTGGCATTGAAATCACCCTGGAAGCCAACCCGGGCACATTCGAGAAAAACAGGTTCTCGGGATTTCAACGGGCGGGCATTAACCGCCTTTCGATCGGAGTTCAAAGCTTCAACGATAAGCATCTTGAAACCCTGGGACGGGTACACTCGGGCACCGAGGCTAAACAGGCGATCAAGACTGCTATCGACTGCGGATTCGATAATTTTAACCTTGACCTGATGCACGGACTGCCCGGTCAAACGGCAAAGGATGCCCTGTCGGACCTATCGACGGCCCTTGATTACAGGCCAACCCACCTGTCCTGGTACCAGCTGACTATTGAACCCAACACGGTATTTTACTCGCACCCACCCCGCTTGCCTGCAGAAAACACCCTTGAAGATATTGAACGGGGCGGTAAAGAGATGCTTGCTGACCGGGGCCTGCACCAGTACGAAGTCTCCGCCTACAGCCAGCCCGGAAAGGCTTCACGTCATAACCTGAATTACTGGCAATTTGGTGATTACCTGGGTATCGGTGCCGGCGCCCACGGCAAAATCACATTACTCGATGACAAGCAGATTATCCGTACCCGCAAAACACGGCTGCCCGGCCAATACCTTGACCCGGACAGGAGTTTTATTAGCCAGCAAATGACCATACCTGACAAAAATATAGCCGGGGAATTTTTCATGAACGCCCTGCGCTTGAACGATGGCTTTAACCCTGACCTGTTTGAGATCCGGACCGGAAAACATCTCAACGATTACCGGGACAAGATCGCCCTGGCGCAAGAAAAAGGATTACTGGCCAGAGGCAAAACCATTCGGCCCACCGGTAAAGGGCGCCTGTTCCTGAACGACCTGGCGGGTCTCTTCATATAGACTGCTCTAAAAAATTGTCTGGTTAAACCTGTTACCCGATTTCATTTGTCGACTTTGTAATTTTCCTCTGGCCTGTTGTTTCTGGTGACGCATAGGCATATACTTTGTGCTTCTTGTCGGAGCGCCTAGGGCTGAGACCACTAACGTGGGATCCGTAGAACCTGATCAGGTTAAAACCTGCGAAGGAAACAAGCTGACGCACAGCCGCCTGATCAGGCATCTTCTATCCCCCTCAAGCGCAACGGCAATCTTGGCACTTTTGATTAACGACAAAGTGAGGGTTTGCAATGTCCACAACCGCCGAACAACTGACCGCTCTGGGTCTTCAGAGCAAACAACCTTTTCCCAACTCCAGGAAAATCTACGTGCAGGGCACTGACCCGGGTATTCAGGTTGGCATGCGTGAAATCACATTATCCGACAGTCTTGTTGGCGGTGACGAACAAAACCCGATTCTTAAGCCCAATGACCCTGTGTTTGTTTACGATACGTCTGGTCCCTACACGGACCCCGACATTGATATCAATGTGCGTGAGGGCCTGGCGCCGTTGCGCAAGCCCTGGATCGAGGCGCGCGGGGATACAGAAGAACTGGAGTCATTAACTTCGACTTACAGCCAGAAGCGTCTTGCCGACCAGGGCCTGGATCATTTGCGCTTCGGTTGCCTGCCAAAACCACTATGCGCCAAACCGGGTAAAAATGTCTCACAACTCCACTACGCGCGACAAGGTATTATCACCCCGGAAATGGAATATATCGCCATTCGCGAAAACACGCGGCGCGCGGATATGAGCGCCGAGCTCAACTTCCAGCATCCGGGTGAAAGTTTTGGCGCCAGCATCCCCGAGGAAATTACCCCGGAATTCGTTCGCCAGGAAGTCGCCTGTGGGCGCGCGATTATCCCGGCCAATATCAACCACCCGGAACTGGAGCCGATGATTATCGGTCGCAATTTCCTGGTCAAGGTTAACGCCAATATCGGCAACTCGGCACTGGGTTCGTCGATCGAGGAAGAAGTCGAGAAACTGGTCTGGTCTACGCGCTGGGGTGGAGACACTGTGATGGATTTGTCGACCGGTAAAAATATTCATGAAACCCGCGAATGGATTATCCGCAATTCACCTGTACCCATTGGCACGGTTCCCATTTACCAGGCACTCGAAAAGGTTGACGGTATCGCCGAAAACCTGACCTGGGAAGTGTTCCGTGACACCCTGATCGAACAGGCAGAGCAGGGCGTTGATTACTTCACTATTCACGCCGGTGTGCTGTTGCGTTACGTGCCGATGACGGCGAAACGAACCACGGGTATCGTTTCACGCGGCGGCTCCATCATGGCCAAATGGTGCCTGGCGCACCATAAAGAAAACTTCCTGTACACCCATTTCGAAGATATTTGCGAAATCATGAAAGCCTACGACGTCTCCTTCTCACTGGGTGACGGACTGCGTCCCGGCTCGATCGCCGACGCTAATGATGAAGCACAGTTCGGCGAGCTGGAAACCCTGGGCGAGCTGACCAAAATTGCCTGGAAGCATGACGTGCAGGTAATGATCGAAGGCCCGGGGCATGTGCCCATGCAGTTGATCAAGGAGAATATGGACAAGCAGCTCAAGGAATGCGACGAAGCACCTTTCTATACGCTGGGACCATTGACCACGGATATCGCGCCCGGCTACGACCACATCACTTCGGGTATCGGTGCCGCCCAGATTGGTTGGTACGGTTGCGCCATGCTGTGTTACGTGACACCAAAAGAACACCTGGGACTACCCAACAAGGAAGACGTCAAGGAAGGCCTGATTACCTACAAGATTGCGGCTCACGCAGCCGATATCGCCAAGGGTCACCCGGGCGCCCAGGTTCGCGACAACGCCCTGTCAAAAGCGCGCTTTGAATTCCGCTGGTACGACCAGTTCAACCTGGGCCTTGACCCGGACCGGGCGCGCGAATATCACGACGAAACCCTGCCGAAGGAATCCGGTAAAATTGCCCACTTTTGCTCTATGTGTGGCCCCAAGTTCTGTTCCATGAAAATCACCCAGGACGTGCGCGACTATGCCGCCTCCCAGGAATTACTACTGGTCGAGGAACAGGACGCGCTTGAGGGCATGAAGCAAAAATCAGAAGAGTTCCTGTCCAGTGGCAGCGAGATCTACCACAAGGCGCAATAAGGGAAATCCGGAAAGGCAATGCAACAGATAGCGGTAGTCGGTGCGGGTTTATTCGGGCGGTTATTGGCGCTCCGGCTGGCCCGACTCGACTACCGGGTCAGCCTTTACGAAAAAGACGACCTTGATGCTACCGGCAGCGCCGGTTATGTCGCGGCGGCAATGCTCGCGCCTTACGCAGAAGCATGCACAGCCAGCCCGCTTGTTATTCAACTGGGTATCGACTCGCTAGAGCTTTGGCCCGGAATTCTGGAAGACCTGCCAGAACCAGTCTTTTTCCAGCGCCAGGGCAGCCTGATCGTAGCCCATTCACAGGACCGGGGTGATTACCAAAATTTCGTTCGCCGGGTCCAGCACAAACTCGGCCACATGCACCTGGACAATGTCCTCGAGCCTTGTGATTCCCGGCAACTGCAATCTTATGAACCTGAACTGGCAAAACGCTTTCAGCAGGGGCTGTTTATCAAAGGTGAGGGCCAACTCGATAATCGCGCCCTGTACCGGGCCACCCGGCAGGCCCTTGAATTAAACCAAATAGAGAGTTTGACAGGCACGCGTGTTGAGCAAATGGGCGATGGCTATGTGGCCAGCAACCATGGCCAGCAAAGGTACGATACGGTAATCGACTGCCGCGGAATTGGTGCCAAAAAAGATATCCCCGGCCTTCGCGGTGTTCGAGGTGAAGTGATTCGCATGCATGCCCCGGAGGTGAATTTGACCAGGCCGGTAAGGCTGATGCATCCACGCTATCCCTTATACATAGTGCCACGGCCCGGCCGGGAATACATCATCGGTGCGACGGAAATCGAAAGCGAAGATACCAGCAACATCAGCGTACGCTCAACACTCGAACTGTTGACCGCCGCCTATTCGCTGCACAGTGGTTTCGCAGAAGCGCGCATACTGGAAACGCTGGTCGGCACTCGCCCGGCATTACCCGACAACGAACCACGCATCCTTATTGGGCATCGACACCTGCAGGTAAACGGCCTGTACCGGCACGGCTACCTGGTCTCGCCGGCGCTTTTGAATGAAGTAGCGGGCGTACTGGGCGCCAAATCATTGGATGATTACCCGTCGACGAGCCGCTTCCCCGAACTATTCCAACCCATGGAGGCCATTGAAAATGACAACTCATGTGATCATCAACGATCAGCCGTTTGAGCTTGCAAATGCCCGGAACCTGCAGGAAATTCTGGAAAGTTTCGGTGCAACCGAACCCTATGTCGTGGCCCTGAACCAGGAGTTTGTGCCACGCTCCTGTTATTCACAGCAAAAACTGTGCGCCAACGACCGGATTGAAATTCTTCAACCTATTCATGGAGGGTGACCGGTGAAAACGCACGCCTTGCGAGACAACACTGCCAAAACCGGCACACAGGAAGATTCGACAAACACCTGGAGCTTATTTGGTGTAGAACTAACGAGCCGCTTTTTCATTGGTAGCGCGCTGTATCCTTCACCGGCAATCATGTGTGATTCGATTCGTGCCAGCGGCGCGTCGGTGGTCACCGTTTCCCTTCGCCGACAGGCACCAGAAAACAAGGGGGGGAACAAATTCTGGCAAATGATCAGAGACCTGGATTGTTCCCTGCTGCCTAATACCGCCGGCTGTCATACCACCCGGGAGGCTTTGGCCATGGCACAAATGTGCCGCGAGATTTTCCAGACCGACTGGATAAAACTGGAGCTCATCGGCGATGACTACAACCTGCAACCGGATCCCATCGAGCTGGTTAAGGCGGCAGACTGCCTGGTAAAAGCGGGCTTTAAAGTCTTTCCCTATTGCACCGACGACCTGGTCATTTGCCGCCACCTGGTTGAAGCCGGATGCGAAGTGTTGATGCCCTGGGGTTCGCCTATCGGAACCGGGAAGGGACTCGTTAACCAGTACGCTCTAACCAGTATTCGCCAACGATTTCCCGATATCCCGATGCTGGTTGACGCAGGTATAGGCACGCCATCTCACGCCTGCCAGGCCATGGAAATCGGTTACGACGGTGTGCTGCTTAATTCTGCAGTAGCCCAGGCCCGAGATCCGGTATTGATGGCCAGGGCTTTCGCCAACGCTATAAATGCCGGGCGACAGGGCTACCTGGCAGGACGCATGTCCGAAAAAAATACCGCGTCGGCTTCAACACCGACGCTAGGAACGCCTTTCTGGCATCAGGATAATTAACGTCTGTTAACTCAAGGCATCAAACAACAATGAACTCTTCCAATCGGGCTCCAAAGCGGCAAGACAGCCGGGCTATCGTCTGGACTGTTGCCGGTTCAGATAGCAGTGGAGGCGCAGGCATCCAGGCAGACCTGTTATCGATCACCGACATGGGTAGTTATGCCTGCACTGTCATCAGTGCCGTGACCAGTCAGAACTCGTTGGGCGTAAATAAAATAGAAGCAACAGATATTGATACCCAACTCTCTGCCCTGGCATCCGATATGCCGGCACGAGCAATAAAAATCGGCATGCTGGCCAACGATCAGCAGGTCAGCAGTCTTGCCGAGGCGCTAACGACTTACAAACAATCCTGGGAGCGACCACCGGTTGTGGTTTACGATCCGGTTTTATTCTCATCCAGCGGTGAACCTTTGTCCGATGAAGACATTCGTGACAGCATCAAGCAAAGGTTGTTGCCCTGTGTTGACGTGCTTACACCGAATACGACCGAAGCCGCTTCGCTGACCGGTGTTGAAATTACCGATCAGCGATCACTGGAGACTGCCGCACAAAAGTTAATCGGGTTCGGCTGTAAAGCGGTCGTCATCACGGGTGGGCACACGACCACCAGTACGGCGCGTGCGCGTGATTATTACACAGATGGCGAGCGCAGTATCCAGCTCGATAGCCCTTACCTGGACATCTTCAACAACCATGGCACGGGTTGCGTGTTTGCCTCTGCCCTGGCCGCCTGCATGGCCCAGAATTACCCGGTAGAAGACGCGCTGGTACTGGCAAAAGCCTACGTTACCCGCGGTCTGAAAAAGGCAACGCGGGTTGGCGCAGGACCTGGACCCGTTGCCCACACCGGTTGGCCGCGCCTGCTTGAAGATTTTCCCGAGGTCGACGGCGGTCGGCGTATTGACCAGGCATTTGCATCCTGCGAAACCCGAACGCTGAATCTTTATCCGGTAGTAGACAGTTCGGCATGGATTGAAAAGCTTCTTTCTTCGGGTATTAAAACCATACAACTACGCATCAAGGACGCTTCCGAAGACCAGCTCAACAGCGAAATCGCCAAGGCGGTTGCCTCCGGGCGTCGCCACCAGGCGCGTGTTTTTATTAATGACCATTGGCAGTTGGCTTTAAAGCACGAAGCATACGGGGTTCATTTGGGGCAGGAAGACATCAGTAAAGCCAACCTCAAGCGCATCCAGGCTGCCGGGTTACGACTCGGTATCAGTAGTCATGGTTATTATGAAATGTTGCGCGCGCACAACTACCATCCCAGTTATATCGCCATCGGCGCTATTTATCACACCTCAACCAAAAGCATGCCCAGTAAACCGCAAGGGGTCATTCGCCTCAAACGTTACGTTGATTTTATGGGTAAGCACTATCCCCTGGTCGCTATCGGCGGCATTTCGTTGAAACGGGCGCCCAGGGTCTGGCAACAAAAACCGGGTAGCATAGCAGTCGTTACGGCAATTACCGAGGCACCGGATTATCAGCATGCGGTCAAGGAATTTTTCAAGATTACGGGCGAACCCGGCACTTAACCATGTTTAGCGACGACGAACTGCTGCGTTACAGCCGTCATTTGCTTTTGGACAAGGTCAGTTTCGAAGGCCAGAGCAACTTTAAAAAGGCACGGATTCTCGTCGTCGGCGTCGGCGGCCTCGGCTGCCCGGCAGCGCTCTACCTGGCATCGGCCGGCATTGGCACACTGGTGCTGGCAGATGGTGACGAACTGGAACTGACTAACCTGCAACGCCAGATTTTGTACCGTACCGACCAGCTAAACCGGCAAAAATCGGACGCCGCCCGTGAAACGCTGACCGCGCTTAATCCGGAAATTGAAATACAGGCTTTATCAAGAAAACTGGATGAAGACGATTTACCGGGTCTGGTCAAATCAATGGATATCATCCTTGATTGCACCGACAACCTGGATAGCCGTTACGCCATTAACCGGGCCTGCGTTATCCATAAAAAACCGCACCTTGTCGGTGCCGCGATCGGCCTTGAAGGGCATTTCATTTATTTCGACCACAGCAATAACCAGTCTCCCTGTTACCAGTGCCTGGTCACTGATAACGGCAGTCGGCCCGATGCCAACTGTCACAACAGCGGTGTTCTCGGACCGGTACTTGGTGTTATCGGCAGCCTGCAGGCCCTGACGGCATTGAAACTGCTTGCCGGGCTGGAATGCACCCCGAACCGGCTGCTGCGTTTTGAAGCAGAAACTCTGGCATGTCGTCAATATGCAATACCGCAGGACCCCCAGTGTCCGGTTTGCCGGCATCCCGATTTTTATCAAAACAAGCCTTCTCGGGATTAGCCGGATAACTCACGACTTGACGCCGGACGATACTCGTCGACCCATATTTTGGTAGCACCGGCAACGGCCGCCGGCATAACAACCAGGTTGAATACCGGGATCATGGTTGCACCCAGGGTGATCAAGCCAAATCCCAGGGGTGTGATGCGCCTTTCTTTCAGCTGTGAAATCATACCAGGGAAATCTACGCGGCTGTTATCCATCGGGTAATCAAAATACTGGATCGACATCATCCAGCCTCCAAATAAAAGCCATACAAACGGCATAACCAGATTAACTACAGGAATAAAACTGAGAATAAACAGCAATATTACCCGCGGCAGGTAGTAGACGAGTTTTCTCATCTCCCGGCCAAGGCTATGAATAACCTCTGCCACAATCGGGCGCGAAGCCTGTGAAGGATTTTCGCCCGTCAAGTAGCGGTGCACCGCTTCAGAAAGGAAACCGTTAAAAGGCGCGGCAATAAAATTTGCCACGATGCTGAAGCTAAAGGCCACTACCAGGGTAATGATAATGTAAAATATTGCCCACAGGAGCCAATCAAGAAAATCCAGCCAGTCCGGTAAAAAGTCCTGCACGGCGACGGCCCAGCCGCTGAATTCGCGGTAGGCAAAATAGATGAGAAACGAAAAGATCACTATATTGATCGATAAAGGAATGAGCAGATAAAGGCGGATACCGGGTTTCATCACTAGTCCAAACCCGGAAACAAAGCCATTAATGCCGGTAAAAATATTGCCTCGCATGGTTAATTTTCCAAAATTAGTGTCAATTCGATACCTTTCGATTCTACGACTATTGCCCAAATAACAGGCCGTTTAGTGCATCAAGAATACAGGTTTCCACGGGTCAATGGAACGCGCCTGGACGACAGGTGATCACCGATAAACAGGCACAAAAAAGGGGCTCGCAAGCCCCTTCGTTAATTGCGCCAAAGATCAGATGGCACTTGTACCTTTCTCGCCGGTCCTGATCCGAATCACCTCTTCGAGGTTGGTGACAAATATTTTACCATCGCCTATCTTCCCGGTATTCGCCGAGTTGATGATTGACTCTATGACCTGTTCGACAAGGCCGTCGTCAACCGCGATTTCAAGTTTTACCTTGGGTAAAAAATCGACCACGTACTCGGCGCCTCGATACAACTCCGTATGTCCTTTTTGCCGACCAAAACCCTTGACCTCGCTCACCGTAATGCCGGAAATGCCTATCTCCGATAACGCTTCACGAACATCATCCAGTTTGAAGGGTTTTACAATTGCGCTCACCAGTTTCATTCTTTTCTCCAATCAAGCGTGCAAGTGGTCAATACTACTTACCTTCGTGCACCTAAACAACCCTGCTAACAGTGCAAGATCAATTCCTCCAAAATCGCGCTGATCACACTGCATGAATGAGCCATAAATTTTATTGCTGGGTAAATTCAGGGTAGGCTTCGACACCGCATTCTGAAATATCGATACCCTCGTATTCGGCTTCCTCGCTAACCCGGATACCAAAAGCGGCTTTCAGGATAGCCCAGACGATCAGGCTCATGCCGAATACCCAGGCGAAGATTACGCCGATGCCCATTAACTGGGCCATCAATGAAGCGTCTGAATTGGTAAAACATACGGCTATAAGCCCCCATATACCAACTACACCGTGTACCGAAATCGCTCCCACCGGGTCATCAATTTTCAACTTGTCCAGGCTGACGATGGAGAACACCACCAGCAAGCCGCCGAGGCCGCCAATCAGTGTAGCCTGGCCGGCGGTGGGTGTCAGCGGTTCAGCTGTGATGGCTACCAGGCCAGCCAGGGCACCGTTCAGGGCCATGGTTAAATCGGCCTTGCCGTACATTAATCGCGCGATAGTCAGCGCTGCCAATAATCCGCCGCAGGCGGCAGCATTGGTGTTGACAAAGATCTGGGCGACCGCGTTGGCCTCGCTGATATTGGAAACGATTAACTCGGAGCCGCCATTAAACCCGAACCAGCCCATCCATAAAATAAAGGTTCCCAGTGTTGCCAGCGGCAGGTTGGCGCCAGGTATCGCGTTGATTTGCCCCTGTTTACCGTACTTGCCCTTGCGAGCACCCAGTAACAGCACACCCGCCAATGCACCGGCTGCACCGGTCATGTGCACCACACCGGACCCGGCGAAATCGAGAAAACCAGCTTCGTTCAGGAACCCGCCGCCCCATTTCCACATACCTTGCATGGGGTAAATAAAGCCGGTCATGACCACCGCGAAGGCCAGGAAAGTCCAGAGTTTCATCCGTTCAGCCACAGCGCCGGAAACGATTGACATGGCCGTAGCCACGAATACAACCTGGAAGAAAAAGTCGGATGACCCCGAATAGTAGGAATAGTTATCAGGATCAGCGGCGGCGGCGGCCAACACACTTTCCGTGGTATTGTCGGCACCCAGAAGGCCAAACCATGCATCGGGCAAGACGCCCCCTTCGGACCCACCGTACATAATACTGTAACCACACAGCAGGTACATTGTGCAGGAAATGGCGTAAAGCGCGACATTCTTGGTTAATATTTCCGTGGTATTTTTGGACCGGACCAGCCCCGCTTCCAGCATGGAGAACCCCGCGGCCATCCACATTACCAGTGCACCACAAATTAAAAAATAAAATGTATCCAGCGCATATTTAATTTGAATTATATCTTCCACAAATCCTTCCTCTTTTCTATTGGTTCAAGCAAACAAGTGGGCAATCTTGCCCCAATGCTGTTCATCTTTGATGCAATTGCACTCTACATCCTATAACGCCTGGTTGCCGGCTTCGCCAGTTCGAATCCTGATTGCCTGAAGTAGATCCATGACAAAAATTTTACCGTCACCGATTTTCCCCGTGCTCGCCACAGTCTGGATAGATTCGATCACCTGTGGCGTCAACTCATCATCAATGGCAACTTCAATTTTTACCTTGGGTAAAAAATCAACCACGTATTCAGCACCACGGTACAATTCCGTATGTCCCTTTTGTCGACCAAAGCCTTTAACCTCGGTTGCGGTCATACCCGCAATGCCGATTTCGGATAAAGCTTCACGCACGTCATCGAGCTTGAAAGGCTTTATTATTGCAATCACTAACTTCATCGTTTACCTCATTATTTCTGTCGTTACCCGGAGGATCCTGACGGGATCTTCCAATAGCCGGCATCAAACCCGGTTAGATTGAATCGAATCACTACAAGCTGGCTAATGCACATGGCAGGCCAACTTATTATTCTTTATAATATTCAATGTGTTAGGTTAAACCTGATGAATAGCGACATCCTGTTTGCACCAATTATGTGCGCGTTAAAGCCGCATATAGCCAAGATGGTGCGTTAAACATGGCGCCCTGGTTTTTAAACCGTAGTTTGTTCATTCATAGTCGTGTTACTATGCAGCGAAAGAGCGGATTTATTCGAGAACAGCGCATGCTTAACCCTGAAATAATCACGCAAATCGGCAAACAACTGATCGACGTGTTGCCCGAAAGCGCCAAAACTGCCCAGCAAGACCTGGATAAAAACATCCGTGCGGTTTTACAAAGTGCGTTTTCCAAACTCGACCTGGTTACCCGGGACGAACTCGATGCACAGTTGGCGGTTTTGCGACGGACCCGCAGTAAACTGGAAAGGCTGGAGAAAAAAGTAAGCGCACTCGAGCAACAAACAAAAGACTGACGGTCTTTATACCCACAACACAAAGACACATTTCCAGGGAAGGAAATATGAGCTTAGCCATTATTTATTCGCGGGCAAAATACGGAATAGATGCCCCTCTGGTCACCGTAGAGACTCATTTATCGAACGGCTTGCCGAGTGTGTCCATTGTCGGCTTGCCAGAGGCCGCCGTTAAAGAAAGCAAGGATCGGGTGCGCAGCGCGATAATCAATTCGCACTTCGAATTTCCTGCGCGGCGCATCACTATCAACCTGGCGCCGGCCGATTTGCCCAAGGAAAGCGGGCGTTTTGACCTGGCAATAGCAATCAGTATTCTGGCAGCCTCTGGCCAAATCTCGAACAAACAACTCGAAAATTACGAATTTTTGGGAGAACTTGCGCTTACCGGAAGTCTTCGGAAGGTTCAAAGCGCTTTACCTGCATCACTGCAATGCGCCAGCGAGCAACGGGTTTTGTTTATCCCGAAAATGAACGCCAGCGAGGCCAGCCTGCCGGAAAAGGCGCGCGTGTTGGCGGTTAGTCATTTGCTCGATGTTTGCGCGCACCTTGACGGCCGGCAAACGCTCGAAGATTTTCATCCCTGCATGGAGTCTTCTCCGGCAGTCAGCAATCTCGACCTGAATGAAATAAAGGGACAATTCCAGGCAAAACGCGCGCTGGAAATTACCGCTGCGGGTGGCCACAACCTGCTGCTTATCGGACCCCCCGGCACGGGTAAAACAATGATCGCGTCCAGGCTACCAACCATTCTTCCAGAGTTGTCAGAAAAAGCAGCGATGGAGGTGGCAACAATAGGTTCCTTAACCAACCGGGTATTTTGTCCGTCTAACTGGCGGACACCGCCGTTCAGGTCCCCGCATCACACTGCCTCGGCAGTTTCACTGGTCGGTGGTGGCAGCAACCCGAAACCCGGAGAAATTTCGCTGGCACACAATGGTGTCCTGTTCCTGGATGAACTGCCCGAATTTGATCGCAAGGTCCTTGAAGTGCTACGCGAGCCCATTGAAGCCGGTGAAATTATTATTTCTCGCGCAAATCACCAGGCAAGGTTTCCGGCCAGGTTCCAACTGATTACCGCCATGAACCCGTGCCCGTGCGGTTACCTTGGCGACGCGAAAAGCAGTTGCCGTTGTACCCCTGACAAGATCAGGCGTTACCGGCAACGCATTTCGGGTCCATTGCTCGACCGCATCGACATGCACCTGGAGGTGATGACAAATACCCGGGAATTATTAACCGATGGCATGGACCTGGAAGCATCAAGCGCTGTGGTAAAAAGTAGAGTAATCGATGCCCGGCAAAGGCAAATCGAACGCCAGGACTGCATTAACAGCGATTTGACCATCAAGGAGATTGAAAGGGTCTGCAAACTTGGCGCGGAAGATACCGATCTGCTGAGGCAGGCAATCGATAAACTTAACCTTTCAGCCCGGGCGTATCACCGAGTACTCAAAGTCGCTCGTAGCATTGCCGATTTAGCCAACTCTGAGCTGATAAAAAGCATTCATTTAATGGAAGCTTTAGGCTATCGGAAAATGGACAGGATGAACGATTATTACTAGCCGGTTACCGGCTGGATCTGTGCCTGCATTTTTTCTTTTTGCTTTAACAGGCTCTTGCAAATATTACTGAATGGAATGGCCTCCTGGTAAAAATAACCCTGCACCTGGTCGCAATCGTTTTCACGAAGCAGGGCCAATTGCTGTAAATTTTCTACGCCCTCCGCAATCACATGCATGCCCAGGTTATGTGCCAGGTTAATAATGGCTTTGACAATCACGGCATCACCCGCCTCATTGACGGCATTCTGGACAAAACTTTTGTCTACTTTTAGCGCAGTAATCGGCAGGCCTTGAAGATGGGCAAACGATGAATACCCCGTGCCAAAATCATCCAGCGAAAAGTGCACACCCAGGTTACTCAAATCGTCCATACAGCGACGCGTTTCTCCTTCGCTGGCCATCACCGCCGTTTCTGTTAACTCGAATTCGAGGAAGCGGGCGTCAACCTGGGTTTTTTTAATTATCCTGGAAACTGTTTCTTTTAATTTTTTGTCCTGGAACTGGCGAAAAGATAGATTGACGGCGATTCGTACGAAAAAGCCCTGGTCCTGCAAATATTTAAGGCCCAGGCAAGCTTGATGAATCACCCAGTAACCCATGGAAACAATTAACCCCGACTCCTCTGCCAGCGGGATAAATTCGTCAGGCGTCAACATACCCCGGTCCGGGTGCTGCCAACGTATTAAACCTTCCATGCCGACAATTTCGCCACTGTCTATATCTACCCGCGGCTGAAATAACAGGCGAAACTCGTTGCGTCTCAGGGCACGCCTGAACTCGGCCTCCATAACCAGTTGATTGGACGCATTCGTGCTTAATTCACGCGAATAAAAACAAAAACTCGATCCCTGCTCTTTTTTTGCCTGGCTGACAGCAAGGTTAGCTGCCCGCATCAGTGCTTCAGCGTTCTGGCCACTGGTCGGGTAAAAAGCGATGCCGATACTGCTGGTTAAATATACCTGGTCACCGGGCACGGTGTAGGGTTTACCAAGCTCGTCGCTAATCTGGTGCACCATCCTCAGGACATCTGACTCTTCCATCACACCTTCGAGAATAATGGCAAACTCATCACCGCTATTACGCGCCAGGCTGTCACTTTTTCGAATACAGGATTGCACCCGATCGGCCGCAGTCCGGATCACTATGTCACCGGCTTCACGCCCGTAAGTATCATTGACTCCCTTGAATTTATCCAGATTCAAGGCAAGCAAAACTACTTTTTGTCGCGATCGTTCCGCCCTTTGTAACGCATGGGTAAGGCGATCATTGAACAGTGTCCGGTTGACCAGGCCCGTCAGGGCATCGTAATGATCGTGATAATCGAGTTTGACTTGCGCGTCTTTTAACTGCAGGACATAGCGCAGGGAGCGCTCGAGCGAGATAACATCCAGTGAACCCTTATCGAGGTAATCGGCAGCACCTGCCTTGATCAACGAAGAACCCAGGGCAGCGTCCATGTCAGAGCTGACAATAATAATTTGCGCCGAGGGGTTAAGTGATTTAACTTCGCTGAAAAAATCCGTATCGCCTTCAGTACCCAGGTAGTACTCGGTAATAATTATATCGTACGGCTGACTGCTCAATTTTCTGAGTGCCTTGCCAACGGTGCGACACCAGGTCAGCTTGTGGGTGAGGCCGTCAATCTGGCGGAGAGTATAATCCAGATGCAGTTTCTCGGAGTGCTGCTCGTTGACAAGTAAAATGCGAACCTGGTCGCCCTGTAAACACTGCTCTAGTAAGCCCATATGATTATTATCTTAGAGCGAGTAAATAGTCAGGTACAACTCTAATATTCAAGTAGATATTTTTAGAGGATGTAACGCTCGCTACCCATTAGAATTATCAATGTCAGGGTCGTTAATGATGCCCCCGCCAGACCAGAAGATAGACCAGGAAGATTAGCTTTTTAACAAACCGGCTTTTTTATTTACTATTATCCAGCATATATTTGATAGCCGCCTTGATATCGTCATCCGAACAACTGGCGCATGTTCCACGAGGGGGCATTGCACCTTTGCCGGCTATGGCGCTTTTCGTTAAGCCATCAAGCCCGGCACCACTTCTCGCTTTCCATGCTGCGGCGTCGCCAAACTTGGGCGCACCTGCTACACCGGTACCATGGCAACCAAAACAGCTTGCTTTATAAATATCTTCTCCGGAACGAGCAGCAGAACTTGCCGCCGGTGTAGAGGCAACTGCTATATTTCCACAATCCTTGCCTTCTACACAAACTTCACCTGCGGGTTTAATTCGATCAATGATTGCCTGATCCTGGCTCTCGGCAGAATTAACGGAAACACCGGACAAGAGGCCAATAAAAAGTATCATTGTTAGGGAAATGAGTTTAATGCCATTAATTTTTATGCGATTCACTACAACTACCTCGTTATAAATCAGATGAAAATGTGCCATTGCAGGCACATTAACTTTTGAAAATTAATCAGGATATACCTGCGAGTATAACGATTATTGGCGTATTGGAAAATAAAAAGATGCCGGTTGTTTATTTTCAAATACTTTATGCATGCCCGGAATGAACTCTTTTGCATACTTTCAGGGTTAAAAATAATTCCTGGCTTCGGCTCGAAACCCTGATTGATATCGATATCTCCAATTAAATGAAACGGCACCGGGGCGGACGAATTCCAAAACTTTACAGCGAGCAATACCCTCGTTATCGCAGTGAATGCAGGCGACTCGCCCAGTGATAATTATCGCCTGGCAGCACAGGCAGGCGATACCATCAGGCAAGGACTGTTGATGGACTAAGCCGGGCAAGGTGCGTATTATTGCGTTTCCTGAAATTGCGCCCGTAGCTCAGCTGGATAGAGTAGTGGCTTCCGAAGCCATTGGTCGCAGGTTCGAATCCTGCCGGGCGCGCCAAAAATTAAATGTACATGGGCCCTATTGTGTATAAAATGGTGCCTGCATTTAATACTTCAATTACGCCTCCGTAGCTCAGCTGGATAGAGTAACCGGCTTCGAACCGGTTGGTCGGGAGTTCGAATCTCTCCGGGGGCGCCATATTTTGATCCTGAGAATTTCCTTATAGGCTGTTGTGCTTGCAGAAGCTGGCAATTAGAGACAGGTCTAGACTGTGTTCTTGTTAAAAACCAGGAATGATTTTTCAAATTCTTCCGCAGAAACAGGCTTGCCGAGATAATAACCCTGCATGTAGTTACATTTTTTCTCGGTTAAATATTCTTTCTGCAATTTGGTTTCAACACCTTCGGCAATGACTTTTACGCCCAGGCTATGCGCCAGGGTGATAATGGTGGTAACAATGTCGCCATCGACTTTATCGCTGGTGATATTCGATACGAAGGCGCGGTCAATTTTCAACAGGTCGATGGGGAATTTTTTCAAATAATTCAGCGATGAATAACCCGTACCGAAATCATCAATTGCCAGCATAACCCCCATATTTTTAAGCTGTTTAAGCGTTTCAATAACCTGTTCAGCGTTTTTCATAATGGTGCTTTCGGTAATCTCCAGCTCCAGGAAATGGGCAGGCAAACCGGTCTCATTGAGTATTTCTGCAACGTGAGTCGTTATATCACCTTTATCGAGCTGACGCCCGGCCAGGTTGACCGCTATCCTGATCGGTGACTGACCCTTGTCCAGCCACTGCTTCAACTGCGCGCAGGCTTCTCTCATAACGAATTCACCCAATTCAAAAATCTGCCCCGTTTCTTCGGCCAGTGGTATGAACTCCATTGGGCTAACCAGGCCGCGCTCCGGATGTTGCCAACGCACCAGCGCCTCCATGCCGATCAACTCCCCGGTTTGAAGGTCTTCCTGTGGTTGGTAATAAACAACCATTTCATTTCGGGCAATGGCGCCGCGCAAATCAATTTCTATCCCCAGGCGACGCGCAACATCTGCTTCCATTTTTTGTTCATAAAACTCGTAACAATTTCCTTTTTCCTTGGCTCGGTACATAGCGATGTCGGCATTTTTTAGCAATACACCAATTTCTTCTCCGTCGTTCGGGTATAACGAAATGCCGATACTGGTTTTTACGTGCATTTCCTTGCCCAGGAAAACGAACGGTCGCGACAGGGTATCGTGAATTTTTGAAGCAATTTTCTCTACGGCCGAGAATGACTTTATCCTGTTCAATACGATGGTGAATTCATCGCCGCCAAACCTTGAGACAATATCCCCTTGCCTGAGGCATCGTTGCAGGCGCTCGGCGACGACCTTGAGCAACAGGTCACCGGCATCATGACCGAAGGTGTCGTTCACCAGCTTGAAGCGATCCAGATCAAGAAACAGGATCGCAGCCATATTTTCTTCTGACATCTCTTCGAGAGTTTTCGTTAATTGCTCGGTAAACAGTGTCCGGTTTGGCAAACCGGTAAGGGTATCGTTATAGGCGAGCTTAAGCACATGTTTTTCAGCTCGACTGGCCTGCAGAATACGCGCGATACGTTTGCGAAGTACGGCAAAATTAACCGGTTTGGATATGTAATCGGTCGCCCCCGCCGCAAAGGCCCGACCAATGGATGTTTCATCGTTAAGGGAGGTAATGATCAGCACCGGGACATGCTTGCCGCCAGCCAGGGACTGAATTTCCGAACAGGCCTTGAAGCCATCCATTTCAGGCATAATGGCATCCATGAGTACAAGTTCAGGCAAAAAGCGTTCACAGTAAGCCAGTGCCTGCTCTCCATTGTTTACATGGTCGACACGATATCCATCCTTTTCCAGCACTTTTCGCATGGCAAAACGCATGCCGCGATCATCGTCGACTATTAGTATTCTCTGCTGGCTATGATCCATGGCCGGGCTTTCGCTAATACCATAGAGCAGCTCATACGACTGATCCTGTTCGGCAGGATCTTTATCGGGACGGACTTTTCTTTCCAGTGCAAGCTGCAATAGTCCACACTCAGCGATAACCTTATCCATTAATTCTTCAACGCCCTGGTTATCACTCGCCCTGCTTTTAGCTTCGAGCTCGGCGCATACTTTGGTGAGGCGATGCGCACCGAAATTACCGGCAGCGCCCTTGATGCTGTGGGCAAAATCTCCGCTGGCCTGACTATCCTTAACCTTGACAGCATCTTTCAGTGAACGAATATAGGAAGGCATATCGTCAAGGAATACCTTGACCATTGTTGGCAGGGCAGCGCCAATTTGCTTGCGCAATTCATTGAAAACCTGCACGTCGATTACTTCATTGTCTACCTCTTTTACATCACAGACTGCGACCTCATTTTCCGAACTGATATTCCCGGTTTCGGCGCTAACAAATTCTTTAACTTCAAGCCACTTGCTCAGGGTAGCCCGCAGGCACTCAAGTTTTAAAGGTTTGGGCAAATAATCGTTCATTCCAACAGCAAGGCATTTTTTGCTTTCGCCTTTTTGAACATTCGCGGTCATGGCAACAATCGGCACCCTGGAAGAATCGGTTTCAAGGCGCCTGATTTGCGAGGTCGCCTCATAACCATCCATTTCTGGCATATGGCAGTCCATGAGAATCAGGTTGAATGTTTCCCTGGAAAGAATTTCCAGTGCTTCGCGTCCATTATTTACATAAGCCGATTTACACCCCAGTCGCTCCAGCATTCCGCTTGCGACTTGTTGATTGGCTCGATTATCTTCGACAATCAATATCTTGTTGCCGCCAAAAGTTTCTATTTTACTCGTATTCGCATTCCCTCCATCGACCCGAGTATCCTTATCTTCAACAAATTCAAGTTTGCGATACAATGCATCGATTTTGTCGGCCAGGTCTTTAAACAACACCGGCTTGGACAGGAAGCCGGCAATATTTAAACGGTGCGTGTCTTCGTAGGTTGGATTAACCCTGTTGACCATCATCAGGACTTTAGTATTTGCAATCGAAGGCTCGTTAACAATCAGGTGCGCAAGGTCAGAGCCTTTCAGGCCGGGCATGACTTCGTCCATCAATACAAGGTTATAATTTTGATGATTTGCTGCCGACAATCGGAGTTTATCCAGGGCAACCGCACCATTCTCCGCGATATCGTAGGGAATTTTTAGTCGTTCCAGCATGCCGCCCAGGTAACGACGGTTGAGCGGGCTATCGTCGACTACAAGCACGCGCAACTTCTCCGGCTCGGATATCGTTTCGTGGCTGGGCACAGGCGCGTCAACCTGGACCGGAACCGGCAGGGTAAACCAGAATTCGCTGCCTTTACCCTGTTCGCTTTCAACGCCGATTTCACCCCCCATAAAATGTATAATTTGCCTCGATATAGCCAACCCCAATCCCGTCCCGCCATACTTCCGCGTGGTAGAACCGTCTGCCTGGGAAAAAGCTTCAAATATTTTTTCCCTGACTTGTTCCGTCATCCCTATACCTGTATCGGTAACCTTAAATAAAAGCTCGAGATGATCCTCGTGCTTCTGTTTCAGACTGACCTCGATTCCCACTTCACCCCGATCGGTAAACTTAAGCGCATTGCCAACCAGGTTAATTAATACCTGGCGCAAGCGTCCAATGTCGCATTGCAAGTTGACGGGAACCTCGCTGCCCAGGATATAAGCGATATCGATATCCTTACGTTGCGCCTGGGTACTAAGCAATAAGATAATATCCTCGAGCAGGGCATCCAGATCAAACGACACATTTTCAGAATTAATTTTCCCCGAGTCGATCTTGGAGAAATCGAGAATATCGTCAATTAAAAGCAACAATGATTCTGCGGAATCACTGGCAATATCAATATACTCGGTCTGCTTTTCGTTTAAGCCCATGTCTTCGAGCAACTCGAGCATACCCAGCACGCCGTTTAACGGAGTGCGCAATTCATGGCTTACATTTGCAGCGAATTCGCCTTTAACGCGCGCCGCCTCGAGCGCCAAATCCCGGGTTCCCCTGAGCTCCTCTTCGCGTGCGTCCAGCACGTTCATCATCTGGTTAAACGCAATTTCCATTTCAATGACGTCGCGCGTACCCTTGATATCGGCCCGGATATCTTTTTCACCCTCTTTGGCGCGGCCCATGATGGTTGCCAAGTCCCTTATCGGGTTAGTTATACGCGTGGTAATTGCTAAAAGTATAACAAGCAGCAATGCGGCAAGGGCCAGCGATACCAGCAGGTTGTAACGGAAAATATCTGCTTCCATACGATGTATGGATTCTTTGCCCAGCACAATTCGCACATAACCGACCAGTTCGGCCTGCGCCTCCTGGCCTAAAAAGGGTGAATCATCTTCAACCTGGGTACCGGTATAAACGGGCGAAACAAAATGCCAATGCTCGCTGTTTTCCGAGACAAGGCTCAATGAATCTGGCCAACTCGAATCTTGTTCCAGTTGGTTAACTTTTTTGTCGGTTCCGTAGAGGAGTTTTTTCTCGTTATCGAAAATGCTTACTTCTACCAGGTCTGGAAAAGCAAGCATGGTGTCAGCTATGTACTTGGCTTCTGATTCGCTGAGGTAGAGCAGGGAAACGCGACTGCGTTCTGCAGTCGTTTTAGTCAGGTTTAAACCTTCCTGCAGCAATCGATCGCTAACCGAGCGAGTGGACAGCGTTGTCGTCACCATAGTAGTGATTAACGCAAGCAGTAAAATCCCGATGCTAAAGGTCCAAACCAGAAGCTTTCTGAATCCTACGCGATTAATCCATTTATTTGGTAACGATTTCATGGTCATCTATCAGGAAAAATCAAATTAAATTCCCGCATTTGGGAGCGGGTTATTTTTAACTTCAAATGCTCGGCCGTTCGCACGTTGACGGCAATTAATAGATTTTCCAATGCCTCGACTGTTTTACTTTCACCCCTGGCAACAAGTCCGGCCTTTTTTGACAGGCTTTTACCCATCTGGATATTATCCGGGAACAGTGAAAATAATGCGCCACGCTTTACATGCGACGGGTTGCTCGAAAAAACAACCGTGTGCCGGTCCCATGCCTCACTCATCAGCCTGGGTAACATGCCTTTTTCGTCCAGGGTTGGGTCCGCCTGTAATAGCCAGATTGCATCAGCCCCGCTTACCTGTTCACTCAGGAGTTTCTGGTAGGTTTTTGCAGCGTCTCGTGCACCATCGGCCGGCACAGTGACCAACTCCAGATCCAGTTCTTTTGCAGCCTTACTGGCCAATCTAACAAGCCAGCCGTTGCTTTCTTCGTGGTATACAACAGAAACACGACGAATATCAGGCACCAATTCCTTGAGCTTTGTAAACAGCATTTTCGGCGAAGGTGCCAATGATATCCCGACTATTCCATGCTTAATATCCTTATCGGATAAAAGCGCTGCGCCTGTGACAACATTTAAACCGGTGGGTAACTGAGTTACAACAGATTTGACTCGGCTACCGAGAGAAATGACAACCTCGGGATTTGCTTTATTTAACCAGCTTTCCAGCTCTTCGATATCATCGCCTGCCCGAATTGCGTACATCCGGACCTTGCCATTTGCCTCGCGCGAAATACCCTTGATGATATCGCCAAAAATACTACGATAGGGCTCGCGCACATCAGGGTATAACACGGCCAGTGTTGGCCCCCTGGCGTTAGCGCTTAAAGACAATATCAAAGCCGCTATAATACATAACGTTTTGAATGTCAGCCCAATTTTATTCTTCAACCCCGTTCCCTTTTCCGTAACTCGGATAAATTCTTTTTATTAGGTACACAAGAGCACTTTCTGACTTCGGCGAACACACTGCGTCCTGCCTGAGGTAAATCACCGGGTATAGCAACTGTTCCTGTGAGGGGGTCGTAGAGCGATGGCTCCAGCACCTTGTCATCGGTCAAATTGCGAATCGAAACAGCAACGCTGAGGCCATACGCCAGTTTTTTGCCCCTGAGGGTAAGGTCAATGGTCGTATAGTCATCAATATCACTACGCATATCACCTGAAGCACGTTTTCTGTCCATCACATGATTGAGCTGGGTATTGATCGACCAATAGTGCGATAACTCAATATTGGCCTGCAGGTAAATTTGATGTTGCGGTGCATTTGCCGCATCGGTATCGGTCTGTTCATCCTCCGATTTCTGATAGGCGTAGTTACCTTTTATTTTCAGCCTGCGCATTGCATCCCAATCAAATTCAAGCTCAAGACCATGGCCAGTCTGGTTGCCGGAATTCTGGGCTACCGGCGTAAACCGGATGATGTCCAGGAATTCGTAATAAAACAGGTTCATGCCAAACCGCAGGTCGCTGGTATGGTTGTAGTCAAATGCCAGTTCGTAGGTATCGATCCTTTCAGGGTCCAGGTTGGGATTACCGATGGCAATCGGGTTGGCCTGGTTAAACTGTTCGGCAAAGGAGGGCGCCCGAAATGCCGAACCGTATAAAAACTTGCTGGTCAGGTCGATGGTCGTATCCCAAACCAGCGCGAGACGTGGATTGGTCGTGGTACCAAAATCAGAATAATCATCAATTCTCAAACCGGCTGTCAGTGACCAGTCGCGGACAAAATCCCATTCGTCCTGAACAAAAACATACCTGACTGTTCGGTCCTCTTCCCGGTTAAAAATGGCCGCGCCACTGACGGGCATCACTGAACCCAGAAATGGCGGCGGGAACCCTGCACCAAAGTTTTTAGATTCTTCGATTCGGTATTGATCCAGCAGGTGATAGCCGGTGCCAATGCGAATCACATGATTTTCAAAACCGGTATAGAAGGTCGACAGGTCAAAACGGTAGTGCCGCTCGTAGTAGTCGGGGTTCCCGATAACCCCGTTAGGGAATGTGCCAAAGGCACCCGGAGGGTAGAGTTCCAGGTCCAGTTGCGTGGCCACATCATAAAAGCTGAAGCGGGTTTCCAGCTCCCAGTGTTCGTAGATTTCCGGATTTAGGTAAGTCACATCCAGGTTGAACCGGTCGCTATTGCCTTCACCTTCGGTGTCCAGCGCTTGCGCTGCGCCACTACCGGTTTCAATATCTCGCCGTCCCTGGTAGCCCAGGCGAATACGCCAATACTCCTTGCTCAGGTCGATACGGGCATCGATGGATTCCCTGCCGGTATTGACACCACCAGGGGCCAGCGAGGCAGATGTTGCGAACAGGCCGTCAAAAGCAGTCTGGGCATCGGCGCCTATTTTTTCGTCATGACCTGAGGTATCGAGCAATTCCAGCGAAAATGCCACATCCCAACCTCTGACTTCAGTCCCGTAAAGGGCCCATGCTCGATGCTCATCGAAGCTGCCCGCCGAAATACCGGTTTCAACGCCATTAATTTCGTCGGCTGTTTTGGTGACAATATTGATGGTACCGGCAAAGGCATCGGCGCCGTAGACGGCAGAACCCGGTCCGCGGATAACCTCAATCCTGGAAATATTTTCAACCGGCATCCCGCCCCAGGCTTCACCCCTGTTGCCAAAAAGCAACTGGGTGGTTGGTATACCATTGATCAGCACAAGTACTTGCGGGTTAAATTCGGAATAGATTCCCCGGAAAGTAAAAATCGGCTCATAACCGGCGCCTTTCCTGGCGACATGAACGCCGGGCACCGATTCGAGTACTTCTGTTATGTCCCTGGCTCCCGTCTGCTGAATTTCTTCGGCCGTAATCAGCGTGGTAACCGCTGGCGCTTTTGAAATTAGTTGTTTTCTGCCAGTAGCGATGGAAACAAAATCCTCATCGCCGTACGAAAGTAATAAATCATTTCCTTCTACAACCTGATTTCCATATCCGTATTGGGAAAAACCGAGCAGGCAAATAATGCCACCCAAAAAGCACGGAATGTGATTTTTCATTAACCCTCACCTCAACTTACTGGGTATTACACCGAATATTTACAAACTTATTTTTATAGCTGTTTCATTAGTTTAGTCGGTATTTCTAGTTTTCCCATTTCCTTTGAGGTTTTCCTTCGTATGAAATGCGCTTGCACCTGAGCGGGAAGAAGGTTCCGGCGGGTTTATCAACGGCATCGATGTAACAGGCCATCATGCCAGCAGAATATATCACAGCGCCCATTCGATAAAACTCTTTAGCTGTCAGCCCCTGATCTGCATATAACGCTGATGCAAAACCAGCGATATTGAGTTTCGTTCTATAGCGCATTTTGATAAGTATTTTTTCTATTTCAAAGGCGAGCTTTACATGCGGGCCGTCGGAAGCACCCAACTCTTCCGCCAACCTTAATGCAACAGGAACCCTTTCATCATTATTGGTTATTGGCCGACCAAAACCATAGGGCACGTTTTTACTAGCATCTATTTCATGCTTAACGACATCTACCAGTTCCTTGCCTTCGTCCACTACTAATGTTTTAACCCGTGTAATAAAGTCCGCAGCAGCAAAACTTGCTTGCCCTCCGAAAAATTTGCTTTCAGATATCGCGGTTCCACAGGCTATTGCTAACATACCCGTTGTTTTGGCAGATCCCGATATTGCCGCAACCCGATTGTTCCAGATTCTCGGTTCGGGGAAGCTGGTGCAAATGGCCCAGGTTCGGCTAAAAAGCTCGATTTGTTTTTTGCTAAGAAACTTGCCGGTGATGCTAAAAAACCAGATTTCAACCCAGTCTTTATCAAAAAATTCGGTAAACACATCCAGGCCCCTGAACACCACCCGTTCGCCCGCAAACCAGGCACCCATATCGGTTTCCCAGTTGTCTTCTCTCTCGATTAAAGTATCCGGTCCTTTCATTTGTTTATCTTTTCGAGATTATCTTTAACAGGTCCGGGATCGTTGGAAAGCTTTAACCCATCGGCAAAAAACGGGTATTTAGCCAGGCCATTATGCCTTTGTTCAAGCGCATGCGCGCCTGCGCCGGGTAGTCGCAGAATCATAAACAGCATTTCAGCCTGCTCGTCCGTGAAGCCCAAATCGATAAAAGCAGCTGCGATTACTCCTACCATAGCCAAGGGATTTCCGCTAAAGCCTTCAACGGATTCCCTGTTTTGTTTTAACCACTGCAATTGGCCTGCTTCCCCGATCTCGATCGACGACAGGTAATCCAGGGTTTGCTTAACGGGTGTTGAACAACTGCTACCGTAAGGATCAAAACCCGGGATATGCTCGATGTCCGGCCACGCTTTTACATCATCCTGTTTTTCATAATTAGTCAGTTTATCCTGCCAAATTGCCAAATCCTTTCCACAGGTATTAATTAACCTGATGGCCAAAAACATTTCCCGGGCACCACCATATTGCCCGGAACCGGGCCCAAGTGCGCCAATCAGGCAAGATGCAGCAATAGACCCACCTGCACCCCCGCTCATGGCAGCCCTGACACTTAGGTCGCGAGGCCCGGGATTTGCCAATGCTACGGCGACTCCTTCCAGAAGCTTTGTTTGAGTTTTTGAGGGTGGCTCAAGTTTGAAGAGAAGGTACAGATACTCGACCCAGCTGACTTTTCCCAGCAGGTCGCCGTAGACGTCAAAACCCGAGCAATAGCAGGCTTGTGCAGCGAAGGGATTATCGGGTTCGGGGATTTCTTGCCAGATTTTACTGTGAATGACATCTTTTTGCCTAGGCTTGCCCGCGTCCGTCATCGCGTTTTATTTCAATCCATTTATGCGGGTAGCCAAGGGTGGCACTTCGTCAGCATCGATAACGACATCAATAACGGTTGGTCCATTGCGTTTCAATATCGCCTCGATGTTCAGTTCGTGTAGTTCATCAGGCTTGGTAATCTGGTAACCTGGAATGCCCATGGATTCTGCCAGTTTTGCGTAATTAGCAGCGGGCAATTGATGGCCGATGCTTGCAGATTTATTCATGATTTGTCCATGCTTGACCATACCCAGTGACGAGTCATTCATAATCAGGAAGGTCACTTTCAGGTTATTTTGTAAGGCCACGGTGATTTCATTGCCGTACATCAGGAAGCCGCCGTCACCAATGATGCAAACTATGTGTTCATCCGGATTTGCCAACGACGCGCCAATGGCACTACCCACCGACCATCCCATCGAGCAGAAATCTGTGCACACCTGGAACAGCCCGCCATGTTGATGCCGCCGACCGTCTTCATACCAGCGATCAAGTGATCGACGCTGACCCAACCGCCGGTCGAAAGGGTTCAGGTAATGTATTGCCCAGGCAAGGTTGTTACCTGCGTCTGCAAAGTATTTTGTATGAGCAGGGAAGATTTTCGTCAACTGGTGCATCAGCCACTGGGGTTTGATCGGCACCGAGTCATCAAAGATTTTTCGAGGCTCATCCAGGGTAAAATGCATGATATCATCGTATTTGGAATCATCTTTTTTGGCATTTTCCAGCCGTTCGCTTAATTCAATACCACTTTGAAGGCTGGTGTTTTGGGTAATGCCCTGGATAATCAGTTCATCCAGCACCTTGCTGAAAATGGAGAGAATATTTCCCCTGACATGCAGTTTTGCCATCGGTGTGCGAATAAGGTTTGCCTCATCCGCTTCCACGTGGATAAGCCGATCATTCAGCAGTGTGTCTGCATCCCAGGCATTGCTGTTGAATTCGCCCAAAGAGGTTCCCACGGCGACCACGGTTTCAACTTCGGGATCGGCAAGCGCTTCATTGGCGCTTTTATGTCCGGCGAAACCAATCACACCCTTAAACTGCGGGTGGTAAGGGCTGATAAAGCTTTTAGCATCGGGCATGGCGACAACCGACGAGCCCAGCAGACAAGCAATATCTATAATTAAACTTGCCGCGTCCCTGGTGCCGACGCCAAGAACAAATACAACCTTTTTACCCTTCGACAACTGTTTGCAGAGCTCTGTTACAGCCTCTTTATCCTGCATTAACGGTCGCTTAACGGCTTTGTTTAAATCATAGGACGGCCCGTGTTGAGGCAAGCTTGCCTTTAAAATATCAGAAGGGATACTTAAATGCACTGGACCGTAGGGTGGGCGCAGGGCTGTCATAATGGCCGAAATTAATTTGTTTTCAAGCTGGCCGATATGACTGACGAAGGAATTATAGAGTGTACAAAATTGATACATACCGACCACATTGACGCCGGTATCGCCTGACTCCTGCAAGGCTTTACGGCCAAACTTATCATGGACAGTTTGTGGCGTAATCACCAAGAGGGGAACGTTGTTCTCGTAAGCCGAAGCAACGCCGGTAAGCATGTTGGTTGCCCCCGGGCCTGTGGTTGAGCAACATACACCCAGATGGCCCGAGTTTTTTGCATAGCCACTAGCCATGAATGCAGCGCCGGTTTCGTGCCGGGCGATGATTGAGCGAATGCCATTGCTTGCTTCGCTTCGGGCCAGGGCATTGTAAAGCGCTTCTATTGCGCCACCCGGTATGCCAAACACATACTCGACATCGATTTGCTCAAGGTATTGGAGGATCAGGTCAGCGACGCGGACTTCCAGTTCGACACTTGACACGCTCGGGTCATCAAGAGACTTTTTGGCCAGGCCAAGCGCGTTTATACCCATTCAAGCTCTCAGTTATAGTTATCTTTTCAGGAAATACTCAAACCAACAGACGCGCCCCCAGCACCATGGGGGACAAAATATAATGAAACGCCCAGCCTATGCAAGCCTAACTTATTGAATTAACGAAAATTCACAGAAGTTTCGTTATTTAAATCCCTATTATTATCGGCTTTACTCATGTCGACTTGATGGCAATTTGGTTTAGTGAAAAGCGTTGAAATGCAATGGTAGCTCGACTTCCATAGCGATAGGAAGGTGGTCAGAAGTGCAGCAGGGCAATACTTCCGCATGCTTGATGTTCAAGCTTGGGCTGACCAGAATATGGTCCAGATGATGGGTTGGTCGCCAACTGGGATATGTATTGAATGTTCCTGTTGCCGATTTTAATTTGATCTCGGATAAGGGTGACAGGTTTAAAATATGGTCAGCACCACTATTCAGGTCGCCCATAATAATGACATGCTTGAAATCGGAGATTATTTCTTTCACGTATGATAATTGGTTTTGCCTGGCACGGGCACCCAGAGACAAGTGAAGTACAACCAGGACCAGCGGGTTATCAGCGGTACCAAAATGAGCCACGATGGCACCACGTCCCGGTATCAGGCCGGGCAGCTTATAGTCTTCGATTCGTTGCGGGCGCAGTTTACTCAACACGCCATTGCTGTGTTGCCCCCACTTACCCAGGTTGCGGTTGAGTTGCTGATACCAATAAGGGAATCCTGCGCTACATGCCAAATACTGAACCTGGTTTGTGTACCCACTTCTCCGGCTGCCACCATCAGCTTCCTGAAGGGCAACAAAGTCAAATCGGGCCAGTTGAGCCGCGATGGCATCAAGGTTTTTTGTTCTGCGTGGGTGCGGCAGCAAGTGCTGCCAACCTCGGGTCAGGTAATGACGATACGCAGCACTCTGGATGCCAACCTGTATGTTGTGGCTTAACAGCTTAATCGTTTTCCTGTTTTGGTTAAAAACATGACTCTCTTGCACTTGACGAAACGACGCCACGGAGACAGGTGCGGCCTCGGCGGATTTTGATAGATGAGGAGTCAAATGTCTTAGCATTACAATTGCCTATGATAAAACTGCAGCAATGTTACGGTCTGGCCGACCGCTCTTTTTCGACAAGAAAGTCGACCACGTCAAATAGTCCTTGCGGGCCTGCTTTCATTGTCGTGCTGACCCGATATTTACCATTTACTATAATAGCAGGTACCCCGGATGCGCGATAATTTCTTTGCTTTGCTTTTGCCTGGTTTATTTTACTTTTTACAGCAAATGAGGAGAATACCTTGTTAAATTCGTCCTCATTCACGCCCTGGCTTGCATAGAACCCGGCCAGTGAGGCCTGGTCGGCGAGCTGTTGTCCGTACCTGTGAATCGCGGTAAATAACGCTTCGTGCGTCTTGTCAACAACACCAAGCACCTCGGCTGCATAGTAGGCTTTACCATGATCCAGCCAACTAGAGGCCATCAACCCGGGCATGCGCTTGAATTCAACGTAATCAGGAGCTTCTGCGACCCATTTATTCAGGCTTGGCTCAAGTGCATAACAGTGGGGACAGCCATACCAGAAAAGCTCAAGCACCTCCACTTTGTCAGCATTCGCCGTAGCCACTGGCTTGGATAGTTGCACATAATGATCGCCTTCCTGGTATTTGTCTGATTCTGCGCAGGCTGCCAGGGGAAAGATCAGTAAAAGCAATACGGCTCGCTTTAAAAGCACAAGCATAAAATACTCCTTATAAGTAATTCTTGGTCACTCAGACAAGTATAAGACAAATAATTTCATTCGTGAGTGAAAATAATTCTTGTGATTCCGAACAAAAAAAGGCGGCTGTCGCCGCCTTTTTTAACTGTTTGCTTTAGGCTAACTATGTCTAGTGCAATCCGGAGATGTAACTGGCAAGTGCTTCAATTTCATTGTCATTTAAACGAAAGGCTGTGGCTCGCATGATTTTACTATCGCCATCGTTGGTGCGTTCACCGGCACGAAACGCTTTCAATTGCGTTGCAATATATTCGGCATGCTGGCCACTTAAGGCCGGGAAGCCTGCAGGCGCATTGCCCGAACCGGTTGGAGAATGACAAGCAGTGCAAGCCGCTACGCCGGTTTCCTTGTTGCCGGACCGGTAAAGTTTTTCTCCCAGGCTAACCAGCTCTTCTTTAGCCTTGCCAATACTCGAATTTTGGCTTGCAAAATAGGCGGCGATATTTTCCAGATCCTTATTGGACATACCGTCAAGAATACCTGTCATCGCAGCGATAGAACGCCTGCCTTCTTTAACGTCCTGCATTTGCTTAACCAAATAGCGTGTATTTTGTCCGGCCAACTTGGGAAAACTTGGCACCACACTATTTCCATCCACCCCATGACAGCCTGCGCAAACTGCCGACTTGGCCTTGCCTGCTGCCGCATCACCAGCTGCAAATGCAAGGCTGCTCATGCCCATAAAGATAAAGAAAAATGCTACTAATTTTTTCATTGAATTTCTCGCGATCAATTGAAAAGAATCGTCACTCTAACCTGTTATTGACCACTCATACGCATGATGATTGCCTTGTAATCGTCAGCCGAGCAGTCTGCACACATACCCTTGGGAGGCATCGCACCCTTGCCATTAACAACACTGTTAACCAGTTCGTCCATGCCTTTTTCCAAACGTGGTTTCCAGGCTTCAGCGTCGCCGATTTTCGGAGCACCAGCAACACCTGAGGTATGACAAACACCGCAAGATTTGGCAATTGTGTCATCAACCGCATCGGCAGATACAAAAGATGCTGCCAGGGAGAAAAAACATAACGTTAAAAGCTTACAAAAATTTTGCATAGCCAACTCCTTACTATTAAGAAACAAGATCTGAATCTGGTTTGATTGGCAGGCAGGACCGCCTCTTGTCTACCAACGATACTGGATAATTATATACTATTATTTTCCAGAACGGGAGACCGAAATTGGATACAGGCCGACATAGCTTCTCTATAATGATGCGATGAATAACCCGACATACAACACATTCCAGAAGGCCCGATTCCTGACCAGCGCTTCACGTTTGCAACAATGTCCTCCGGATGAAGGCGCAGAAATTGCCTTTGCCGGCCGGTCAAATGCCGGGAAATCCAGCGCGATTAATACCATTACCCGACAAAAAAAACTGGCTCGGACCAGCAAGCAACCGGGACGCACGCAACTGTTGAATTTTTTCGCCGTTAGCGCTGAACAGTATCGCCTGGTAGACCTTCCCGGCTATGGCTACGCCAGGGTGCCACTGCAGACCAAGAAAAAATGGCAGACCCTGATTGATGATTATTTGCGCAATCGATCCAGCCTTGTTGGCCTGTTTTTGATTATGGATATCCGTCACCCCCTGGCCGAGTTTGACCAGATGATGCTCGATTGGGTAAGCCAATGCCGAATACCAACGCACATCTTGCTGACAAAAGCTGATAAATTAAAGTTTGGCCCTGCAAAATCTACTTTGCTCAAGGTGCGGCGAGCACTTGGTGGCTGCGACTCGACCTCTGTGCAGCTTTTCTCTTCCACGACTGGCATGGGAGTCGACGAAGCGTGCGCGGTACTAGCTTCATGGCTTGAAATATAAAAAAACCTCATACATCCTTGGGGAAGATATATGAGGTCAAGGACTCCGGTAGTGGGGATTCCGGAGATGTTTCGACTGAATAAGAAAAGGGGAAAATCAGTCATTCACGGTAACTATGACTGACAATGCCTCAAATAAGTTCCCGATAATATCTTATGTTTTTATCGCTATATTTTATTGATATATTTCAATAATTTATTGTTTTATTTCGATCGTTTAATGCGCCTCGTCCCAGTTGTCGCCTACGCCAACATCAACGATTAACGGGATATCCAGACTGGCTGCCCCTGCCATTTTATTTTTCAACCCGGTGACCATCTTTTCGACATGAGCTTCCGGCACCTCGAGTACCAATTCGTCGTGCACCTGCATCACCAAATGGGCGCCTGTGTCGCTGCCGGTTAACCAATCGTCGACATTAATCATGGCTTTTTTAATGATATCGGCCGCGGTTCCCTGCATCGGCGCATTGATTGCCGTACGCTCGGCGGCCTGTCGTTGCATGCCATTGGCGGAGTTAATCTCCGGCAGGTAAAGCCGACGGCCAAACAGGGTTTCTACATACCCCTTTTCGGCCGCGTTGCTGCGTATACTGTTCATATACTCAAGTACGCCCGGGTATCGATTGAAATACCGGTCGATATAGGCCTGCGCCTCGTTCCTGCCAATACCAAGCTGGCGACCCAGGCCAAAAGCCGACATCCCGTAAATCAAACCGAAGTTGATCGCCTTCGCGCTGCGCCGCTGGTCGTTATTAACCTCGTCAAACGGTACGCCAAACACCTCCGAGGCCGTTGCCCTGTGCACATCCATCCCCTGTGTAAAGGCTTTTAACAGACCCCTGTCCTGCGACAGGTGCGCCATGATTCTAAGTTCAACCTGGGAATAATCAGCTGCTACCAGTTTGCTGCCCGGTGGCGCAATGAATGCCTGCCGGATACGTCGTCCTTCTTCGGTCCTGATCGGGATGTTCTGCAAGTTCGGGTCTGAAGAAGACAAGCGACCGGTAGCGGTCACCGCCTGGTGATAGGAGGTATGAATCCGTTTGCTGCCCGGGTGAATCTGAAGTGGCAACTTGTCCGTGTAGGTGGACTTGAGCTTGCTCAGGCTGCGGTATTCCAGGATGATTTTTGGCAAAGGGTAATCCAGCGCCAACTCCTGGAGCACAGGTTCTGCCGTTGATGGCTGGCCCTTGGGTGTTTTTTTCAGGACCGGAAGATTGAGTTTTTCGTAGAGTATCTTCTGTAACTGTTTGGGCGAACCCAGGTTAAACTCCTCACCGGCAAGCTCAAAGGTTGAACGCTCTATTTCCAGCATCCTGGTGGCCAGTTCCTGGCTTTGTCTGTGCAACAGTTTTGGATCAACCAGCACGCCCCGGCATTCCATCTTCGAAAGTACCGGCACCAGGGGAATCTCGAGTTGTTCGTATACCTTGTTTAACGTCGGCGTTGTGGCAAGCTTTGGTCTCAGTGCCTGGTGCAATCGCAATGTCACATCCGCATCCTCGGCGGCGTACAAGCCAGCCTGTTCCAGGTCTATATCATTGAATGTCAATTGCTTCTTACCCTTGCCGGCGATGTCCTCAAAATGAATCGTCTGGTGATCGAGGTGTTCCATTGCCAGGCTATCCAGATTATGCCGCGAGGTAGAATTAAGCACGTATGACTGCAGCATGGTGTCTTCGGCAACCCCTTTTAGCTGAACCCCGTGATTGGCCAGGATATTCATATCGTACTTGAGGTTTTGTCCGACTTTTTTACTGTCCGGGTCTTCCAGGATCGGTTTCAGGGCCGACAATACCGCCTCGCGATCCAGTTGTGCAGGCGCGCCCATATAATCATGACCCACCGGGATATAGACAGCCTGTGACGGCTTGACTGCCAGAGAGATACCTACCAGGCGAGCGGCCATGTAATCCAGGCTGGTGGTTTCCGTGTCAATGGCAAACAGCTCGGCCTGCTGTATCTTGTCCAGCCATTGTCCGAGATGCGTATCATCGAGCACCAACTGGTAATTTGCCTCAAGTTTGGCCCCCGGCCCGTTGCCATTATTGGAGGCATCATCAGCACCAAGATCGGCCATCCAGCTTTTGAATTCGAGCTCTGTAAAAATAGCCAGCAAGGTTTCATTATCCGGATCATCATGTTTGAGTTGTTGTGGCTTCTGCTCGAGGTCAAGGTCAACCTTGATGGTAGCCAATTGATACGAAAGGGGCAGGTGTCCCAGACTGGCGCGAAGATTCTCTCCCACCTTGCCCTTGATTTCGCTGGCGTTGTCAATGACGCCTTGCATCGAACCGTAGGTATTGAGCCATTTCACGGCTGTCTTCGGGCCCACCTTGGGTACACCCGGAATGTTGTCGACCGGATCACCCACCAGTGCCAGGTAATCAATAATCCTGTTGGCCGGTATGCCGAACTTTTCCACCACATCCTGCTCGTTCATTGTCGAGCTATTCATGGTGTTAACAAGGCTGACGTGCTCATTGACCAGCTGCGCCATATCCTTGTCGCCTGTGGAAATCACCGTGTCCATACATAACGCCGATGCCTGTGCTGCAAGGGTACCGATGACATCGTCAGCTTCGACGCCGTCGACTACCAGCAAGGGCAGGCCCATGGCACGAATGATGTTATGAATAGGTTCAATCTGGACGCGCAAGTCGTCTGGCATGGGCGGACGGTTGGCCTTGTACTGCTCGTAGAGCTGATTCCGGAAAGTCTTGCCCTTGGCATCAAACACAACGGCAACATTCGATTCGGGGTAATCCTGCATCAATTTGCGAATCATGCTGATAACTCCCCTGACGGCGCCGGTTGGCACCCCTTTTGAAGTCGTCAGGGGTGGCAATGCATGGTAGGCCCTGAACAGGTAAGACGATCCGTCAACGAGAACAAGCGGGGCTGGTTGCTGAGATTTTGTCATTATATTTTTGATATGGGTCAATTGAGGGGTAAAATATTGCTACATACTGGTATCAAGTCGAGTGATGCAGTGATTTTACCCGGTATTCTATACCAGATTATCCAGTGACCTATACCTGTTCGGTGCTTTATGATGAAAAAACTAGTTGGTGTTTTCCTGTTAATGATGCTGCCATGCCTGTCCCTGACAGCCAAGGAAGAGACTAAAGATGCTTCGACCGAGCCCGATATCGTGATCAGGGAATTTGAAGATAAAACTATCCATGAATACCGCGTGAACGGCTTTTTATACGCTATAAAAGTCTTCCCAAAAAATGGCAAGCCGTATTACCTGGTAGCCGAAGATGGCAGTGATAATTTCACCAATCCTGATCAACCCGACATGCTTGTTCCCAAATGGGAAATTTTCACCTGGTAGCCATTTACTGGGGTAACCTGCAAAGACTGGCGATCAACGCATCTTTCTCACGCCACAGCTGCGCAACCCAATCCTGGAATTCGGCGCGAAATGCATCTGACTCCTGATAATCACCCGCCAGAATACGGGGCGGAATAGTTCGCTCCCTGATATCAACCACGATCGGGTCAATCTGGCCGCACAAAAACCCGAAAAAGTCCTGCCTCCCGCCCCGGTAAATGATGGTAACGTCGACTAATTTGTCTATTTGATCACCAATAGCTCCAATAACGTAAGCCATCCCACCTGACTTTGGTTTCAGTAAATACCGGTAGGTTGAAGCCTGCGCTTTATGTTTTTCGGGAGTAAAACGCGTACCCTCGACATAGTTAATGATCGAGGCCGGGTTATTTCGAAGCTTTTCGCAGAACCGACGCGTTCTTTCCTGATCCTGGATCCTTAGCGCCGGATTTGCTGCAATCTCTTCTTTTGAATAACGTTTCATAAACGGGAAATCCAGCACCCAGCAGGCGATACCTACAAAAGGCAGCCAGATCAATTCTTGCTTTAGAAAAAATTTCATCGGGGAAGTGCGACCAATTAACAGGAAGATAAGCACCGCAATATCGGTCCAGGACTGGTGGTTCGAAATAATCAGGTAACAGCGATCCGGGGACAGGTTGTCGAGCTTACTGACCTGCCATTGCGGACTGTGTACCATGAAATAAAAGCGACGGTTAGCAAGTGCCCAGTAAGTCCCAACAAGACTTGCCTGATGTGTGCACATGCTTTTAACACGCTCGCCCGGCACCAGATACTTGATGATGGCTAACAAAAGGATGGGGAATGTTGCGGCAACTGATAACACAAGGCTTGCCAGCAAGCATATGCAGCCCTTGAAAATCTGTATGAATTTATTTTTCAGTAAAGCCTCCCGTGCATTGCCCGAACCCCTCGCCAACTTCCCTGATAAAATTCAGGTACGCACCGGTACCCGGTGGTATATCAGCCGCCATCGGGTCCAGCTCAATGAGCCTTATATCAAAATCTTGCACAACAAGATTGACGACACTCAAATTACTCCCGGGCTCGACGATAATACAACCAATGTCCTGCTTTTCGACAATATGTCGCAAGTGCAACAGATGTTTTGCCCCCGGTTTTACTTCATGGTGGTCACTGATCACCCCGGCGTGCGCAAGACCATATTCGGCCTCGAATAACGGGTAGGCATTATGATAGACCAGGTAGCGGCTACTACCCTGTGCAAGCTTTATTTTCAGCTCGGCATCGAGTTGCGCCAGTTTATCCAGGAAATCAGCAAGGTTGCGCCTGTATTGTTCGCTCCCGGCCGGGTGCAACAGCGTAAGCCGGTCGGTGAGTCGCCTGGCAATGTGCCCGGCATTAGCCACGCTGAGCCACACATGGGGGGGTTCTGCTGCCCGGATTGAAGATGCCGATGAAATACCGACATTCAGAGACTTTCCGTGTTCTTTTTTCGCCCCGGCCTGTTTTAGCACCTTGCCAAGATAGGGCTCCGTGACTGGGCCCAGCCATATAACCAGGTCGGCGTCCCGGATTTTTTTAAAATCGGAGGGCCGCAAGGCATAATCGTGTATCGACATACCCGTCGGCACCAGCACCTCAACGGTCTGCTGCTCACCCGCGATGGCCTGAGCGATCAGCTTGACGGGCTTGATACTGGCAAGAATGCTAATCTCTTTTGATTGCGGTTTTTCATTGGCCACGACAGCCCAGGAAAGAGCCATGCCGGCCAAGAGTACAAAACAATAACTTCGAAGCATATTATTCAACAACAAATAAACAATGTTATAATGTAACAAATTATTTCTCGCGAGGGAAAATGTCTCAGAAAAATATTTCCAATATTGTTTACGAACCGCACAACCACAATCGCTGCATCCAGACCGCGCTTAAACAGGCCCGGGAAGTATGCCGCACCAAACGCGTCAGGCTGACACCGATGCGTGAGAGGGTGTTGAGCATAATCTGGCAAAGCCATAAACCACTGGGCGCCTACGATATTCTGTCGATGCTGAGTGAGCCGGGCAAGATAGTTGCCCCACCAACGGTTTATCGTGCCCTCGATTTTTTGATGGCGCAGGGCTTGATTCACAGGATTGCCTCGTTAAATGCCTATATAGGTTGCAACACCCCGGAAGACGAGCATTTGAGCCAGTTTCTTTTATGCCACCAGTGCGGGGTTGCACTGGAACTGGTTTCCGGGTCGATCAACAGCGCGATACGGGATAACGCATCGCATTATGGTTTTCATATCGACAACGAAACCATCGAA
Organism: uncultured Pseudomonadales bacterium; assembly: GCA_947258415.1. GTDB lineage: Bacteria > Pseudomonadota > Gammaproteobacteria > Pseudomonadales > IMCC2047 > CAMYIF01. The sequence continues at coordinate 45,155 of CAMYIF010000005.1, forward strand.
ATAACCGGGCTTTGCCGTCCCTGCCAGAATAATCGCTCATAATTCTTGATCATCGTGACAGGAATTCAGACCTTATGATCCAACCAGGTACATTAATTGAACTCGAACATGTCGGGGTAACCCTCTCGGGCAAGTCCATTATTGACCATATTGATTTATCTATTTCTGACAATGAAATCGTTTCGCTTATTGGCCCCAATGGCGCCGGGAAAACCACTCTGGTGAAAGTCGTGCTCGGTTTGATCAAACCCACGTCCGGGTATTTTCGAAAGCAAAAGGGTTTGCGCATCGGTTACATGCCGCAAAAGCTGCACATTGAAAACACTATCCCCCTGAACGTAAAAAGCTTCCTGTCAATCTCAAAGAAAGCCAGCCCCCAAAAAGTTTCAAGGGTGCTCGATCAGGTAAATATAGCTCACCTGGCACACCATCCCATGCAGGCCTTGTCAGGGGGCGAACTGCAGCGCGTTTTGCTGGCAAGGGCTTTATTGCGCCAGCCGCAATTGCTGGTTCTGGACGAACCCGCCCAGGGCGTCGACATTAATGGCCAGGCCGAGTTATATAACCTGATTACTGAAATCCGGGTTCAATATCAATGCGCTGTATTGATGATTTCCCACGATTTACACCTGGTCATGTCGGCTACCGACAGGGTGGTCTGCCTGAACCATCATGTGTGCTGTTCGGGTCACCCGGAATATGTCAGTAACGACCCGGCCTACCGTGAATTATTTGGCCTGGAAAAGGCCGACGGTCTGGCCGTCTACGCACACCATCACGACCATGTCCATGACGAGCATGGAAACATCATTCCTGAGCACCCGCGCCAGGGCCAGGAGGAAGAAAGTAATTCCGCATTCAGCAAGGGTAACCGGGATGGCTGATTTTATCTGGAATGCATTATTGGCTGGTATCGGTGTTGCTCTTATAGCCGGACCATTGGGCTCGTTTGTTGTCTGGCGACGTATGTCCTATTTTGGCGATACGCTGGCACATTCGGCTTTGCTTGGCATAGCGCTGGGTATCGCGCTGGATATCAACCTGAATATCGCCATTATCCTTTGTTGTGTATTACTGGCGGTTACCCTGGTTTCGCTCCAGCAACGACGCATTATTTCCACCGACACCTTGCTGGGAATCCTGGCGCACAGCACGCTCTCCCTGGGCATTATCTTCATTGGTTTGCTCGATATTCGGCTGGACCTGATGGCTTATCTTTTCGGTGACCTGTTGACCGTTACCTCCACCGATTTAATGTGGATCTATATCAGCGTACTTGTTTGCGCGGCGCTACTGCTGGTATTCTGGCGCCCCTTGCTCGCCATATGCATTGATGAGGAACTGGCCGAGGCCGAGGGTTATCCCGTTGCCGCGCTGCGCCTGTTAATGATGCTGCTAATCGCTATCGTTATTGCCCTGGCCATGAAAGTCGTCGGGGTACTGTTAATCACCTCATTAATGATTATTCCCGCGGCAGCGGCCCGGCGACTGGCGCTGACTCCTGAAAGCATGGCCCTTTCGGCCAGCGTACTCGGCTGCATGGCAGTGGCCATGGGTCTGTTTGCCTCGGCAACATTTGATACGGCTACCGGGCCCTCTATCGTGATCAGCGCGACCCTTATTTTTCTTTGCGTCTACGCGCTCCCGGCCAGGATTTCCAAACCAACCTGACACCGGAAACCCGGCAGGCTAATAAGAATTGATAATCTGCTTGAGGCTGTTTTCCAGAACCGGGACCCTGTGAGGTATTTTGAAAAACGCGTGGAATTTCGCTTGCGGATTGATCAGCAAAATATAGGCGCTGTGATCCATCAGGTAATCGCCGCTTTCATCGGTCACCACTTTTGCAAAAATACTGTTCAGGTCAATCGCGAAATTATAGATTGGCTCAACGGCATCACTGGTAACCCCGATAAAAGCCGGGTTGAAATAACCCACGTACTTGGCCAGTTTTTCGGGTGTATCGCGAGCCGGATCAACCGTTGCCATGATGGTTTGTATCTGGTCATCGAGCCCGGTGTCCTGCAACCGGGTGTGCAGTTGATTGAGCAACGCCAGGGTTGTCGGGCAAATATCCGGGCAATAGGTATAACCGAAGAAAACCAGGCTCCATTTTCCTTCAAGCCGTGCCTGAGTAAAAGCCTGCCCCCTGTGGTCAATCAGGGTGAAAGGCTGCAGTGCTTTTGGCTCGGCCTGCAACAGGACACCATTGCGTGCCAGTTGCTCGACGTCCAGCGTAGGCGATTTTAATGCACGCGCAAACAACAGGGCAACGATAGCT
>CAMYIF010000006.1 GCA_947258415.1 uncultured Pseudomonadales bacterium
CAGCCTGGCCCTGAGCTACCTCCTGCGGCCCTACCGGCCGCGGCCGTCGCTGGCCCGGTTCGCCGACATCTTCGGCTTCAGCGGCTGGCTGTCGCTGACCACCATCGTCACCACCCTGTCGATGCAGACCGACAAGCTGATTGTCGGCCGGCTGCTGGGAGTCGCCGACGCCGGGCTGTACTTCATGACCCAGCGCATCGGCGCGCTGCCCACCGCCGAGCTCGTCAGCCCGCTGCAGCGGGTGCTCTTCCCCTCGTTCAGCGAGCTCGTCGGCGACCCGCGACGGTTGCGCCGGGTGGTCCGCGAGTCGATCAACGTTCTGGGCAGCCTCAGCCTGCCGGCGGGTTGCGGCTTCGCCCTGGTGGCCGCCGACTTCGTGCCCCTGGCGCTGGGCGACCGGTGGGCCGCCATCGTGCCGCTGCTCGCCGTGCTGACGCCCTATCTCGGCCTGCGCGCCACCCTGTCCATGACCCTGCCGTGCGTCATGGCCCTGGGCAGGACCCGCATGCTGTTCCAGGTCAGCCTGGTCTACGCGCTGGTCCACCTGCCGGCGTTCATCGCCGGCACGGCGCTCTACGGCCTGACGGGCACGATCTGGAGCATCGTCGTCGCCGGCGTGCTGTACTCCTACCTCAACGCCTGGATGCTGCGCCGCACCGTGGGCATCGGCATCGGCGAGATCCTCGTCCAGCTGGCGCGGCCGCTGGGCGCCGCCGCCGCGATGGTCGGCAGCGTGTTGGCGCTGGCCGCGGTCCAGCCGTTGGGCCTGCTCGCCGAGACCGGCACCTGGGAGTCGCTGCTGCTGCGGATCGTGGTGGGCGGCGCGGTCTTCTGCGGCGTCCAGTACGCCCTCTGGCGGCTCCAGGGCCGGCCCGACGGGATCGAGCGCCGCCTGCTTCAGCTGCTGTCGCGCTGATCGGCGAGCAGCCTGCCCAGGGCGGCTTCGGTGCGCTCGGCGATGGCCGGCCAGGAGTGCTCGCGGGCGACGCGGCGGCCGCCGTCGGCGAGGCGCCGGCGCAGCTCGGCGTCGCCCAGCGCCCGAGCCAGCGCCTCGGCCAGGGCGACGGGCGACTCGGGCGGCACCAGCAGGGCCTCCTCGCCGTCGCGCAGCGTCTCGGGCAGCGCCCCCACCCGCGTGGCCACCACCGGCAGGCCCAGGGGCCAGGGCGAGGTAGAGCACCCCCGACTGGCTGATCCGGCGATAGGGCATGACCAGCAGGTCGGCGGCGGCGAAGTAGCGAGACACGTCGTCGAACGGCACGTAGCCGAAGCGGTGGACCGCGCCCAGCCGTTCCGCCCGGTCCTCGAGCTCACGCCGCCGCGCCGGCTCGAGACGCACCGGGTCGCCGGCCACCATCAGTCGCGACCTGGGCCGGGCCTCGGCCACCGCGGGCCAGGCGTCGAGCAGCACGTCGAGTCCCTTGTACTCCCGGATGTAGCCGAAGAACAGCGCCACCTCGTCCTCCGCCGACAGGCCCAGGCCGGCCCGCGCCGTCTGCCGGTCGGGAGATTCGCCGGTGCCGGCGAAAAAGCCGTACTCGCCGTGGGGGATCACCTCCAGCCGGTCCTCGGCGACGGCGAGCTCGTCTCGCAGGCGCCGGCGGTCGAACCGCGAGTGGGCGATCACCAGGTGGGCGAGCCGGTGGATGCGTCCCCAGACGGCGCCCGCGAGCGGCATCGGCTCGTGCGGCGTGACCACGTGCGCCGTCACCACCAGGGGCAGGCGCAGCAAGCGCAGCAGCACGACATGGACCAGGGCGATCGAGTTGGTGCAGTGCAGGTGGACCGCGTCGGGCCGCAGGCGGCGGGCCAGGCGGGCCACCGCCAGCGCGTCGATCACCGCCTCGAAGCGGCGGGCGAGCCGCAGGGCGAAGGCCGGCCAGCCGGGTCGGGGCCGTCGCGAGAACCGACCGAGCATCTCGACCAGGCGCAGGTTGGCCGGCGGCCGCGCCCGGCCGGCGAGCTCCCAGCCCTCGGTGGTCACCAGGGTCACCTCGTGGCCGCGCACGGCGAGCGCCCGGGACAGGTTGTAGGCGTAGTGGATGAGGCCGCCGCGGCCGAAGGTCTCCACCTCGAGAAGCCGCATCGGCGGCAGTATGGCATTCGTGCGCTAGGGCGTCTTCGCCACAAATGGTTTGGGCGCCCTGCCGACCTGAACGTAGGAGCTGAAATTATGGCGCTGGTGATAGAAAAGAGCCTGAACACCAATAACACAGGGCTGAGCGAATAAACAGCCTGACTTAACCCGCTGCATTAAGGCGATTCAATTCCTCGCCAAGGAAATTCGCGACTGCACGCATCCCCGATATCTTTGCCTTCGCTTCGGCCTGCGGGTTGTAATTCGTGTTGGTATTAACATCGTAGGTAAAAATATTATTATTGGCATCACTGATAAATTCAATACCGGCAATATCGATACTGTTAGCCTTCAGGAAACGCTGGTAGTTGTCGAGGACAGGGTGCTCGAACCCTGCAATGATTTCAAACCTGGATGTGCTTGTCTCGGTAGTCGGGCAAAAAGCATCGTCGATCTGGCACACGTCGGCAGGACATAATTCAAAGCCCTCGGACGTATTAACACGCACGGCATAGATAAATTTGCCGCCGACAAACTCGCAGCGGGTAATAAAAGGTTCCGGCGCTTCTATGTATTGCTGAATCAGGGTGATTCCGTCGATCGAGCCCTCGAAATCGGGACCGAAAACGTATTCCTCAAGCGCCTCGCTGGACCTGAACAATTTGACGCCCAGGCCTTTCCCGGCGCGGTTATGCTTGGTGATAAAGGGTCCCTCGAAGGCTTGCGAGGCCGCCATAATCGCCTTGCTGCCAATGGCCGCAACCGTATGTGGTGTGCGAATTCCATGTACACGTAACGCCTCGTACTGGGCGACTTTACTGACCTCGAGCTGCAGGGCACGACCCGAATTCATCACGCGCCGCCCATGGCCTTCCAGCCAGGCCAGTACAGCGGCTGTATATTCCGGCGCATACCGGTGTCCGCGGGTGTGCGATGAGGCACTCATGCGATTATAGAAAACACCTGCCGGAGGTGACTCTTGCAGATCCAGATGCCCTTCGTCCAGAAACCATTCATGGTATGGAAGGTCCAGTTGTTTAAGCTGCTCGGTCAATGGCTCTGTCCATTCATTGTTTTCGTGAATTATGTAGATATGCGACATAAGATCTCTTTTCCTTTATCCATCAAAAGAAACTATAAACGCAATCCGAGGTTGAAGACAACCGGCTAATATTTTGGCACAAGTACAGGTATGTTTCCCCGGAGCCGTTAACGATAGGCCGTTCACGGGCATCGATATCCATCCCGCTTGTAACCGGATCAGTCAGGTTATTTTAGGATTTCACACACGTTTATTCAGGATGATATAATAGTAAACCCATTCGGAAATAACTGGATTATTTGTCCGTAATTCAAGTCGGTTATTGGATTCATACCGACCGTCATCAAAAGGAGTGATACGAATGAAACGTTTAATTTTTGCTTTTGTCATGCTTTTCCTTTCCTCTTCAGCATTCGCTTTCCATTGCCCTGCCGACGCCAAGGCAATCGATGCGGGTCTTGCCAAGGCCAAACTAACCGAAGAACAGAAGTCGGAAATCACCAAACTGCGTGATAAGGGACTCGAGCAACACAATGCCGGAGACCATAAAGCTGCCGAAGACACCTTGTCCGAGGCAATGCGCAAACTGCTGAACGACATGCAATAGCCTGTTGAGACGACGCTGGTCGATGGCCAGCGTCTATCACTTTTAGAAGCGAATGAATTGTTCCCGGTTATCTAGCTGGACCCGGGAAGCGGATAGCCTCGTGTGAAAATGACATACCGGGCGCTCAAACGGGCCCCATCACACCTGTCTCGTAGAACTCTTCCAGTTGCCCGAGGTACGGCGCTATATCGAAGCCCTTGTCCTCGAGCCATTGCTCGCTGTAATAGGTATTCAGGTATCGTTCCCCGGCGTCGCAGATCATCGACACAACACTGCCCTCCTGGTTCTGCGCAATCATCTCGGCAATAATCTGGAATGCCGCGTAGACGTTGGTGCCCGTTGAACCCCCGCAGCGACGGTTTAGCAATTTTTCCAGGAAATGTATGGTGGCGTAGGATGCCACATCGGGTACCTGGATCATCCTGTCCACAATAGACGAAACAAATGATGGCTCGACACGCGGCCTGCCGATACCCTCGATTCTTGAACTGTGTTCGGAAACCAGGGTCGCATCCCCGGTTTGAAAGTAATCGAAGAACACCGAATTTTCCGGATCAGCCACACACAGTTTCGTTGACAGGCACTTGTAGCGAATAAATCGACCGATGGTAGCCGACGTCCCGCCTGTCCCGGCGCCTACTACAACCCAGTCGGGTATCGGGGCAGGCTCCATGCTCATCTGCGAAAAAATGGATTCGGCTATATTGTTGTTTCCACGCCAGTCCGTGGCACGTTCGGCATAAGTAAACTGGTCCATATAATGCCCGCCCATCTCGGCTGCAAGCCTTGCAGATTCGGAATAAATATCCCTGGGCTCGACAAAGTGACACCGGCCATCGTAGAAAGTAATTTTGTCGATTTTCTCCCTGGAAGTACCTTTGGGCACCACCGCGATAAAAGGCAGATCAAGCAACTTTGCAAAATAGGCTTCCGAGATAGCCGTGCTTCCGGACGAGGATTCGATAATAGGCGTATTTTCTTTAATCAGGCCATTACACAGGCCATACAAGAACAGGGAACGCGCCAAACGATGCTTGAGGCTTCCGGTGGGATGCGTGGATTCGTCTTTAAGGTAAAGGGCGATGTTTTTTGCCGCGTGCAACTCAACCTTGAACAAGTGCGTATCTGAAGATCGTTTGAAGTCGGCTTCTATTCGGGTTATTGCCTGGTTGACCCAGTCTCTCATTATTTTCCTCGTTATTTTATCGGTTAATGGTTTAACGCTTTATTCTGTCTATCAGTATCTCGATGGCAAACACTGGCTTACAGATTACACTTCAATGTATTAAAAAAGCCAATTACAAAACATGAATAACCATTATAAAAATTCGCCGGTTAACAGCTTAGCCTTTGCTGAGAAAGATCTGAATCGATGTTATTCTCAACCCTATGTTATATATTTCCCCGAAATACCAGTCCTGGTTTCAACAGAAAAATATTAATACCTATGCACAGTTGTTAACCCTGGGCAAGGGTGAAGTCATCAATGATTCCGGCAAGAACACCACCTGGCGAGACCGCTGGCAGCTGGATAGCGAAGATTTCCGTGTCTATGTCAAGCGATACCAGTATCCATTCTCACCAAGGTACATGTACCCTCGCGTGCCGCGTGCACTGGTGGAAATGAAAAGTTACCTTTACTGGCAAGATTGCGGTATACCGGGGCCGGAAGTCATTGCTGCCGGAGCCTATAGTCCTTTAGGGTTTCATCGCAGCTCTTTAATTATTACCCGGGAAATCAGCGACGCCCAGGACCTGGTACATTTATGCCAGCAGCCCGAATTTCGCGAAAACAAGGCATTACTGGCATCGGTTTTTGATCAGCTGTCGGATATGCTGGCAACGGCCCACAAGGCCCACTTTTATCATTTTGATCTTCATTTTCGAAACATCATGGTAAAGCAGCCAGATGATATTGAATCGGCGAAAGTTTTCTGGATCGACTCTCCCAGGGGCAAATGTAAACGTTCTGCCAGCAGTTACCTGCAGGCAAAAGACCTGGCCACCATATACCGTGCCTGCCACGAACAGCAATGGCCGACTATCTGGCAAGGATTATCGGCACGTTATTTCGAAACCATGGGCTACGATGATAAAACGGTTCAACGTCTGAAAAAAATGATCGGCGAACGCCTGGGCAGGCGTGTCGACACACGCAGCATGAGTGACCCCATCTAGCATTTCTGCCAAGACACCTGTCACACTGGCTGATAAAATTCAGGTTTATAAGCCAATGCCTGTTGAGAGACTCTTTTGATTCAAGCCCAGCAACTTCAGAAGTTAACGCCAACAACCGGCTCACTGATCTGCAAGCTGGATAATCCGGTCGGCAGTATTGAAGTTCGCCAGTTGAATGATATTCGCTGGTTGCACCAGGGTGGCGATGCTATCCAGGCGGTTATGTCGCTAAATGACCCGCATAACCTGATGTTGCCATATTCACGCGCAATGCTGCTGGCCTTATGCCTGGCTCCTTATCCGGATAAGCTGTTAAACCTTGGCTTGGGTGGCGGCATGTTCGTCCGTTTCTTTGAGGAAGTGGCACCCCGGTTGAAAATTGTTTCCGTTGATAACCGGCGTGAAATGCTCGATATCATGCAAAAGCATTTCCCCACGCAAACCAATTCTAAAATCCACATTATCGATGCCGAGGCTTTTGTATCAATTGATACAGAAACCTACGACATGATCCTTTGCGACCTGTTTGATGGTAGTTGCATACCGGACTGTCTTTTTGAGGGAGGCTTTTTCAAGGATTGCGCGGCACGCCTTGCCACTAAAGGGATTTTGAGCATCAACATACTGGCGATTGATCAGCAGGAATTAACAAGACTGCTGGTCAGTTTGAGGCAATCCCTGCCTTGTGTAGCCATATTGGAAGTGGCAGATTTTCAGAATATTATTCTGTTTGCCTCGAGACAGCCTTACCCGTCGATGCGCCGAATCCGCAAACAAGCGAGGATTCAGGGCAAACTCCAGGGCATCGATTTCAGTGCCATGCTGGACAAGCTGGTAATGTTGCCGGAAAGGCAATGAGCCGCGCATCTTGAATAATACAGGCAGGGATTAACGCAAATATGTTTCCAGACGTCACTCCAGGGAACCATTGAAAGCCATGACCCTAAGAAAAATCAGAGGCGCCATCCCCTACTTGCTGGTCGTTTTCCTTAACGCTTTTATCGACCTTGGACACAAGATCACCGTCCAAAATACAGTGTTCAAGGTCTACGACGGCGATACGCAAATAATTTTAACGGCCATTCTGAATGGCCTGATCCTGCTACCCTTTATTCTGCTATTTAGCCCGAGTGCCTTCGTCGCCGACAAATACCCCAAAAACCGGGTAATACGTTTTACCGCCTGTGCAGCCGTTGTCCTCACCATTGCAATTACTGCCTGTTATTACCTGGGCTGGTTCTGGCCGGCATTCGTGATGACCTTTTTGCTGGCTGTTCAATCGGCTTTCTACTCGCCAGCCAAGTACGGTTATATTAAATCACTGTTTGGCAAGGACAATCTCGGCGAAGCCAATGGTTACGTACAAGCGGTTACCATCGTTGCCATATTGCTTGGAACCTTTACTTTCTCGATCTTTTTCGAATCCCTTTACCCGGCCAGTTCAACCGATTCAAGTGATATTCTAAAAGCCATAGCGCCGGTCGGCTGGCTGCTGATAATTAACAGCCTGTTCCAACTCGTTTTGGCTTACCAGCTACCAAGGAAAGAAGAGAAAGACGAAGCCAGCCGGTTCAACTGGAAAGCCTATATCAGGGGCGGACTGGTCGTTGAAGACCTGGTACCGGTCATTTCGCGTGAAACCATACGCCTGTCAATGATCGGTCTTGCCGTATTCTGGTCGGTCGGCCAGGTGTTGCTTGCGTCATTTCCTGCCTTTGCCAAGGAAACGATGGGTGTTTTCAACACGGTTACGATACAGGGCACACTGGCGGCGACCGGTGTCGGCATTGCCATTGGCGCTTCCCTGGCGGCCCGCTGGTCACGTCATCATATCGAAACCGGATTGATCCCCATGGGTGCTACCGGTCTTGGCCTGGGACTACTTATGCTGCCCAATATTACGTCCGTTCCCGGGCACGTGGCTAATTTCCTGTTTATCGGCATAACGGGAGGATTATTTGTTGTCCCGCTCAACGCGTTGATCCAGTTTTATGCCCGCGAAAATGAAATTGGCAAGGTACTTGCGGCCAACAACCTGGTCCAGAATATCTGCATGTTCAGCGCACTGACGTTGACAGTTGTATTCTCTCTCGCCGGTCTGGGCGGAAAAAACATCCTGGTCCTGACTGCGATCGCTGCAATTCTTGGCAGCGGATATACCATCTATAAATTACCCCAAAGTCTGGTCCGGCTGGTCCTGGGGGCGCTGGTTTCCGGTTTGTACAAGGTTAACGTCCAGGGTCTTAAAAATATGCCCGAGGACGGAGGCGTACTCCTGCTTGGCAATCATATCAGCTGGGTTGACTGGGCCATTGTCCAGATAGCCAGTCCACGCCCGGTACATTTTGTCATGCTCAAAAATATCTATGATCGCTGGTATTTGAACTGGTTTTTCAGGTTATTTGGCACCATTCCCATCGCACCCGGTTCGGGCAGTGGCAAATCCTTGCAACAGGTTAGCGGGTTGCTCAATAAAGGCCACGTGGTTTGTCTTTTCCCGGAAGGTTCTATCAGTCGGAATGGTCACCTCGGTGAATTCAGGCGCGGCTATGAAAGAGCCTGCGCCGAGGCGAATCAGCATGTAGTGATACTGCCTTTTTACCTGCGTGGCCTCTGGGGCAGCCAGTTTTCCCGTTCATCCCGGAAGCTGAAAAGTATTCGCAGTCACTTACTCGGCATGCATATTATTGTTGCCTTTGGCAAACCCTTGCCCAGGGATATTAAAGCTGACGTACTCAAGCGTCGCGTACTGGACCTGTCAATTAGCTCGTGGCAGGAATATGTAAACACCCTGCCCAGCCTTCCACACGCCTGGATCGAAACCGTCAAGCGCCTGGGCAATGACATGATGATAGTCGACTCGTCGGGAACCATGTTGTCCGCGAACCAGTCACTTGCCCGGGGAATAGCTTTCTCGCGGCGTATTCGTAAAAACAGCTCCCAGCTTAATATCGGGCTGATACTCCCCACCGGCATTGATGCCATATTGGCCAATATGGCCACCCTGTTGTGTGGTAAAACCGCGGTAAACCTGAACTATACGGTGAGTGATGAACTGATTAGGGCAGCTATTGAAGAGGCTGAAATTCGCACCGTTTACACAACAAAATCTTTTCTGGAAAAACTGGAAAAAAAAGGCACGCACCTGACTCCGGTGCTGGCGGGTATCCGTGTGGTTTGCCTGGACGAGCTTAATCTCGGTATTGGTAAAACAGAAAGGCTGAGCACATTGACCGCGGTCAGGCTGTTGCCGGCCTGGGGTTTGAAACGGCTCTATTGTCACCCGGTCGACGCAAATTCAGCGGCGGCTATCCTTTTTACCGGTTCTCCCGACGGACCCACCAACGGCGTTATGCTAAGCCACCGCAATATCATGGCTAACCTGAAACAGGTTTCCGATGTGCTTAACACCCAGGAGCAGGACGTTATCATGGCTTCGCTGCCCATGTTTCACCCTTTTGGGTTAACCGTGACTCAGTTTATGCCGCTGATCGAAGGCTTACCCATTGTCTACCACGACGAGCCCACGCAGGTTCTGAATATTGCCAGGGCAATTGCAAAATACAGGGTAACAGTGCTCTGTAGTACAACGACCTACCTGCGTTTGTTTATACGCAACGAGAAGGTACACCCGCTGATGCTTGGCAGCCTGCGTGTGGTGGTAGCGGGTGGAGAAAAACTGAGACTCGGTGTTCGGGACGCCTTCAAGGCAAAGTTCAACAAGGATATCCTGGAGGGTTATGGCACCACCGAAACGACACCCGTCGCCAGCGTGAACCTGCCTGACACGCTGGACCTTAATTACTGGAAAGTCCAGGTTGGCGGCAAACCCGGCACGGTTGGCATGGCCTTGCCCGGTTCCAATTTTAAAATAGTCGACCCCAAAACATTAGAGGAATTACCTACGGGGACCAAAGGTATGATTCTTATCGGTGGGGCCCAGGTGATGCTGGGTTACCTTAACAACCCCGAAAAAACAGCCAGGGTAATCAGGGAAATCGATGGTAATCGCTGGTTTGTCACCGGTAACAAAGGCAGCCTCGATGAGGATGGTTTCCTGACCATTAGCGATCGTTATCCCCGTCAGTAAAGCCCGCGATAGCGAACCCGATACATTAGCCGGGCATAAGGGGTGCCCGTCAATCGTTAGTCATCTTTAGACCGGATAACGTCTATGGTTTGACCGTTAAACGCTACCCGGTCTCCGACACTTATTTTTTTTCGTTTTCTTGACTCGATAGCGCCATTAACTCGCACCTGGCCCTCGGCAATAAAATACTTGGCTTCACCACCGCTTGACGCCAGATTAGCGGCCTTTAGCAGCTTGTATAGTTCGATATACTCGCCCTTGATCGCAAGAGCGGAATCCGCATGATTATTATTTTTAGTATTCATTCAGTCCCGGCTAGCCTGTTCTATACTCTGGTGATGGAAATGTGGCCCTCGACGGGCCGTGAAACCTGTATCCGTGAGTGTGCTTATGCAAAATAAAACTTATATCACAGCCCGGCAATTATTACGCGATTCCTTTGAGCTGGGTATCAAAATACTGGAAAGCGGTTTCAGGCCGAGCTTTATTATCGGCGTATGGCGAGGCGGTACCCCTGTAGGTATTGCCGTTCAGGAATTACTCGAATTCTGCGGCGTGCCCTCGGATCATATTTCAATACGCACGTCTTCCTACACCGGTATAGGTAAACGCAAAAACAGGGTTCGCGTGCACGGCCTGGATTATATCGTCGACAATATTAATGCCGAAGATTCATTGCTGATTATCGATGATGTGCATGATACCGGTCACAGCATCCAGGAAATTATCCGGCAGATAAAACTCAAATGCAGGAAGAACACCCCCGAACAGATCCGTGTGGCCACCCTGTATTTCAAACCGGAAATTAGCCGGGTTGATTTCGAGCCCGATTACTATATTCATGCCACCAATGACTGGCTGATATTCCCGCACGAATTAGCCGGGCTGAACCAGTACGAGGTAAATGCAAACAAACCGGATATAGACCATATCAAAAGCTGGCTGCTCGAACATGCGAAAACCAACGACTGAATATAAACCTTTCGTTATACCGGCTGGTTACAACCGGGGATGATTTAATATGGGTGACAGGTACGGATTCCCGTCACCCCTTGATTCCGTTGGCTTTCAGCTATTCAGGGCTTCTACTGCCGGCACGTAAGGGTAGCCCAGGGCATCCGAAACTGCCTTGTAGGTAACCATGCCGCGATGGACATTCAGGCCATTTAACAGGTTTGCGTTTTCGAGCAGGGCCTGTTTAGGCCCCTTGTTGGCCAGCGCCACGGAAAAGGGCATGGTTGCATTATTCAGGGCAATCGTCGAGGTACGCGCGACACCACCGGGCATGTTGGCCACGCAGTAGTGAATAATGTCATCGACGACATAGGTTGGGTCTCGATGAGTGGTCGCTTTCGAGGTTTCAAAACAGCCGCCCTGGTCAATGGCAACGTCGACGATCACGGACCCGGCACGCATCCTTGAAAGATGTTCTTTGCGAACCAGTTTGGGCGCAGCAGCACCGGGAATAAGCACGCCGCCAATAATGACATCGGCGGTGGCAGAGAATTTATCGATGGCATCGACGGTAGAATAGGCTGTCTTGATACTGTTACCGAAAATATCGTCCAGCTCGCGCAGGCGATTAAGTGATCGATCCAGCAGGGTAACATCAGCACCCATGCCCACCGCCATTTTAGCCGCGTTGGTGCCGACAACGCCGCCGCCAATGATAAGCACCCTGCCCGGGGTCACACCCGGAACGCCACCGAGCAGCACACCGGATCCACCCTGGGCTTTTTCCAGGTGATGCGCCGCTGCCTGGATAGACATTCGGCCGGCGACTTCACTCATGGGCGCCAGCAATGGCAATCCGCCCCGGCCATCGGTAACCGTTTCGTAGGCAATACAGGTTGCGCCGGAAGCCACCAGCAGCTCCGTTTGCCCGGGGTCTGGTGCCAGGTGCAAATAGGTATAAAGCAGTTGGCCCTCGCGCAGCATCTTGCATTCATTCGGCTGCGGTTCTTTGACCTTGATGATCATTTCTGCGGAAGCAAATATTTCTTCCGGTGTATTACTGATGGTTGCACCTGCCGCAATATAGTGTTCGTCCGTGAAATCAATGGCTTTGCCGCCGTTAGTTTCAATCATCACCTGATGACCGTTGGCAACTAGTTCCTTCACTCCAGCAGGCGTTAAACCGATGCGGTATTCGTGATTCTTTATCTCTTTTGGAACTCCGATTAGCATGATGGGCCTCTGTATTTATTTGTTGTTGAAACAGATGTGTTTGCTAGATTAACCCATTTTCGATTGCATTTACCTGTTTTTTTTGGCTTGACCATGATCGGCTTTTAAACCGGGGCTTGCCCCTTTATCAGGGCACAGGCAGAAGCCCTTGATTTAGCAGGGACAACGAATTTTCGTGCGTATCGATGAGACTACATTCTTTCCATGACTTCGATGCCCAGCAGGTCCAGACCGGTCGACAACGTCCTTTCGGCCAAATAACAAAGTTCTAGCCGGCTATCACGGGTCTCGGGTTCGATGCCCTCTTTGAGTATCGGACAGGCTTCGTAAAAGCGCATGAACTCGCTTGCCAGTTCGTACAAATAAGTACACAGGAAATGCGGGCTGCAATCCCTTGCAACCTGTTCGATAACTTCTTCAAACTGCAGCATTTTCAGGGCAATGGCGCGCTCGTTATCCGCCTCTACAATTATCTTTCCGGATATCAATGTCCGTGGGTCAATCTGCGCTTTGCGAAAGATACTCCGGATCCGGGTATAGGCATACTGCAGGTAAGGCGCGGTATTACCATCAAAACTCAGCATCGAATCCCAGTTAAAAATGTAATCGCTGGTGCGATTCTTCGAAAGGTCGGCGTACTTTACCGCACCAATACCAACTTTTCTTGCGACTTCCAGGCTGGTTTCCCCGGTCATTTGCGGGTTCTTGGAGATGACCAGCTTGCGGGCCCTTTCAACGGCTTCGTCCAGAAGGTGCGCAAGTTTGACACTTCCACCCGCCCTGGTTTTAAACGGTTTGCCATCTTGCCCCATCATTGTCCCGAAGGCCAGATGTTCAAGCTGAACGCCTTCCCTGGCTAACCCTGCCTTTCGACCAATGGTAAACACCTGCTGCAAATGCAGGGTCTGGCGAGCATCGACAAAATAAAGCACCCGGTCGGCCGCCAGCACATCATTTCGATACCGCAAAGCGGCCAGGTCAGAAGTCGCATAAAGGTAGCCACCATCCGATTTTTGCACGATGACAGGTGACGGTTTGCCGTCCTTGTCGGCGAATTCATCAAGGAATACCACCTCGGCACCCTGGTCTTTGACCGCCAGCCCCTGCGCCTTGAGATCGGCGACGACAGCGGGCAAGTCATCGTTGTATTTACTCTCCGGGTAGATATGTTCATGCCCGAGCGTAACATTCAGGCGGCGGTAGATTTCTTCGCTGTGTTCAACCGAGACGTCGATAAACTGTCGCCAAAGATCCTGGCAATGTGCGTCGCCCGATTGCAGCTTGACTACATTGGATCTGGCTTTATCTGCAAACGCAGGATCGGCGTCAAAATGTAACTTTGCTCGCTGGTAAAAGGACTCAAGATCTGCCAGTTCCATGGCCAAATCTGTTTCGCTACTCAGCGTTTCTTCCAGCTCGGCAATTAACATACCGAACTGTGTACCCCAGTCACCCATATGATTCTGGCGGATGACCTTGTCACCGACAAACTCGAGCACGCGCACTACGCAATCGCCAATGATAGTACTTCGCAGGTGGCCCACGTGCATCTCTTTGGCTAAATTGGGGCCCGAATAATCGACCACAACAGTGGCCGGCTTGTTTCGACGGGTAATTCCCAGATGCTCATCTTTCAGGGCCACCGAGCATTGCTTCGACAGCCATTCGCGATTTAAATGAAAATTGATAAAGCCAGGGCCGGCTATTTCTATTTTTTCGAAAATATCTACCGACGCCAGGTGATCGATAATCTGGCCCGCAATCGCCCTGGGGGCAGTTTTCAATTTTTTTGCGGCTGGCAAGGCGCCATTTGCCTGGTAATCGCCAAACTCGGGTTTCGTACTCCGGGTAACCATGGGCGCACAATCACCGGGTAAACCGGCCCTGGACATTGCCCGTTTTACCTGTTCGGATAATAATAATCTTAGATTCATTGGTACTATTTACTCTTCGGGATACTCGTCCGGGCTGGCTCTGCAAACCGGTTTTTATTACCTTATTTTATACAGCCTGATCAGGCCGCGTCGCCGCAGGTTCCTGAAAGGGCGGTTAGTATACCCGAAGCAATTCGTATAGGAAATTTGATCGTTATAACTCGCACCAGGTTGGCTAAACGACCCATATTTGCTTTAAAATGATAACCCGTTAAATGAAAGTTTCGGTATTAAACAGAAATGAGAGATGTACGTTATCGCATAATATTCAGCGGTAAAATAACCGATGGTTACAATACTGAGGAAGTAGCGAAAAAACTGGCTGCAATGTTCAACCTGAAAATGGATAACCATGAGCACACGGCCAAACTGGCCAAGCTGATGTCGCCCTGGCCCGTGGTAGTCAAGCAAGACTTGACCAGGCAGGCGGCATTGAAATACCGGGAAGCATTGGCCAGCGCCGGGGCCATTTGTTCGATTCAAAACATGGATGAAGCCTGGGAGATAACCCTCCCCCACAAGGAAAGGCGCAAGGAGCAACGCAGAAAATTCAGGGACCGGCGAGGCTCTCGAAGATCGTCTGCAATTATGCCCGATCGCCGCAGAAAACCCGGAAATCGTATAACCGATATACCCTTCGAAGGTTAAGCGCCGGCACCAGCCTCGGTTTTTATTTTCAATTTTGCCGGTTTGACGTCCGGGTGAAGGACATTCAACGGAACAGAAAGCCCATAATCACCGACAATTCGTGCGTGCTCGCGCTTAAGCTGCCGAGGTTCCTTTACACCGCAGGAGTGGGCAATAACGCCAACCTCGTATTCCATGTTCTTCTCGTAATTCATCACTCGCACGGCTTTATTTGCTGGGTTAAGCCCTTTTTGCAGTTCCTTGTTATGCGTAGTGATGCCAGTTGGGCAGGTGTTCTTGTTGCATTGCAATGCCTGGATGCAGCCCAAAGCAAACATAAAGCCACGAGCAGAAACGACAAAATCGGCACCCATGCATAGCGCCCACGCCACGTTGGATGGAATTATCATCTTACCGGAACAAATTACTTTAACCCGCTGACGTAAACCGTATTCATTTAACTTGTCGACCACCAGCGGCAGGCTTTCTTTTAACGGCAAGCCCATATAGTCAATCAGGCTTTGCGGAGCTGCTCCCGTACCGCCTTCGGCGCCATCGACCACGAAAAAATCGGGGGCGCAATCAATGCCACGTTCCAGGATTCTTGTGCATAGTCCATCCATGGTCTTGGCGGAGCCTATCACTGTCTTTATGCCAACCGGTTTGCCGGTAACTTCGCGCACATGAACAATCATGTCGAGCAGGTCATCATCGCTACGGATATCCTGGTGCCGGTTCGGGCTTATCGAATCGGTCCCCGGGGCAATACCCCTGATGGCCGCTATCTCGGGTGTGACCTTGCCACCTGGCAACATGCCACCCTTGCCCGGTTTTGCGCCCTGGGCAAGCTTGATTTCAAACATTTTAACCTGTTCGATTTCCGCTATTTCCCGCAATTTGTCATCGTTCAGGTTGCCGTCAAGGTCTCGCACACCGTACTTGGCCGTACCTATCTGGAAAACGATGTCCGCACCGCCCTCCAGGTGATAGGGTGACAAGCCGCCTTCACCGGTAGACATCCAGCAACCGGCCATCCGCGCTCCATTGGACAACGCCAGTACCGCCGGCTTTGAAATGGCACCGAAACTCATTCCCGAAATATGGAAAAGCGAATGCGTCGTATAGGGTTTCCTGCAAGCTTCCCCAATGGTTACGTTTCCAATTGGCACTGCATCTTCACGCTGGGTCGGATATGGGCAGTTTACAAAATGAACCGAACCGGCAGGCTCTACGTTACGCGTCGATCCAAAGGCAACGGTGCTGTCGATATTCTTGGCTGCCCGGTAAACCCAGGAACGCTCGGCCCGGTTAAAGGGTAACTCTTCCCGATCCTGGGCAAAGAAATATTGACGAAAGAACTCGCCCATGTGTTCAAACATGTAGCGAAATCGACCGATAACCGGATAATTATGCCGTATAGCCTGTACCGTTTGGCTCCGATCCGCTATGTACATGTAGACGACGGCTATGATCAATGCCAATATGCCAAAAATAGTTATCAAAACAATGGCGTCGATAAAAATATCGATGAAACCAGCTTCTCTTAACATTCCTTAACCCTCAATTTTTATTCTGTTTTAATTATTATTATATTTTATAACATTTAGTGCCTGTCCGGCGAGAGAGAGCACTGTCCCCGATCAGGATTGGGCTCTACATCGGTATGCAATCGCTTACTCAGATCCGAGGCACCGCCGACGTAAGTACCGTCTAGCCATATCTGCGGTACTGTGACGGGTGTTTTTGCGCCAACAATAGGTTTTACCCGTGCCAGCATCTCGTATAACGCCCTGGGTTCCCTGACAACATCATAATACGTATAGGCAATACTGGCATCCCCAAGGTATTTTTTTGCCCGCCGGCAATGAGGACAGGAGTCTTTACCGAATACGACATTACCCTGGACAGGCGCCTCAGCCGCGTAAGCCACGACAACTGCTTCGGTAAGCAAACCCCGGTTCAGCGCACGACCCTGGCTGATAACCTTTCCCTCAACCATGACAATAGGCGCGTGCCAGCCGCCTTTAACCAGCGGTTTCCACCATTCGCTCAACCAGTCGCGTGTCTCCAGTTCAACGGAGATACCGTCCAGTTCGTGCTGAATAGTATCCGCAATCACATCCTTGGTTAACGAGCATTCACCGCACGGAATGGTTACCCTGAAGGGGCCCCAGGCACCGGCCCAACGAAAAACTGTAATTTTTATCGGTCGTACAGTCAATTTATACTCGCTGAATTCTCACGGCCGTTGACTGTAATTGATCCAAAGGCCGGGAAATTCATCCGCCACCTTCGGGCAGTTGGCTATATCTTATTTTTTCGATCTATGCGCAGCCCGGTTATCAGATTAAATTCATACCCCGTATTGGCTTAACATTATTATATTTTCAAGTCGCCTGTGTTCATTAGGCCACAACAGCAATAATTTTAAAAGAAATCTGCGGGTTTTAGTCCTTTTTTGGGTTTATTTTTTCAGGTAAAACCTGCCAGAGTATGACCCGACTGGTTTATCCACGCATGCGCGCCAGAACAAGTTCGTTGGCGGATTGGCGCTCACTGTCCTGGTCTGTAATTGCCTTTACACTGCTTATTGCCTGCAGGTAATGGTCGGGAAACCGGTGGTACCCTGCGCCAAGATAAACAAATTCCTTGTACCATTGAAATGGACTAAGGCCATCGTCTATAAAGGGCTCATGGGCAACGTACATGAATGCTTCAAGGAACCGGTTTCCTACCTTGATATTGACCGATTCAGCGTTATACCCCTCCCCTTCGATGTTATCCAGCAATGACTTCTCGGACAACTTCATATTGAATACGGCGCCCAAAACCAGGTGTTCCTTTTCGCCTGTATGGGCGGCATTACACTTGGCGGACTGGTCTTCACCCCGTTTGTGAAAACGTAGCTGGTAACCGGCAAGCGGGGCAATGCAAATGAATCGGCTCGAAGGGATCCTCGCCCTGAGGCGCTCGGGATGCAGGTTCGACCCGTAGGCGTAATATAAAACGTGCTCGTTCATTTAACATTACCCGGTTTAGGTGTCATCAACGGATATATTTTCAGGCTTCGCTACGGTACTTACAAATGTATCCCTGTCCGGGAAAACCGAAATTACCCGTTAAAAATAAAACGGTTTCAATCGTCAGTGGTTATTATTTTAAAGACTCGATAAAGGTATTTGAAGCATCGATCGATTTCTGCATCTCATTAATCAATAACTTGATGTCAGATTGTACACTGACCATTTCGCTTTTCAGCGAAGCCACTGCCTGGGCATTTAGACTGTGTTTTAAAAACAACACCTGATCTTTAAACGCGGAAAGCACAGGGTCCATCCTCTTCTCCGCCCGTCGCATCGATTTAATCAACGAGGCATAACGTTTCTTCGCGTCTCTCAATTCTGCCGCCTTGAGACGACGATACTTGTCATTGGTGTATTCGGCTAACTCGGATTCCCACTCGTCAAAAAGGGCCTCGGATACATTTTCCACCGCATCGATTCGGTCACGTATTTCCTCTGCCTTTTCCTCGCTCTCCATATATTCTTTATTCAGAGCATTGTATTTTTCTTCCAGGTCCTTGCCATCAAAATTAATCACCGACTTGAATTTCTCCAACGCCGATTCAAATTGTTCCTTGCCTTCCACCTGGCTATCACGGGCTTCCTCAACGCGATCAATTAAAATCTCACGCTTGTGAATACCGAATTTTTCCATGGTTTTGTAATAAGTCTGCTGACAACCCGTCGCAAACAACAATGCCAGCATCACCAGCCAGATATTTACTAGTCTCAAAATTTACTCTCCTGCCATTTTTATCAGTTTTGAAGCTCGCTGGTATCTTCAAACAATACCCGTAATTTTTCTCCCGGCTCCCTGGCCCGCATAAAAGCTTCGCCAACCAGGAAGGCATTCACCTTGCAGGCCCGCATCCTGGCCACATGTTCACGCGTTAAAATACCACTCTCGGTGACAACAATGCGATCTTCAGGGATATACTTGAGCAGATCAAAAGTCGTGTCAAGGGATGTCTCGAAGGTATGCAGGTTGCGGTTATTGATGCCTATCAAGCGGGTATCGAGCGAAAAAACGCGTTCCAGCTCATTTTGGTCGTGAACCTCGACCAGTACATCCAGGTCAATTTCACCGGCCAGGCTATTAAGCTCGGCCAATTGAGCATCGGTGAGTGCCGAGGCAATCAGTAAAATACAATCGGCATTAATAGCCCTCGCTTCGTACACCTGGTAGGGGTCAATGATGAAATCCTTACGAATAATCGGCAATGTGCAAGCTGCGTGTACCGCCCGCAAATATTCATCGCTTCCCTGGAAGAAATCGACATCCGTTAACACCGAGATACAGCAGGCACCCCCTTGCTGGTAACTTCGGGCAATCTGAGCCGGGTCAAAGTTTTCACGAATCACGCCTTTGCTGGGTGAAGCCTTTTTCACTTCGGCAATGACGGCGGCCTTTCCCGACGATATGGTGGCGTCAATGGCATTTACAAAGCCCCTGGGCGCATCAACCCGGTCGATCTCGCGTATTAAATCGGCGAGTGGTTTGCGGGATTTTCGATCGGCCACCTCTTCAAGCTTGCGATCAATAATCTTTTTTAAAACCGTGGGCCTGTTCATAACATGGTTGCTGACTGAATGGCTTATGCGAAACACTGGGTAAAACTGACCAGTTCCTTCATTTTTTCCCTGGCTATACCACTGCCGATAGCATCCTGGGCCAGGATCACACCTTCCTTGAGGGAACCGCTCAAACCCGCAGCATAAAATGCAGCGCCGGCATTCAGGGCAATCAGGTCGGATGCTTTTTCCTCGACAGCTCCGGCTTCCTTGGTCAACGCGGCCTTAATCAATGCCAGCGATTCAGCGGGGCCTTCAACCGACAGACCTGCCAATGACCTGCGTTGGATGGAAAAATCTTCCGGCTTGATCGTATATTCCGTGATCGCACCATGATTCAATTCAGCCACATAGGTAGCCCCGGCAAGGCTGATTTCGTCGAGTCCATCTTCCGAATGCACCACCAGCACGTGCTCACTGCCCAGCCGCTTCAATACCTCGGCTATAGGGCGACACAAATCGGCAGAAAATACGCCGATCACCTGGTTGACGACCCCGGCGGGGTTGGTCATGGGTCCAATCATATTGAAAATGGTTCTCATCCCCAGTTCTCTACGCGGACCGATCGCGTGTTTCATGGCGCTATGATGCGCAGGCGCAAACATAAAACCAACCCCCAGTTCTTCAACGCAACGGGCGACCTGTTCCGGACTAATATCAATTTTCACACCCAGCTCACGTAACAGATCGGCGCTACCGCTCGAGCTCGAAACTGACTGGTTACCATGTTTGGCGACATGCCCACCGCCGGCTGCTACTACAAAGGCAGACGCCGTGGAAACATTAAACAGGCTGGCACCATCGCCGCCAGTTCCGCAGGTATCGACCAGGAAGGGTGCATTAATTTTCACCGGCACTACCAGCTCGCGCATTACCTGCACGGCACCGGCTACCTCGTCAATGGTTTCACCCTTGATGCGCATCGCTACCAGGAAGCCGGCAATCTGGGCATCGGTTGCCTTGCCCGACATGATGTCGCGCATCACGGCTATCATTTCATCGTTACTGAGGTTTTGTCGATCGACAACTGCGGCTATGGCTGTTTTGATATCCATGTGGAAGACCCTGACAGGTTAGCGTTTTAAATGCGTGTTTTTTAAAAAGTTATTGAGCAAGTCGTGGCCATGCTCGGTCAATATTGACTCGGGGTGAAACTGTACCCCCTCGATGTCATATTTTTTGTGTCGCACACCCATAATCTCATCCATATCGCCTTGCGCATCTTCGGTCCAGGCAGTTATTTCCAGGCTGTCTGGCAATTGCTCCCTGCTAACCACCAGAGAATGATAACGAGTTGCTTCGAAAGGGTCGGGTAAGTTGCTAAAAACACCTTTCTTATTGTGATGAATCATTGACGTTTTGCCGTGCATTACTTCCTTGGCTCGCACTATTTCGCCGCCGAAGGCCTGGGCGACTGCCTGGTGCCCCAGGCAAACCCCCAGGATGGGTTTCTTACCGGCAAAATGCCGGATTAACTCGACAGAGATACCCGCTTCGTTGGGAGTGCAGGGTCCGGGCGAAATAACTATTTGCGCAGGCTGAAGCGCCTCGATCTCCTCAATGGTTATTTCATCATTCCGGTAAACCATTACATCCGCGTTCAGTTCACCCAGGTACTGCACGACGTTATAGGTAAAGGAGTCGTAATTATCGATCATTAATAACATGCTATTTTCCAGAATAATCCAGTGGGTCCGGCAACCCTTAATCAAGCCTTATTTTCATGTTTAAGCCTGCCCGGCCAAATTTTTTCGACCGGTTTCGGGAGGATGCGCCATCGCCACCGCCCGGAACATCGCCCGCGCCTTGTTAAGCGTTTCTTTCCATTCCAGCAGCGGAATGGAGTCGGCAACAACGCCACCGCCAGCCTGGACGTATAATGTGCCGTCTTTGATAACCGCTGTGCGAATGGCAATCGCCGTATCCATATTACCGGTCCAGGAAATATAACCGACAGCACCGCCGTATACGCCGCGTTTTACCGGTTCCAGTTCATCGATAATCTCCATTGCCCTTATTTTAGGGGCTCCGCTCAGGGTGCCGGCCGGCAATGTTGCCCGAAGCACGTCGATCGGTCCCAGGCCCGACTTGAGTTTTCCGGTCACGTTAGAGACGATATGCATTACATGCGAATAGCGCTCAACCACCATTTTATCGGTCACTTCGACACTGCCAACTTCCGACACTCGCCCCGCATCGTTTCGGCCAAGATCAA
Organism: uncultured Pseudomonadales bacterium; assembly: GCA_947258415.1. Taxonomy (GTDB): domain Bacteria; phylum Pseudomonadota; class Gammaproteobacteria; order Pseudomonadales; family IMCC2047; genus CAMYIF01. The sequence goes on from CAMYIF010000006.1 coordinate 21,592, forward strand.
TCAGCATCAGGTGCTCGGCAATTTCCTTCGGGTCAGCCAGCAACTCTTTTTCCATGACAATATCTTCGGCTTCATCATGACCACGACGCCTGGTACCGGCAATCGGGCGCACCGATATAATACCCTCTTCAACCCTTGCCAGTATTTCCGGTGATGAACCAACAATGTGAAAATCTTCCAGGTTCAGGTAGTACATGTAGGGCGACGGATTCAGGTTACGTAATGCCCGGTAAAGGTTGATAGGCTCAACAGCAAACGGGATTGACATTCTTTGCGAGGGAACTACCTGCATGACATCCCCGGCCAGCGTATATTCCTTGATACGCTCAACGGCTCGCTCGTATTCTGCCTGGGTAAAATCGGAGCTGAAATCCGACTCGCTGATATTTAACTGGTCATTGCTCAATTCCGCCGCCGCCAGGTTAATGTCCGGTAAATCCGGCCCCGGTTTTGGCAATCTTTCCTCAAGTTCGTCCAGGCGAGCCTGTGCTTTATTCAAGGCATCCTGTTCTTCAGGATTGGCATGGACTATCAGACTCAAGGTGCCCGCCAGGTTATCAAATACCAGCACTTCATCAGAAATCATCAGCAGGATATCGGGTGTACCCAACACGTCTTTGGGTGCGGAATTTTTTAACTTCGGCTCGATATAGCGTACCGTGTCATAGCCAAAATAGCCTACCAGGCCTCCGTTAAATCGGGGCAAGTTGTCCGGTTGTGCTACCCGAAAGCGTTTCTGGAATTCCTTTACAAACTCCAGCGGGTCGTCATTTTCATGCGACTCAACGACCTGCCCCCCGGTTTCGACGATTACCCGGTTGCCGAATACCTTCAGCACAGAGCGGCAGGGCAGACCAATGATCGAGTAGCGCCCCCATTTTTCACCACCATGCACCGATTCGAACAGGTAGGAATAGGGACCATCGGCCAGCTTCAGGTAGGCGCTCAACGGCGTATCCAGATCCGCCAGGATACGACGATAAACGGGAATCCTGTTAAACCCTTCCCTTGACAGTTGCTCAAAACTTTTTGCGGACATCAAGACCTGTTTACCCCTTGCCTGTTGAATCGGCAATCCTGGCCAGTTCTGCCCGCATTTTTGCTATGGTTTGCTTATAGTTTTCGCTATTAAATATTGCAGATCCGGCAACGAAAGTATCCGCGCCCGCTTCGGCAATTTCGGCAATGTTGTTAATGCCTACACCGCCATCCACTTCCAGGCGAATGGGTAATCCACTGGCGTCGATCAACTGACGTGCAGCGCGTAATTTTTTCAGCGTTTGCGGGATGAATTTTTGCCCGCCAAATCCGGGGTTTACCGACATCAGTAATATCATGTCCAGCTTATCCATTACGTGCTCAAGGCTGTTCATCGGGGTAGCCGGGTTAAGTACCAACCCGGCTTTACATCCACCGGCCCTGATTAATTGCAGGGATCGGTCGATGTGATCCGAGGCTTCCGGGTGAAAGGTAATATATGTGGCGCCGGCATCGATAAAATCACCGATGATGCGGTCAACAGGCTTTACCATCAGGTGAACATCGACCGGCGCCGTGACGCCATGATTCCTGAGCGCCTTGCAGACCATCGGGCCGATGGTGAGATTGGGTACATAATGATTATCCATCACATCGAAATGGATAATATCGGCACCGGCAGCCAGCACCGCGTCCACCTCTTCCCCAAGGCGGGCGAAATTTGCCGACAGGATTGACGGGGCTATCAAATAGTCGTTCATTTACCAGAACTCTTTTTTAAAAAAGGCTCGGATCAACTTAATGATCACAAACAAAAAATGAGCAGGGTATTCTACACAGAAAAAACCCGGCCGTATATTTAGCCGCCAGCAGAAAGCCCGCTAAATAAAACCTTTTTCGAGAGTTCCACTTCATTTTCCAGGATTACTTCGCCGGGACGATATTCAATCAAGAATTATGACCCAAACATGCACTCTGGCCGCGTGGAAGTGACCGCCTGACCCTGTCATTCCGGGGGATTACCCGGTAACTGGAATTTACCAGTTAGCCAAAATGAAAAAGGGCGCGAAACCGCGCCCTCTTCCTGTAAACCTTTGACCGCAAGGCAAAGGATCAGTACATGTGTTGACCACCGTTAACAGAAACTACAGAACCGGTGATAAAGTCGGCGTCATCTGCCGCCAGGAATAATACCGAACGGGAAATATCATTGGTACTACCGATACGACCGCGTGGAATCTTAGCGATAATTTTTTCCAGTACATCCGGTGGTACGGCCTGTACCATTTCGGTATCGCAGTATCCCGGGGCAATGGTGTTGACGGTTATATTCAGCGCCGCACCTTCTTGCGCCAATGCCTTGGTGAAACCAAAAATACCGGACTTGGCAGCCGAATAGTTAACCTGCCCGAACTGACCGGCCTGGCCGTTAATTGAACTGATGTTGATAATACGGCCAAACTTTCTTTCACGCATGCTTTCGATTACGCCACGGCACATGTTGAACAGTGAGGTGAGGTCAGTATCGATAACGGCATTCCACTTTTCAGGTGTCATGCGGTGGAATGTACCGTCCCGGGTGATGCCCGCGTTATTAACCAATACATCAACAGGACCCATTTCACCGACTATTTGTGCAATTCCTGCCTGGCAGGCATCAAAATCGGCGACATCAAATTTGTAGGATTTAATACCCGTTCTTTCGGTGAACTCCCTGGCCCGCTCTTCGTTGCCGGCATAGTTTGCCGCAACAGTATAACCGGCATTTTTCAAGCCCAATGAAATAGCTTCACCAAGACCCCGGGTTCCCCCGGTCACAATTGCAACTCTAGACATTTTATTCTCTCCTGACTTAATTTAATAATTCTGATTATTCTTGCCGGGCATAACCTGAAAACACTTATAAAAGGCATTAACCAGAGCAAATTTCGTATTCTCTATTTCGGCTCTGCCTGGACCGAAACACGGTGTCGAGGCAGTTTCCCCGATCTATTCTATTCCCGCTGTAGACCAAACACCAAATATTAAAATTTGGATCCAGAGGGAAAGTATTCCAGGCTCCTTACTTGCCAGCACTAAACAATAAGTGAGGCAAATCAAAATTACCACCCCCAATATCAAACAAATGGCCGCTTTATTGAATTTGTTCGCTGGTTTAAGGCAACTTCATCCGTGTTACAGTCATAGGCGGTCACCTGTTATTTTTACGGTTCTGGCTGACCATTTCGTAGGCGGCCTGAATTTCCTGCGTCTTTTCCTTGGCAATTTCCATCATTTCTTCGGGCAGGCCCTTGGCGACCAGCTTGTCCGGGTGGTGTTGATTCATTAACCGCCGATAGGCTTTCTTCAACTCGGAATCGCTGACACCGGCATCCACACCAAGCAGTGAATAGGCTTCTTTCAATTTTTCTGCTTCGGAGTACTGAGGCTGGCCACCCCCGTACTGTTGATAGTTGCTTTTGGCAAAAGCCCTTTCTGCTTTTATACGCTGATGAATGACCTCAAAACGAAACGCGGAGATACCCAGCGTTGCACACACCTTTTGCAGCAGGGCTATTTCCGGCTGGCTCAGATTACCGTCTGCATACCCGGCCTGGATCTGTATTTCCAGGAACATCTGGATCAGGTTGGCATGACGGCCAACGTGGCGCTTGAAATCCTTTAATTCCGCTTCGAGGTCCAGAGAATCGCTTTTACCCTGCCCAAACAAATCGATAGCCTGCTTACGCATCTCCGGATTCAGCTGCATCCTCGCCATGACATGCTCGGCCCATTTGATTTCATTCTGGGAAACCTGGCCGTCCGCTTTTGCCATTTTACCCATCAGGATAAAGGTGGTTCTAAAGAAAGCCTGCTGGATTATGGCCTGGTCGGCACTACTGACCGTTGCCAGGTTTTTTGCCAGCGCCTTGTCGAACTGATGTCCGACGAATACCCCGACGATCCCACCTAAAGGTCCCAGCCAGGCATAGCCGATCAATCCGGCTAAAATTTTTCCAAAAATCATAACCCCTCCCGCTCGGATTTTATAAAGTGCTCAAGTGTTGCCAACCGTTGGGGTGTACCTATATCAAACCAGGCACCCGGGTAATGCTCGCCCGTTACACTGCCTTCCAAAATGGCGGCTTTTAGCAACGGAGCCAATGGAAATGCACCCTGTTTTTGGCCCCGAAACAGATCCGGGTGCAATACGCTGACACCCGAAAATGTAGACCTGGCAAGATTAGCTGCACCGACTGATGAACATGACGTTACCGGTAACGCCTTGGCCCTTTCGCTGCCTTGCTTGGGACCGGCAAGACAAAAGTCACCCTGCGGGTGATGTTCCGGGTTATCAACCAGGACCAGGTGTGCTTTTTTTACCCCAAGGTTACGCAACCTGGCAAAGGGAAAGTCGGTCCAGATATCACCGTTAACCACCAGGAAGGGCGCATCTCCGGATTCACTCAGCATGGGTAATGCCTTGAATATTCCTCCGCCGGTTTCAAGCGCATGCCCTTCACCCTCGGCAGAATACCGGATGTTCAATCCACAGGCGTGAGAGCCGAAACGGGCCTCGATCTGTGCGCCCAGATGCGCATGATTAATTACCACGTCGCTAAAACCACCCTCGGACAGGTTCTCGAGATGATACTCGAGCAGTGGCTTGCCATCGGCGAGCAGCAGGGGTTTGGGTATTTTATCGGTTAACGGACGCATGCGCTCGCCCCTGCCTGCAGCCAGGATCATGGCCCTCACGAAAGACGCCCGCAATTCGAAGAAATCCTGGCCCTGTCAAAATAGCCCGAAGCATTCATTGCCGGCACGACCTTTTTATCCAGCCATTGACCAAACTCGGAAAATGCCGGGTATTGGCTACATACTTGCTGGATATAATTGAAAGTACGGGGGATATCCTTGAGGTAACCGGATTTGCCATCTCGCAGATAAAGGCGCGAGAAAATACCGACACACTTGATGTGGCGCTGCATCCCCATCAGGTCAAATGCCTGTCGAAAACCCCGCTGTTCCTGCGTATCGATCAGCCCTGCCTTCATAGCCATCAAGGCGTATTCTTCGACCCAACGTCGCCGGTGTTTCTCTGGCCAGCTGATATAACAATCTCTCAGCAAGGATACCAGGTCGTAGCTAACCGGCCCGGTCACCGCGTCCTGGAAATCCAGCACGCCGATTGAACCCTGCTGGTCCAGCATCAGGTTACGGGAATGGTAATCCCTGTGAACGTTGACCTGTGTTTGCGCCAGGGCACTATCAACCAGCATTTTAAATACCGCTTCAAGCATACGGCGTTCCTGCTCCGATAAATCCAGCGCCAATAATTGCGAAAGGAACCAATCGGGGCAAAGCTGCATTTCTGCGCGGAGTCTGTCCTGGTCGTAGGGTGGCAGGACATAACCGGGTAAAGGTTTGCATTGCTGGATCTTTAATAATTCGGTAAAAGCACGATGATACAGGTCATCAACGCTGGCTTCCGTTAATACGGGCAAAAGCAACCGGTCGCCAAAATCGGATAACAGCATGAAACCCTGTTCGAAATCGACTGCGTGTACTTGCGGGACGTTGACGTCCTGAGCGTGCCAGCCGCGCGCAATGGCAACGAATGGATGGCTGTCTTCCTTCTCGGGCGGCGCATCGACGGCAATCCAGGACTGGTCATCAATATTTGCCCGGAAAGCGCATCGCGCCGAGAATCCAAACTGACTACCCCTTGATAATGACTGGTTGCCGAATCGCTAACAGGAGGTCAACTCCGGGAATCCCTTACCTCGCGCTATTAATGCATACACTTTTCGGCGGATGAAAAATTAAACGGCCAATATCCCGGCCACCAATGAAAGGCAGGATTTTACATCAGTTTAAAGTAAAAGTGACCCCGGTTTTACATCCGGTCTATTTTACTCTTGTAGTCCTTTATGCACGGGCATCTTGAGATGAATGGTAATACCCAATGCCCGAATACCAAAAGCAACTGAGCAACCAACCAGGATACAGATCGCTTCCGGAATTTCGAAAAATACAGTCATCGTGCAATAAGCCAGCACACCGGCCAAAGAGGCGGTCACGTAAATCTCCGGTTCAAAAATCATCGGTAACTTGTTAAAAAAGGTATCCCGGATGGCGCCGCCCAGGCAGGCACTGAATACTCCCATGATAATCGCCACGGGCATAATGACACCGAATGACAGCGCCTTTTGTGCGCCCAGCACTCCGAACAGGGCCATTCCCAATGCATCGGCCCAAAGCAATGCCTTCGAGATTTTGTGAACAGGATGCGCGGCAAAGAAGGTGATTACGGCTATAACGGTGCATATTAACAGGTATTTCCACTCCGTCAGCCAGAATACGGGGACGTCGAGCAACAGGTCGCGCACAGTACCACCCCCAACTCCGGTAAGGTTTGCTGCAAAGATAAAACTGGTAATGCCCAACCTGTGCCTTGCCGCCAGCAAGGCACCACTGGCTCCAAATGCTGCGGTGCCAATAAAATCAATTATGTCGATCGGGTTAAACATAGATATTCTCAATAATTATCGGGAGCCATACGGTCCGAGCCAAAGACTAGCATACTGATGCCCCTGTGTTACCCAAATTACAATCCACTGTCGATCAATCGTTTACCGATTACGAGGCAACCAGGTACTGGACCAGTTTTCGCTAATAATCAGGATTTGATCTTATCGTTAACCGCCGCTGATTAATAGCACCTGCTCTGAGGGAATATGAACCCATGATATCAACAAGGCCAAGGTCGGCGTCTGGTTCATTATCATATCTGCCGGGAAACACGCAGATGCACTCGCATCCTGGACCAAAATCAGGTTAAATCAGATTCCATATCCGTTGAACACTATTACTGGAGCCACTGAATGTTTTCACGATTGGAACAGCTGCCACCCGACCCGCTATTGGGGCTAATGGAATTATACCGGAATGACACCAATCCGAATAAAATCGATCTGGGTGTGGGTGTTTATAAAAATGAACGTGGCGACACACCAATTCTTGCTGCAGTAAAGCAGGCAGAAAAAAATATCTTCGATGAAGAAGCCACAAAAGCCTACATCGGACCTCCGGGTGCCGCCAGTTTTAACCTGGCGATGCAACAGCTGCTGTTTGGCAAAGGCCATGCTGCCCTGAGTGAAAACAGGGTTCGCACGGTACAAGCACCGGGGGGCTGTGGTGCACTGCGTGTCGCCGCCGAATTTATCAAGCGATGCGACGGCAATTCCAATATCTGGGTCAGCGATCCGACCTGGGCAAACCATGTGCCGTTACTGGGTGGTGCCGGTATAAAGCTTAAATCCTATCCCTATTATGATTACCAGAAGCATGAAGTAAAGTTTGACGCCATGCTCGAAACATTGAACCAGGCCAGTAATAACGACCTGGTACTTTTGCATGGTTGTTGCCACAACCCGTCGGGTGCGGACTTGACCAACGAGCAATGGCAACAGGTTACCCTACTGGCAGAACAAAAAGGATTTGTACCTTTTATCGATCTTGCCTACCAGGGTTACGGTGAGGGCTTGTCCGAGGATGTCTACTCAATTCGCCTGATGTCCGAGCGCCTTCCGGAAGTCATTATCGCCAGCTCGTGTTCGAAAAATTTTGGCCTGTACCGCGAACGAGTCGGTTCATTATCGGTTATTGCCGCCAACAGGAAAGAAGCAGATGCCAGCCTGAGCCATTTAACCAACGTAATTCGCGGCATTTACTCCATGCCGCCGTCTCACGGTGCGGCGATCGTCAGCACCATCCTGGAAGACGACGAGTTAACCAGGCTGTGGCACCAGGAACTGAAAGAAATGCGCAACCGCCTGAATGGGATGCGCGCTCTTCTGGTCGATAAACTCAGCAGTGCCGGTGCTTCGCGTGATTTTTCATTTATCGTCAACCAAAAAGGCATGTTCTCCTTTCTTGGTCTCTCGGGTGAGCAAGTGACCGCCTTGCAAAAAAATCATTCCGTCTACATGGCTTCCTCAAGCCGGATTAATATTGCCGGTATTAATCATAACAATGTCAATTATTTGACCCGGGCCATCATCTCGGTACTGTAATTTCCCGCGGGGGCCAAAACGCTATTTTTGGTCCCCGTAGACCTACCAGAATTTTAATTATGGCTTTACCGGTCTACAGAACTGGCCTGCCTGTGGCTAATGCATTATTATCTGTTGCTTTCGAGTGCCTGCAAATCTCTGCCGAATACAACCAGTTTGGATGAAATTAATAATTATTCCGGTCCTTGTAATGCAAAAAAAATTAAAACAGCGATCGAAGTTAACAGTTTCTTTTCTTTACATCGCTCTGAGCACTTTGAGTATTAGCGCTTCACCGGTTAGCGCGCAAACATCAACCGGTAGCAATACAAACAACTGGCACTGCCAGGCCAACGACAAGGGTCGCTGGGTCTGCTCGGAGCCGCAAGACCTGACAGCAGGCAAACGCACTGAAGTACCACTGCTGGCGGCCAACACGACCCCGGGTGCATCACCGGGTGAAGACCCGCTAGCCAAAACCCCGGAAAATAGCGATACAGCGACCGGGAATAATCCCGGGAAACCAGCCGGTGCCCAGGCCGAAGAAGTAGTTCCGGAGACAGAACAACCCGCACCGGCAACAGCCGATTCCAAACAGAAAAACGAGACACAAATCCGCAAGGCCATCGTCGCCCAACCCAAAAAAGGCTCACCGGATGAACGCTGGAATTGCAAAAGTGACGCTTCCGGTAACTGGCTGTGCGAATCGGCGCCACCGGCACCCGTTATCAAAGGTTACGAGCCCGCCGCTACCCCGATAATCGCACCCGCTGCTACTGCCGGGAAAAAAGCCGAAGATAAACCGGTTGCTGCAGAACAGAAATCAATTCGCTACACCCGGCTCGACTGGGTAGAAAGAGAGCATTTAAGCGCCGAGCAACTCGAAAATGTTCCTTCCTATTGCCCGGGGGCCTATATCGAACCGGAATATGTAGACCCCAAGCTGCGTGATGTTGACCCGACCACACAGCCGCTGCTTGCCTCGTCGGTCAGTTCGGAAACCACGGCAACCGGCAGGAGTACGCTCACCGGTGACGTCGTCGTCAGGCAGGGTTATCGCCAGGTAAAAAGTGACAAGGCTATTATCGACCGCGATACCAATATTGTTGAATTTGAAGGCAGCACCGAGTTCAGGGAACCCGACTTCCTGCTGATCGGCGATAACGCCAAAATGAATATTGAAACCAGGGAAGTGGATATCAATAATGCGGAATTTGTCTCGCATTCAAAGCACATGCGTGGCAAGGCCCAACAACTACGACGCGATGAAAACGGCGTGTTTCATGTAGTTCGGGGTAAATTCACCCATTGCCAGCCTGGCTCAAATATATGGATTCTCTCGGGCAAGAAAATCGAGCTTAACCAGGAAACGGGCATCGGCAAGGCCAAGCACGCGGTATTACGCGTCAAGGGTGTACCCGTTCTTTATACTCCTTATATCCAGTTCCCCATAGGAGACCAGCGCAAGAGTGGCTTACTGTTTCCATCCTTTGGCACGTCAGACGACGGCTTTGATACGGCCATACCCTATTATTTTAATATCGCACCCAATTACGATGCGACACTGACACCCCGTTATATTTCCGACCGTGGCGTCGGGGCCGAACTCGAATTCCGTTACCTGCATACCAATAATGAGGGAACACTCGGCGGCGCCTATTTGCCGGATGACGACGCCTTTAATAAGGAGGATCGCTGGCTGGGTACGGTGATGCACGATGGCACCGTATTTGACAACGTCAATACCCTTGTCGATTTCACATCTGTTTCAGACGATGATTATTTCAGTGACCTGGGTACCGACCTGAGTGTTTCCAGCCAAACCCACTTGCTGCAACTGGCCGAGGCATCCTATGACCATGAATTCTGGGACATTACCACCCGGGTACAGGGTTATCAGACCATTGACGAGGCGATCATGGATGTCGATAAACCCTACGATCGTTTACCGCAAATTTTATTGAATGCCCAATACCCGTTCGATAATGGTATCGAGGTGGGTATAAGCAACGAATACGTTTATTTTGACCGGGACAACAGCATGTTAACCGGCCTGTCCCGCGCAACGGGCCAGCGTATCCATGTCGAACCGGCTATCAGCTGGACCGTGCAATGGCCGTATGCCTATATCAAGCCCGAAGCCAAGTACAAGTATACCCAGTATCACCTGAAAGAACTTGCCAGCACGTTTGACGATACACCCAGCATATCCGTGCCGGTTTACAGCCTCGATACCGGGTTATTCTTCGAGCGTGACTCGAACCTGGGTGATGGCATGATACAGACCTTTGAACCCAGATTGTTTTACCTGAATGTCCCCGAAGAAAAAGGCCAGGGCGCCATTCCAAATTTTGACACCAGTGAATTAACCTTTAGTTACAACCAGCTGTTCAGGGACGACCGCTTTATCGGTGGTGACCGGGTCGGTGACGCCAACCAACTGTCGGTGGGTGTCACCACGCGTTTTATTAACGGTACCGGGGTTGAACGCTTTCGCTTTAGTGCTGGCCAGATCTTCTATTTCGAGGACCGGGAAGTAACCCTCTCGGGAGCCCCTACCGCCGCTGACATGACCTCGGAATCGGCCTACGCAGCAGAATTCCTGTACGCTATCAGCCCGGCATGGAAACTCGGCGGCGATATCATATGGGACCCGGAATTAAGCCGAACCAACGAGAGCAGCATAAACCTTGGCTATCGCGGCGACTCGGATCATATTTTTAATATTGGTTACCGCGTTCGCAAGGACCGGGACCGCATAGAACAGACAGACGTGTCATTGATCTGGCCTCTGTCCAGCCAATGGTCGATGTTTACCCGCTGGAACCAGGACCTGATCAAAAACCGGATCGTCGAAGCACTGGCCGGCGTTGAATACCAGAACTGTTGCCTGAGTGTACGTTTCGCGGCCAGGCGCTGGATAAATAATACTGATCCTTTGGCAGCCGACGGTGTCTCAGAGAAGGATGCCATTTACATCCAGGTTCAGCTGAAAGGGCTTGCCGGTATCGGCCAGTCACTCGAAGGCGTTATAAGCAACAGTATTCCAGGTTACGAAGAGCGAGTTGACTAATGAAAGTGCAGTTCTTATTTTCTTTTCAATCGATCCGTCACGCATTATTTTCCGGCATTATCTTGCTGACGGCGTTTCAGGCTGAAGCCGCGCTAACACCACTCGACCGAATCGCGGTGGTCATTAACGATGACGTCATTATGCAAAGCCAGGTACAACAGCGTATCGAATCGGTGCTTGTCAATATCAAGCGGCAGAATGCCAAACCCCCGCCAATTGAGAAATTACGCGAGCAGGTCGTTGAGCAACTCATCCTTGAAAATATTCAAATGCAAATCGCCGAACGTGCCGGCGTCAGGATCGATGACAACACGCTAAACAGCACCATGGAGCGTATCGCTGAGAAAAATGGCCTGACGCTTTCCGAATTTCACGACGCCCTGGCTAAAGATGGTTCTTCCTACCAGGAGGCCCGAGAACAGGTTCGCCGCCAGATGATAACAACCCGGGTACGCGAGGGTAGCGTAGGTCGGCGCATCAATGTAACCAACCAGGAAATATTGAATTACCTCGAATCGGAATCGGGCCAAGAGGAGCTGCAAGCGGCCTATCATATCGCCCATATCCTGGTTAAAGTGCCACCCGGTGCAGCATCCGGGAAAGTCCTCGAATTTGAAAACAAGGCGAAGCAGCTCTACCAGCAACTCCGTCAGGGGGCCGATTTTGCCAATTACGCGACCGCCCACTCCGATGGCCCCAACGCCAGCAAGGGTGGCGACATGGGTTGGCGCAAGGAAAACCAGTTGCCTTCACTGTTTGCCGAGGTTGCCCCGGGGCTGCAAACCGGTGAGGTCTCCGAACCCATCAGGAGTTCCAATGGTTTTCATATTATAAAAATGCTCAACCGACGTGGTGGTGAAAATATCCTGATGGCACAGACCCGGGTGCGCCATATTCTTATCAAACCCAGCGCTATCCGGGATGAAGCACAATCACAGGCTTTTGCCGAGGAGTTACGGGCACGCATCATTGCAGGTGAAGAATTCTTCGCACTTGCGCAGGCACACAGCGATGATACCGGTTCTATCAATAGCGGCGGCGACCTGGGTTGGGCCAACCCGAATGACCTGGTACCCACATTCCGGGAAGTCATGGAAGCCTCGACGGTAAATGTCATCAGCGAACCGTTTCGTACCCGCTTTGGCTGGCATATTCTTGAGGTGCTGGAAAGACGCAAGGAAGACGTCAGCGAAGAAATCCGGCGTAAAAAAGCCCGGGAAGCGATTTATCAACGCAAATACGACGAAGAATTGCAACTCTGGCTTCGTGAGCAACGTGAAAATGCCTATGTGGATATCAAGCTCTTTTAGCCATAGTTCCGCGCCCATTCCAGAGCAATCACAACAAGACCCGGAATATGAGTAATTACCCGACACTGGCCCTGACCCCCGGAGAACCCGCCGGCATCGGCCCGGACCTGGTCGTCCAGATTGCCCAGAAGCAGCACAATGCCAGGCTGATTGCAGTTGCCGACCCGGACATGCTGGAACAGCGCGCCGAACGATTAAACCTGCCCTTGACGCTGCGCGAATGCCGGCACGAACAGGCTAACCCTGTATTGCCAGCGGGCGAACTTTACATTTCCCCGATCAAACTCGATGCGCCCTGCACCCCCGGTGTGCTGAATTCAGCGAACGCCGAATACGTGCTCAGAACCCTTTCGGCTGCTGCCCAGGGTTGCCTCGACGGATGTTACGATGCCATGGTAACCGCGCCTGTTCACAAGGGCATTATTAACGACGCCGGCATTTCCTTCAGTGGTCACACCGAATTTTTGGCCCATTACACCGATACCAAACAGGTTGTCATGATGCTGGCGGCAAAAGATCTGCGTGTTGCGCTGGTCACTACTCATTTACCGCTCGCGAAAGTCGCTGCCACGATCACCCCGGAATTGCTGACCCGCGTGCTGCGAATCCTGCACCAGGATATGGTAAACAAATTTGATATTCGACACCCCAGGATTCTGGTCTGCGGACTCAACCCGCACGCCGGCGAAGGCGGCCACCTGGGTCGGGAAGAAATCGATATCATTGAGCCGGTTATCGAAAAGTTGAAACTGGAAGGCATGCAATTAACCGGGCCGTTACCGGCCGATACATTGTTCACCCCCAAGTACCTTGATCAGGCAGACGCCGTACTGGCCATGTACCACGACCAGGGCTTGCCTGTGCTTAAATATACCGGCTTTGGCAATGCGGTTAATATCACCCTCGGCTTGCCCATTATCCGCACATCCGTGGACCACGGTACCGCGCTCGACCTGGCCGGAACCAGAACGGCCGATACTGGCAGCCTGTTGGTAGCCATCGATAATGCCACCGCTATGGCGCAGAAATCGAAGCAAAAGCAGCCATTCCAGTAAAAATTTCTGGCGTACAGTAACGGTGAAAAAGATTGGCCAGGACCCTTCATGATTTAGAACTTCGACCTTATTTAGTGGATTAAATACCTGTGTAAAATGATCGATGCCATTTTTACCGACAGTTAATAGACATTGAACATAATGTCGCCCAATCATCTGTAAATTTAAAATGGATAATGCAACAGATTAATTTTCTGGTATAAGCACGCTTCTGAACTTGAATATAATATCTCTGCGATAAAATTGACGATTATGTATAACCGAAAACCTGAACACTATGTCTAAAATTAAACAGGGAATTTTATTTCCATTGATCTCCCTGCTTGCCGGATCAAACCTGATCTGTGCTGCAGAGCATGAACACGAAAAGCATGAGGCACACGTCCACGGTGAGGCACAACTGCTGGTTGCACTGGAGGACAATACCCTCGAAATCGAGTTTCTCAGTCCCGCGATGAATATCCTGGGATTCGAGCATCAACCAGCCAATGAGGCCCAATCCCATGCAATCGAATCAGCGCTTGAGACTCTGAAGCAACCCGGCCTGTTATTTAGCATCCCATCCGCCGCCAAATGTGCCTCGGTGTCGGTCGAGGTGGAGTCTCCACTTGCCGAGCATGGCAAGCACGATCATAAGGCCCCCAAAGTGACTGGCCACGATCACGAAGAGAAGACTCATAGTGACTTCACGGGGCACTACAGTTTCCATTGCGCGGAAATGTCCAGGTTGAACCGTATTGATATCGATATCTTCAAACGGTTTCCAGGCACAGAGGTCATTGAGGTACAGAGCATTTCAGAACAGGGCCAGCAGAAAGTCGAGTTGACCCCGAACTATAAATCCCTGGAACTCTAGGTAATTTCATGTCAAAAACACTGGCGATAAAAGTCAGGGACCTTCGCTTCGAATGGCGCAGAGGTCTTCCGGAGGTGTTACATATCTCCAAACTCGACGTGATACGCGGTGAACGCATCTTTATTCGGGGCGCCAGTGGCAGTGGCAAGAGCACCCTGCTGTCACTGCTGGCCGGCGTCAATCTGCCGACCCGGGGCGAAGTAGAGATCCTGGGAGAGGTGATCAACCAGCTCCCGAGTTCCAGGCGGGATCATTTTCGCTCTGACCACATCGGCTTTATCTTCCAACTATTCAACCTCATTCCCTATCTATCCGTACTGGAGAACGTCACCCTGCCATGCCGTTTCTCCCG
>CAMYIF010000007.1 GCA_947258415.1 uncultured Pseudomonadales bacterium
CTCATGATTATTGATGAGTGCCTGAATATGGTTCAAATGAATACGAACAACCCAGAGCAGATCTTCATTATTACTCTTGTCCCCGGCCAAATTGCGTAAAGTGTCCCTGGACACCTCCCAGCCATCCCTGGTTCCCAATTGCTGGTTGAGCAGCGCGTAACGAAACGTGTTGAACCGTGTTTTTTTCATTTTATGAAAACCGTTCAATTGTTGCCGGGCCTCATCCGGGGTGAGTTCGATGGCATTATTGGCCGCTTGTAGCCAGTAGATAACCTGTTCGAGTTCGACCACGATCGGAGTTTGTCCTTCCCATCCATCAGCTTGCGGAAAGGTCTGGCACCCGCCAATAAATATCATAATCAGTAATATTGACAGTATGTTCTTCATACAGCAGCTCCCTGTCCCTGCAACCGGGGACATTGCAGCCTGAAACACACAGGAAAAACCTTATGCCTGATTAATTCCAAAGTGCCTCCCTGGGCCTGTATGCATTCCCGGGCGACACTCAAACCAATGCCCGAGCCTTTAATCGGGCCCGATCGAGCCACCTTGCCCTGGTAGAATGGTTTAAAAATCTTGTCTTTATCCTCCTCGGCTATCGTCGATCCGGAGTTGGCAATCTCGATATGGAGAACTTTGTTTTTATCTTGCCAGGAAATATCAATTTGGCCATTCCTCGGGGTATAGTTGACCGCGTTTGACAACAAATTATCCAGGCTGGTCCTGAGCTTGGCAGCGTCTGCATGCCACTCGGACGCCTTGCCGGTAACGTTTATTTTCAATGACTTGCGCTGAATAATAATCCTGTGAGCGTCAAGTAACTCGCCGACCAGTTCGCTCACGATAAGCGGTTGTACATTTAATCGATGGCTGTTCATTACCTGGTTGTAATCCAGCAGGTTCTCTATCAGCCGCTGCAGTTCATGGCTGTTATCCTGGATAATACTGACAATTTCCCTTTGCCTGGATTGCAGATCACCGGCAATGCCATCAGCCAGCAAATCCGCGCCAAAGTCCTCATTTCCAGGGGACCGGAAATGTTAATACTCCTGCTTAAATCACCAGAACCGAGTTGCCGTATTTCGCTGCCAATTTGCTTGATCGGGGTGTTAATCCAGTAAATAAATATCAGCGCAAAACCAAAAGTCAGGACCGCCAGCATTGCCACCATCAACATCAGGGAATCTTTAATTTGTTCGGTGTGGCGCCCATGCTCCGATATCTGGCTATCAACATACAAATTGCTCAATTGCTGAAAATCGATATTCTGCTCGCTCAGCTGGTGAAAAGTCGATAACGACTTTTTCAGTTCATTTCCATCCAGCGGGATGGATTGCAGGGTACGGCTGATGGCCTGCTGGGCCTTGACCGAATCGACATTACTACCGGTTTCATCAAGTTTCAGTAATATTTCTATTTCGCCCAGAACTTCCTGCAGTTGCTGATGCTCACGCTGAAAAAGTGTTAACAGGTCATTGTCTCCAAGCGTGACAAACTGGCGAGCACGCCTTTCCAGGCCCAATATATCCGAATGCAATGCCTGGCT
Organism: uncultured Pseudomonadales bacterium; assembly: GCA_947258415.1. Lineage (GTDB taxonomy): Bacteria > Pseudomonadota > Gammaproteobacteria > Pseudomonadales > IMCC2047 > CAMYIF01. The sequence continues at coordinate 1,547 of CAMYIF010000007.1, forward strand.
TGAGCGCGTCAGGGCCACCACATTATGGTTGATACTGCTGTTTTTTAAGGACAGCTCATCCAGCGTTTCCAGTGTGTATAGAATTGCTACACACAGCGGGGCAATAACAATAAAAAGCCCCAGGAGTACCAGTTGCAGTATTGATCGAGGTTGCCACACAGTGGGACTGATCATGGAATGAATCGAGTAGTGTAATTAAGGAATAAAACGATGTTGGCCGCATTCTACTGTGAAGAGTCCCGTGTGTCTAACTCTTGAAAAATGATCCATGATAAAAAATGGCCTGACGTTATCTCTGATTGATAAAAGGGTTCAATCGCCGTTCTTCGCCGATGCTGGTTTCCGGCCCGTGCCCGGTCACCACGGTTGCATCTTCGTCCAGAGTCATCAATCGGTGCCTGATTGATTTTAAAATTGCGTCCGGGTCACCTCCCCATAAGTCGGTTCGGCCTATCGAGTGTTTAAAAAGGGTATCCCCGGCAATCAACAGGTTATAATCCTCAAACCAGAAACTCATCGAACCTGGTGTATGGCCCGGTGTATGCATGGCGACGCCCCCGGCACAATCCAGATCAAGATCATCGACAAGCCATTCATCGGGATCCGGTATGGCCTGGTAAGGCACGCCGAATACCTTGCATTGTGTCTCAAGGCCTTCCCATAAAAACATGTCTTGCTTGTGCAGACAAAGGGACGCACCCGTTGCTTCCTTGATTTCACCCGCGGCAAGGATATGGTCAAGGTGTGCATGCGTGTGAATTATGCTGACCACTTTCAACCCCAGTGAATCCACCGTCGCCATTATTTTTTTTGCATCACCACCGGGATCAACAATAATTGCCCTTTTGCTGACGGGGTCGCCAATAATTGTGCAATTGCATTGCAATGGGCCCACAGGGAAGGTCTTGCGAATCAATTCAGGTCTGTCTGCCGGGTTGGACATATGGAGTCACCGTTCCGAGTTTAACTAACGCTTTTTTGTATGCTTGATCAAGCGTTGCTTTTTTTGTAATTGCCTGGGCGACAACTTGTTTTTCCGCCCTTCAAACGGGTTTTCACCGGTTTTAAATTCCATAAAAACGGGGGTTCCCTCTATTCGCAACGCCTTTCGAAAACTGTTTTCAAGGTAACGCTTGTAACTGGTAGGCAATGCTTCTGTCTGGTTACCATGAATAATAACCCGTGGCGGGCATGAACCTCCCTGGTGTGCGTAACGAAGTTTTATTCTTCGTCCTTTGACCATGGGTGGCATGTGCTCTGCAACGGCGGTTTCAAGTATTCCTGTCAGCTTGTTGGTTGTCCATTTCGAAGTGGCTGAAAGGTAAGCCTGATCAACCGCTTTGTAAAGATCACCCACGGCTGTTCCGTGCAACGCGGAGATAAATTTGATTTTGGCAAAGCGAACAAAGTCCAGCCGGCGCTCAATATCCTTCCTGACCTGGTTCTTGCCCTCTATGGTCATGCCATCCCATTTATTAAAGGCGATAACCAATGCACGGCCGGCACGTAGCGCAAAGGAAAGAATATGCAGATCCTGGTCGACAATACTTTCACGCGCATCAAACAGGGCGATAACGACGTGCGCATCGTCAATGGCCTGCAGGGTTTTAATAATTGAAAATTTCTCGACCACTTCCCTGACATTTTTCCGGCGACGAATGCCGGCCGTATCAATCAGGGTATAAGGCTTTTCATGCCGCTTATAGGGAATATAAATACTGTCACGCGTGGTTCCCGGCTGGTCAAAAACAACCACCCGATCCTCGCCCAGCAGGCGGTTCACCAGGGTTGATTTACCAACGTTCGGGCGCCCGATTACCGCGATTCGCGTACCGCCGCTCCCGACTTCCGGTTCCTGTTCGATTGCCTGGAAATCGGCGAGTACATGTTCAATTAACCGGCTTACACCCCGGTTTTGTGAAGCGGCGATCGTGCACAGGTTTGGCAGTCCCAGTTCATGAAACTCGGCAGAGACAACATCCGCATCGCGTCCATCGACCTTATTAACAACAAGTACTGCCGGTATGTCTTTTTTACGTAAATGTTGGGCGATCAATTGATCCGCTGCTGTTAATCCGGCCTGCGCGTCGACCATAAACAATACACGATCAGCCTCCTCCATTGCCTGCAGTGACTGACCGGCCATTACCGAATCAATACCTTTTTCGTCCCCGCTGATTCCGCCCGTGTCGATGACGATAAAACTGCGCTCACCAACCTTGCCTGCACCGTAAATCCGGTCACGGGTCAGGCCGGCATGATCGGCCACGAGTGCATTGCGCGAACGGGTCAGCCGGTTGAACAGCGTCGATTTACCTACGTTGGGTCGCCCTACTATGGCGATGACAGGCGTCATGAATATTGACCTATGTGTATTAAACTGCGGGTTCAGTGAGTCGAGAGCGTGGTAAATTAGTCCAGAGTTAAGGCTACCAGTCTGCCACTATTACCGTAAACGTAGAGGAACCCGCCACTTGATACGGGATTGGAACGAAGGCCTTCCTTGTCAATTCTCCTGCGAGCGACAAAGTGGCCATCGGATTGTGAAACAACGTGCAGGTAACCCTGGGAATCACCGAAAACCAGATAATTGCCGTAAACAACCGGCGCCGTCAGGCCGCGGTACTGGAACGACTCCTGGCGCCAAACAGTTTCACCATTGGTTTTGTCAAGGGCATGAACGAAGTCCTGGTCATCTACAACATACAAATGCTCAAGGCCTTCATCCGGGTTGAGAAAGCTGGAAATTTTCTTTTGCCAGAGAACCTTCGAGCTTCGTAAATCGATTGCCGCCGTGTTTCCCTGGAAACTGGTTGCGTAAATAATGCCATCAAATACAACTGGCGTGCCATCAACATCGATCATACGATCAAGCTCGGATCGACCCTGTGGAGAAGCCAGTCGTTTTTCCCAGTATGCTCGCCCGGTTTCAGGGTTCAGTGCCACAATTTTCCCGCTGGCAAAGCCGGCCAGGATATAATCTGTCGCGACAACCGGCGTACTGGTCCCGCGCAGAGTCAGTTTCGGCAGTATGCTTTCGTAGGTCCAGCGGTGCTCTCCTGTTTCGTGCTCGAACGCATATATTTTTTCATCCAGCGTCTGTACGGCAACAATTTGGCCGTTAGTTTGAGGGGCTGCCACCACTTCGCTGGTGACATTGGCACGCCAGACTTCGATGCCCTGCTGGTCCAAAGCAACTACCTCACCGTTGGTAGTGGCTATAAAAATTCGATCAAATCCGGCACCAACACCACCACTTACCAATGCTTTCAGTTTGCGTTTCCATACCTGTTTACCCGTCAACTTATCGACTGCCACTGTTTTGCCGGATGCATCAACAGCGAAAAGAAGCCCACCGTCTATGACTGGCATCAATCGCAAATAGGTTTCCCCGGAACCGTCGCCAACCCGAATCGACCAGGTTGTAGTAAGCTTTCGTTCCTCGAAAAAATCATACAGGGGCTCCGGTGCCTTTTCGGAACCTTTTTTACCACCAAACATCCCGCAGGCACTAAGAAGAAGAACCAGGAAAGTAACCAGGGCTGCTTTAAGAGCTGCGTTCATTTAGCTTCCACCCGCTACGGCCAGGTCGTCTATTTTCATCGACAGAACCGGGTTTTGCAGGCCCAGCCGCTCAATTTCGGATAACGCGTTGGCGTAAGCCTTGCGTGCCTCATCCTGACGATTTAAACGTAAATAGATGTCCCCCTTCACTTCCTCGTAAGAGGCCGTGTGTCCACCAGCATCAAAATTCTCTATCAACGCCAGGGCGCGTTCAGCGTCAGCCTCGCCCGGCCGGGCAAGTATGACCCTGGCCAGGCGTAACCTGGCCAGCACGTTAACAACACTGTTTTTATCACCACGAGCCAGTACCCACTCCAGTTCCTTTTCGGCTAATTCAAGGTCACCCTCAAGTACCGCCTGCTTTGCCGCAAGTAGCCCCGCATACTGGGCATAAGTTGTTTTTTGGTATTCATCTTTCAGCTTCTGTATCAAATGTGCTGCCGTGGCCTTGTTGGACTCAGTCGGCGATTCGGCGCTCAGTGCCACTGCATCAAGCAGGTCAAAATAGATATTGGAAGCCGCCTCACCGATGTTACGGGTATGATCCTGCCAGGCCCTCCATCCAAAAATGGCTGCCGCCGCCAGGACAATACCAATAACAATAGATTTGCCATTTTCCTGCCACCAACGCTTGAGTGCTTCTACCTGCTCTTCTTCGCTACGATAAACGTCCACCAACCTACTCCTGAATCCGGGGGCCTGATTGCCCTGTTTCTACAAACCTGTTCCTGCTTTTCATATCAATCGAATTTCGACAGTAAATAATTCAATAGTTCTGCGCGTTCGATACGCTTTTGTTCGGTCGTGTCACGTAATGGCTTGACGGTGACAACGGCCTTGTCCATTTCATCTTCACCCAGCACCAGCGCGTAGCGAGCCCCGCATTTATCGGCGCGCTTGAACTGGCTCTTGAAACTGCCATCGCCGCAATTAACCTGTAATTTTATACCAGGCATGCCATCCCTGATCTGCTCGGCCAGGATCATCGCTGCCTGCGCAGAACCAGTTCCCGAGGCCACCAGGTAAATGTCGGCGACAGGTTTTTCTTTCAGCCTGGGACCGGCCAAAGTCTCCAACATTAGCACTAAACGCTCCACACCTATAGCGAATCCTACTGCCGGTGTTACCCGCCCACCGAGTTGCTCGACCAGCCCATCGTAGCGCCCGCCGGCGCAAACCGTCCCTTGCGCGCCAAGCTCGCTGGTAATCCACTCAAAAACGGTCTTGCCGTAATAATCCAGGCCCCGAACCAGGCGAGGATTTACCCGGTACTCAATACCCGAAGCGTCCAGAATTGCGCACAACTGGTTAAAGTGCTGTTCTGATTCTGAATCAAGGTAGTCGGCAAACCCCGGAGCGCCGTCCAGGATTGCCTGGGTGTCGGGATTTTTACTATCCAGAATCCGGAAAGGATTGGTGTCCAGGCGCCTTCGACTATCAGGATCGAGTTTGTTGATATGGCCGCTCAAATAAGCGACCAGATCTTCCCGGTAACTGGCCCGATCCTGCGCAGTGCCGAGCGAATTGATTTCAAGTCGCACACTGCTACTCAAACCCAACTTTTTCCATAACCGGGCCGTCAGCAATATTAACTCGGCATCAATATCGGGTCCACGCATGCCAAAGGCTTCTACACCGACCTGGTGAAACTGTCGATATCGACCTTTTTGCGGCCGTTCGTATCGGAACATGGGACCGGAATACCAAAGCCGCTGAACCTGGTTAAACAACAGGCCGTGCTCTTCACAGGCGCGCACACACCCGGCAGTACCTTCCGGACGGAGTGTCAGGCTTTCGTCATTACGATCGTTGAAGGTATACATTTCTTTTTCAACGATATCTGTCACTTCGCCGATTGATCGTTTGAACAGGTCGGTTTGTTCGACTACAGGCAGGCGGATCTGCTGATAACCATATGCATCGAGGGTTTCCCTGACAATATCTTCCAGGTATTGCCAGACCGGCGTTTGGCTCGGCAGTATATCATTCATGCCCCTTATGGCTTTAATTTTTGCCAAAGCATGGCCCTTTCTACTGACTAATTATTTACGATAAAATGTATAATTTCGCCGGGATGGCGGCCGCTAGTAACCTAAGGTAAGTTTTGCCACATTGCTGGCATCGACATAGGTACCAAGATCCACGGGGGCACTATTGTATGACAGTTTTACGGCTGCTGCATTGCCTATGACGATATCAAAGAAGGAAATATTCTTTAACAGCAAGTGTTCGCCCATTTTCTTGACCCCGGTAGCCAGCTTTTGGCCCCTGGCGTCCTTGATTTCGACCCAGCTGGCGTCAGAAAACAGTACTTCGAGAATGTTTTCCTGAATGGACACGCCCTGTGTGTGAAAGTCAGTAATACTTTGCCGTCCAGGAGCAGAAAGCTCACTTTCGGGCCGGGTTGAGTCATGGGTATCCAGGGGTGACGAGGTGGAAATTTTATCGGCATCACCCTGCCGATCAGAAGCTGGATGCCCTGAATCAGGCTGAACCGAAATATCGGATTTCTTTGCTGGAAGAGCTGAAAGGTTTTCAATGATTTCCTTGCCGTCGGCGGTCTTTATTGACACCTGATCGCTGACCACCGCAGAAATGTCATCCATTTCGAACTGGTCTTGCCACCACAATACTGATAACGCCAGGCAGGCAATGGCAATGATAAAACTGGTCCACAGCACGACAGGATCGCTGGCCTTGACTTCCCTTTTACCCAAAAAAAACCGCCGGGCCTTCTTTTCTGGTACCGGTGTTGTTTGCTGGTTGTAGGCCTTGCTGACAGTTTCGATGGGCATATCCATGTATTTTGCATAGGCAAGAAGATAACCACGTGCAAAAGTGTCATTGGGCAGCCGGGTATATTCATCTTTTTCCAAAAAATGAATGTAAGACTCAGGGATTTTCAGTCGACCGGAAATTTGAGCCACATCCCAGCCCAGAGCTAACCTGGCTTTTTTTAACTGCTGCCCGGCGCTGAGATTACCTCGCTGATCGGAAACACCGGATTCATTGACTAACTTTAATTCAAGCATTGGGGGCTGACTATTCCTTATATCTTGGATTCGCTGGCGTCCGGGAACATGTTTTTCAGCATCAACCGGTAGCTCGCTTCTTCATTCTTGTTACCATTGATGCGTGCCAGGTGCATACCCAGCCATAGATTCTGAGGGGTATTCGGGGCCATTCGGTAACGAACCAGGCGCTGATACTTTTTATGGTAGTTTTCACTGGCGGCGTAATTATCGCGTTCAAAATGGATTAATGCTGCTTCAAGCAAGGCCCTGGACTGGGTGTCTTTTATTGCCACTGCTTTTTCGAAAGAGATTAAGGCCGCATCCTTGTCGTTGAGCTTCAGGTAACAAAGCCCCAGGTTTTCATAAACACGGGAACGGAATTCGTATAGCGAATCGGCCGATGCCCGGTTTAATTCTGCACAAGCTTCTTCAAACCGGTTTTGCTCAAACAGGAAGGCCGCATAATTATTTTTTATACGGGTAATATCAGGGCCATATTGGAGTGCTGTTTTAAAATGCTTGTCGGCCAGTTCATACTCTTTTTCCTGCTGGAACATGATAGCCAGTGCGTTGTGCACATCCGGTGACTGTGGGTCAATTTCAAGCGCTCTTTTCAGGGGCCGCTTGGCTTCCACCGTATTACCCTGCTGGATGTAACGTATGCCGAGCTGGGTATATTGCTCAAGGGCTTTTTGCTTGTCGGTGTTTTTGCTGAACTGCGAATCTGTGGTGGTAACGCAGCCGCCCAGGAACAGGCCAAGGAGACAAACAAAGGCAATTTTGGAAGCGTAAAATCCGCGGTGTTGCTTCATTAAGTTCTCGTACCCAAGGTTTTAATTTATCGTTTTTTTATATTTACAGGCATCTGCCAGGATATCGATATCACCCTGCATCTTGCCATTTTTTTTCTTAATCCTTCATGTTCTGTCATCAGTATAGATCAGTGTTGGGATAATGAAATATAACGACTGCTTCGTCTGGTCCGATCCATTACATCACCCGCCAGCTGACCGCACGCCGCATCGATATCATCCCCGCGTGTTTTCCTTACGGTGGAGACATAACCGGCCTTGTTGAGGATAGACTGGAAAGCCGCCACAGAGTTCCTGGGTGATCGACGGTAATCAGAATTGGGTATCGGGTTAAACGGAATCAGGTTAATTTTACAAGGCAGATCATGTAACAAGTCAGCCAGTTCCCGCGCGTGCTCCGGCTGATCGTTGACAGCATCAATCAGAATATATTCGATGGTAATTACCCGTTTATCGCCAAGCACCTGCAGGTATCGATGACACGCAGCCAGCAGTTCTTCGATGGGATATTTTTTATTGATGGGAACCAGTTCATTGCGCAACGCATTATTCGGGGCGTGCAATGAAATAGCCAGTGCCACATCGGTGACCTCCCGCAGCTGATCAATGCCAGGTACCACGCCGGCGGTGCTCAGGGTAACCCTGCGTTTGGATATACCGTAGCCCAGGTCCTGCATCATCAAATTCAAGGCATCGACGACGTTATCAAAATTTAACAAGGGTTCGCCCATCCCCATCAATACCACATTGCTGACGGAACGATCATTAAGGCCATGGCCCTTGGAAAGGGTCTTACTGGCGATCCATACCTGGCCTATAATTTCAGCCGCGCTAAGGTTGCGGTTAAACCCCTGCTTTCCTGTTGAGCAAAAACTGCAATCCAGGGCACAGCCAATTTGAGAGGACACGCAAAGGGTTGCCCGGTTTCCTTCCGGGATCAATACGGTTTCAACGCAGCTGCCGCCATCGAGTTTTATCACCCATTTCCGGGTACCGTCCTCCGAATGGCTTTCGAAAACAACTTCGGGTGCACGAATTTCGGCAATCAGTTTTAATCGTTCACGCAGCGGCTTACCCAGGTTTGTCATTGCATCAAAATCGGATACACCGTAATGATGAATCCATTTCAAAACCTGGGACGCACGGAAACGTTTTTCTCCCAACTCGAGAAAAAAAGCTTCCATTTTCTCCAGGGGCAACCCCAGCAGGTTTACCTTTGTATTTGGTTGTGTATGAATCAAAACCGTTAACCTGTACGATCAAACCACTGCCAACTAGCGCGGGCAGACTTGATCTTCATTGAAGAAGTAGGCCACTTCGCGTTTGGCCGATTTCGCAGAATCCGAACCATGAACGGCGTTGGCGTCAATGGTTTCGGCAAAATCGGCACGGATCGTTCCGGCCGCAGCTTCTTTGGGATTGGTGGCGCCCATTAATTCACGGTTCAGGTTGATGGCGCCTTCGCCTTCCAGCACTTGCACTACCACCGGTCCGGAGGTCATAAAATTCACCAGGTCATTATAAAAGGGACGTCCCTCGTGCTCGGCGTAAAAACCGCCCGCCTGTTCGCGCGACATATGGATCATCCTCGCGGCGATAATCTTTAAGCCGGCTTTTTCGAAACGACTGATTATTTTACCGATAATATTTTTGGCAACAGCATCGGGCTTGATAATTGATAAGGTCCGTTCTTGGGCCATGAAGTTATTTCTCCTTGCTTGTAAATGAATGGAAATGAAGGAAATTCAGGGCGCGAAGTATACGCTTTTTTTCGAAAAATAATATAAAAAGACGATGAATTGCCCTGATATTACTAATCCGCTTCCTCTATCCAGGCCGCCTGGATTCCTTCAAGGATCCTTTCTCCACAGCGTTCCGGATCATCGTCAAAATCCTCCAGCGCGACTACCCAGTCACGCAAGTCAACGAAATTGACATAGCGCGGATCAACGTCTTCGTACTTGTCAGACAGTTGAATGGCTATTTCCTGTAAATCGGTCCACTTGATACCCATGACACTGCACTCCCGCTTGCAACAAATAATTAAACTTTGGCTTCCGAGACCTGGTTAATCGTATATTTGGGGATTTCCACTACCAGGTTTTCATCACCCACTTCTACCTGGCAACTCAACCTGGAGTCGGGTTCCAGACCCCAGGCCTTGTCCAGCAAGTCATCTTCCAGCTCATCCGACTCTTCCAGCGAATCGAATCCCTCCCGGATAATGACGTGACAGGTCGTGCATGCACAGGACATTTCACACGCATGCTCGATTTCTACACCATTTTTAATGGCAATTTTAATCAGGTTATCCCCAGTTTCAGCTTCTATAACTGCGCCTTCGGGACAAATCTCATGATGTGGTAAAAAAACTACTTCGGGCATGGTTATTCCTGGTCGTTCAATTCGAGTGCATCCAGTGATTTCCCTGATAATGCCGCCTTGATACTGGCGTCCATTCGGCGGGCGGCAAATTCATCGCTGGCTTTGGCGGTATTGTCTATCTCCCGGGAGATAGCCCGGTCATCATCGCTGAAAGCAACGGCACGAAGCTTTTCCAGTGCAGCGTTCAATTCGGCTATCTCGACACTCGATAACAGTTTTTCACCGTCCTGAGCCAGTGCCGTTTCGACACTGGCCAAAAGCGCCTGGGCGTCGATCTGCTTTTCGCGAAGCTGGCGAGTATGAACATCCTCACTGGCATGTTCAATCGAAGCCATGATCATTTCAGAGATCTCTTCCTCGGCAAGGCCGTAAGAAGGTTTTACCTGGACGCTGCTTTGTATGCCGGTACTTAATTCCCTTGCAAACACGCTCAACAGGCCGTCGGCATCAACCTGGAAGGTAACCTTAATACGTGCGGCCCCTGCCACCATCGCCGGGATTCCACGCAATTCAAAGTGTGCCAGTGACCGGCAATCGGATACCAGTTCGCGTTCTCCCTGCAGCACATGGATGGCCATCGCCGTCTGTCCGTCCTTGTAAGTGGTAAACTCCTGCGCGCGCACCACCGGAATGGTGGCATTCCTGGGGATGATTTTTTCTACCAGGCCACCCATGGTTTCAATACCCAGGGACAATGGATTGACGTCGAGCAACAGCATATCGTCGGCCGAGCGGTTACCGACCAGGATATCCGCCTGGATGGCAGCGCCGATGGCGACAACCGTATCCGGGTCAATACTGACCAGGGGTTCTTGAGCAAACAGTTTACCGACGCTGGCGCGGACCTGGGGTACACGTGTAGAACCGCCAACCATGACCACGTTACTGATATCCACACCCCTTAATCCGGCATCCCGCAGGCAGCGATTACAGGATCGTATTGACTGCTCTATCAAAGGCTCAATCAATCGATTTAACTGTTCTCGGGTCAATGTTCCTTGCCAGGCAGCCCCCTGGTATTCAATATTAAAGTCGGCCGAATCATTGTCGGACAATCGCTCTTTTAGCTCACAGGCGTTACTTAACAGGCGTCTCGACAGTCGCGGGGTCAATTCCACATTGGCCATCGAATTGGATATTATCCATTCGGCAATTAATCGGTCAAAATCATCACCACCCAGTGCAGTATCTCCGCCGGTTGCAAGTACCTCGAAGACACCGGCCCTTAGCCTGAGGATGGAAATATCAAAAGTACCTCCGCCAAGATCATAAACCGCGATCACGCCTTCTTTTTGTTGATCCAGCCCGTAGGCTATGGCCGCCGCCGTCGGTTCATTCAGCAACCGCAATACATTCAATCCGGCGATTTTTGCGGCGTCCTTGGTGGCCTGCCGTTGTGCTTCGTCGAAATAGGCCGGCACTGTTATCACCGCACCCTCCAACTCGCCACCGCAGGCTTCCCGGCCTTGATCGGCCAACACTTTTAGTATATCTGCCGAAACCCTGACCGGGCTCAGCAGGCCTGCAGCCGTTTCAATATAGGGCATTCCTCCCTGTTTTTTTTCAACAAAACGGTAGGGTAACTGCTTGCCCAGGGTTTTTATATCGGCGATCCCTCGGCCCATGAAGCGTTTTACGGAGGCAATGGTATTATGGGGGTCGGTTAATGCCTTTTTCCGGGCGGCCGAACCCACCAGCACCTTACCGGGCGCGTAATGAACAACGGAGGGAATCAACGCTTCACCGTCACGATTCCGGATCACCTCGGCGTTGCCATTACGAACCGTGGCGACCAGGGAATTCGTGGTGCCCAGGTCAATACCTACGGCATGATGGTGCCCATGCGGGACGGGGCTTTCGCCGGGTTCAGATATTTGCAGTAACGCCATTAATTTCTCTAATCAATCAGTTTTAAAAAAACCGCACCGTAAAAACAATGCCTTCAATTATCGAGCAATTGATCCCTCAGGCTGTCAACCTCGTCAATTAACTTAAGGATGAACTGCATTTTATTGACCGTTTCGATGGCATCTTTCATGGAATGATCGGATGCTTCACCAAAATTTTTGTCCAGGGCCCTTTCAAACCCGGATAGCTGGTCACCTAGACTGTCGGCCAGGACATCAAGCGCAGCACTCGGGTTGTCGCTTGTTTTAATATTTTCAATCTGTTCCCTTAATTCAATTTGCTGCATCAAAAAATCGGGAGCCAGGTTCGAACTGTTCTGCGAATCCAGCTCAATACCCCTTAGTTTGAGCATATAGATGGCCCGCTTTATCGGTGACTTCAATACTTCGTGCGCGTCATTAACAATTGCCGCGTATTGTGCCGATAGCAGTTGATCACGCCTCGATGCACCGACATAACGATCCGGGTGTGTTTGCCTTTGCAATAACCAGTATTTTTCAGCTAATTGATCGGTATCGAGGGTATATGCTTCGGGAAGGCCAAAAAGAGAGAAGTAATTTTCGGTTAAGGACACGGGTGAACCCTAATACTAAAACAGAGGAAATGTCAGGTCGGACTGTTCCGGGGTGCAAACAAAGACGACGATACGACCGAAACGTGCATTCTCTCCTGACATCATGCCTCAAACATTAAAGCTTTCACCGCAACCACACTCGCCGGCAGCATTGGGATTGGTAAACTTGAACCCTTCGTTGAGTCCTTCCTTGACAAAATCCAGCTCCGTGCCGTCGAGATAGGTCAGGCTTTTTCCATCGACAACCATTTTCAGGCCCCGGTCTTCGAAAACCGTATCGCCTTCGGCCAATTCATCGACGAACTCAAGCACATAAGCCAAACCGGAACAACCGGTTGTCTTAACGCCCACGCGTATCCCCAGCCCTTTACCCCGTTTGGAAAGGTAATTGCTGATATGAGTGGCGGCTGCATCTGTCATCGTTATAGCCATGGGTAACTTTTTAAAACCTGCTAATGTGTGTCAATTTACAATCAAGGATCAGCTTTTACGCTTGCCTCTCAAGTCGTTGATCGCTGCTTTAATGGCATCTTCTGCCAGCACAGAGCAGTGAATCTTCACCGGTGGCAATGCCAGTTCCTCGACAATATCGGTATTCTTGATCCGGGTTGCCTCGTCCAGGGTTTTTCCCTTAACCCATTCGGTTAACAGGGAACTGGAAGCGATGGCCGAACCACAACCGTAGGTTTTGAATTTGGCATCTTCAATCACGTCGTTTTCATTGACCTTGATCTGCAAACGCATCACGTCACCACAGGCAGGTGCGCCGACCATACCTGTACCAACGCTGTTTGAATCCTTGTCCAGCGAGCCAACATTACGCGGGTTCTCGTAGTGGTCTAAAACCTTATTACTGTATGACATTTTACTATCCTCTCGTTATGACTCGTAACAATATGGTTAATGGGCGGCCCATTGCACTTGTGACAAGTCAACACCGTCTTTAAACATCTCCCAAAGCGGAGATAATTCGCGTAATTTTTCCACGGCTTCCCTGACATGGGAAATCACGTAATCAATTTCTTCTTCTGTCGTGAACCGACCTATGCTGAAGCGTATTGAACTATGCGCCAGTTCGTCGCTCATACCCAGCGCCCTTAACACGTATGAAGGCTCCAGACTTGCCGATGTACAGGCTGAACCAGACGATACGGCAATATCTTTTAATGCCATAATCAACGACTCGCCTTCAACATAATTAAAACTAACATTCAAATTACCACTGACGCGCTGTTTTTCATCTCCATTCAAATAAACTTCTTCCATATCGTTAAGGCCCGCCCACAGTTTATCGCGGAGCCTTGATATTCGCGCACTTTCCAGCTCAAATTCTTCTTTGGCAATGCGAAATGCTTCGCCCATACCGACTAACTGATGGGTTGCCAGCGTTCCCGAACGCATGCCCCGCTCGTGTCCACCGCCATGCATTTGTGCCTCGATGCGAACCCTGGGTTTACGCCGAACATAAAGCGCACCCACGCCTTTTGGACCATAAATTTTATGCGCAGAAAATGACATCAGGTCAACTTTCATCTTATCCATGTCTATTTCAACTTTACCGGCGCTTTGTGCGGCATCTACGTGAAAGATAACCTTGTTAGCACGGGTTATCTCGCCGATGGCCTGGATATCGTTAATTACGCCAATTTCATTATTAACATGCATCAAGGAAACCAGGATGGTGTCATCGCGCAGATTCTTTGCAACCAGCTCTGGTGAAATAATACCTTTGGTGTTTGGCTCAAGATAAGTCACATCGAAGCCTTCGCGCTCAAGCTGGCGACAGGTATCAAGCACTGCCTTGTGTTCAATTTTGGAGGTGATAATGTGCTTGCCTTTCTTGCCGTAGAAATGGGCAACACCTTTTATGGCCAGGTTGTCAGATTCGGTTGCGCCAGAAGTCCATACAATTTCCCGAGGGTCGGCATTGATCAAGTCGGCCACCTGTCGACGTGCTATCTCGACGGCCTCTTCCGCTTTCCAGCCAAAAAAGTGCGAACGCGACGCCGGGTTGCCGAAATTACCTTCCAGATCCAGGCATTCGCTCATCTTTTTTGCCACACGCGGGTCTACCGGGTTGGTGGCTGCGTAATCTAGATAAATGGGACGATGCATAATTTGTACTACCTCATATCTTACCGAATACCAGATTAAACTCTTGTCTGAATCTGGATTAAATTTTCATCCAAAGCCCGCTGTTGTACCTTGCGGTCCTGGCGTTTGGCAATTCTTCTGACTTCATTTCGCTCAACCAGTGTAGCCAGACTGATGCTGCTGAGAAAATCGTGAATCTGTTGACTCAGGTCATCCCATAAATGGTGTGTCAGGCAGGTTTTACCCTGTTGGCAATTATTGTCGCCCTGGCACAAGGTTGCATCAACCGACTCGTTTACGGCATCGACAACGTCGGCAATAAATATCTCGTCATCCAGCCGAGATAACTGGTAACCGCCGCCCGGACCACGGATACTACGCACCAGGTCATTGCGACGCAACTTGGAGAACAACTGCTCCAGGTAGGACAAAGAAATATCCTGGCGCTGCGAAATCTCGGCCAAACTCACTGGACCATTTTTACCGTGCAGGGCAAGATCCAGCATTGCAGTGACGGCATATCGTCCTTTTGTGGTTAATCTCATAGGCCCTCGTGGTTCCTTTTGTATATGTGGGTTATTATCCTAAAACCAAGTATTTTGGTCAAGTATATACCTGATTATTTCAGTGGGTTATTCTGGTTGCCGGAGTTGCCCTTTGCGGGAGGCAACAAAAGCGAGCGTTTTTATAGCTAGCGTCAAATCAAACCGGGTGCTAAAGCCGTTATGGAAACTGCATTGACCCAAGTCATTTACGATCATCAAATGTACAGCTAATATCCACACAAAATAACTCCTGGGCACCCTTAATGCAGTCAAAAACTACTTCATGGGATATTGGCCTGATAACAAAATACGATTATCCGGGTCCCCGTTACACTTCCTACCCAACCGCTCCCCAGCTGTCCGGCAATTTCGATATGGAAGGGGTTTTTTCTGAAATATCAGGGTCCCGGACAAAACCGCTTTCCCTGTATGTGCACATACCGTTTTGCGCCAAACTTTGCTACTACTGCGGTTGTAACAAGATAATAACAAACAAAAAATACAAGTCTTCTGCCTACCTGGCTCGCCTGATAAAGGAAATTGAACAACAAAGTCATTACTTTCCGCGCGACCGTTCGGTAGAACAAATGCATTGGGGCGGCGGTACGCCGACCTACCTCGAGAATGATGAAATTCGACAACTCATGGTAACGCTGAGATCAAGTTTTAATTTTTCTGATAGTCGATCCGGGGATTTTGCCATCGAAATTGACCCGCGCGAATGCTCGACCGAAAAGCTCGGGGTACTGCGCGATGAAGGTTTCAATCGAATCAGCCTGGGAATACAGGATTTTGCCCCCGATGTACAAAAAGCGGTGAACCGGGTGCAGCCCTATAGCCTGGTTGCAAAGCTGGTCCAAGACGCACGGCAACTGGCATTCAGGTCAATAAACATGGATCTGATTTATGGCCTGCCTTTTCAAACCCCGAAAAGTTTCGATGCCACCCTGAAGTCAGTCATAGACCTGTCTCCTGACAGGTTATCGATCTTCAATTATGCGCACCTTCCCGAGCGGTTTAAATCCCAGCGGATGATTAAAACCGCAGACCTTCCCGACACCAGCATGAAACTGGCTATCCTCGAGCAAACCATTGAAACTCTTACCTCCAACGGCTACGTGCACATTGGTATGGATCATTTTGCCAAGCCTGAAGACTCGCTTTCACTGGCCCAGAAAGCGGGCATGTTACACCGGAATTTCCAGGGTTATTCCACTCACAAGGATTGCGATTTACTGGCTTTCGGGGTTTCGGCAATCAGCCAGGCAGGCAACTGTATTTACCAGAATACGCCAAAGTTAAGCCAGTACAACGCTTGTCTGGATGCCGGTGAATCACCCGTTATTCGTGGCATTAAACTGAGCACAGACGACATCATCCGTCGACAGGTTATTATGCAGCTTATCTGTCATTTCAAGCTTGAAAAGCGCCAGATAGAGACAATTCACGGAATCAGGTTTGACCCGTATTTTGCCGGGGAGATGGAACAGCTTGAAACGTTTGCCAGTGACGGTCTTGTCACGCTTTCGCCTGCCGGTATCAAGGTTACGGAAACGGGACGATTCCTGATCAGAAACATTTGTATGGTATTTGATGCTTACCTGAAGGAGGAATCAAATACCGGGCGCTTTTCGCGCATTATTTAAGCGCCCGGTGGTCAGTTGCCGAAAATGTCATCAAAACCCTGTCGGCCAGACAGTTAATACAGCAATTCCGAATAGTGCAAAAACTCGATATTATCCCCCTGGCAGATGCTTGCCTCGGGAGGAACCACAGCAAAACCATGCGCCCAACAGGTAGAGGTCAACACACCCGAGCTTTGGTTATCAAAAATCCTGGCACAGGACTCACCACTCTCTCCGGTAATTACCCGGGCGCGCAAATATTCGGTCCTGACAGACCGGTTTTTTATCTCAAAGCCAGCCCTAACCCGCATCGCCTGTGGAGAATAGTCTTTTACTTGTTGATATTTCAGCAAAAAAGGGCGGGCAAACAGGCAAAAGGTAACAAAGGTTGAAACCGGGTTGCCCGGCAAACCGATCAGGGGCACACCCAGCACTTCACCCAGGGCGACCGGCTTGCCCGGTTTGATCGCTATTTTCCACTGGTCCAGCTTGCCCAGGCGTTCGATTGCCGGTTTGACATGGTCCTCTTCGCCAACAGAAACCCCGCCAGTGGTGATAATACAGTCGGCCATCCCCGCAGCCTTGCGCAGTGCTTGCTCCGTTGCCTGCGCGGTATCCTCGACGACACCCAGGTCAACCAATTCCATACCCAGTGCATGGATCAGGCCAATCAACGCATAGCGATTGGAGTTGTAAATCCTGCCGGGCCCGCAGGGCTCTCCCGGTTCCACCAGTTCATCGCCCGTTGATAGAACTGCGACCCTCAGCCGTTTAATAACCGGTACATTTTTAATACCAACGGAGGCTATCAAACCCATATGTTGCGGTTTTAGGCGGGTACCTTTTGACGCCACAACCGACCCTTGCTGGACATCCTGTCCGCAACGGCGGATATTTTGCCCGGCTCTCACCTTGGCTGGAAAAAGAACCCTGTTGCCCTGCAGGCTACATTGCTCCTGCATGACCACGGCGTCGGCCCCGTCAGGAATCCCGGCACCGGTAAAAATCCTGGCGGTGCTATCTGGTACCAACGGCTTGGGCATATAACCTGCCGGCACCCGCTGACTAATCGGCAGGCAATAATTGTTGGCTTCGAGCGACCCGGTGTTTAATGCATATCCGTCCATGGCACTGTTATCGGCAGGCGGTACGTTGATTCCTGAAACCAGGTCATGGGCCACTACCCGGCCGTACGAATCCTGTAATTGAGTATTTTCCTGTGCATCGAATCCGGGCACAGCATCGAGTAACCTTGACAGCGCGTCGGTAACCGACAGCGCATTCAGGTTTGCATCACAGCTCATGAGCGGGATTCACATACGCTGACTACAGGAGCATCAACATTTTCCTTTTCGAGCACCAGCGAAACGAAATTACAGGGCCGATGCCTTCTGTCCAGCTGTTCGGCAATGATTCTGTCCCAGGCAGTTCGACAGGCGTTGGGTGATCCGGGCATACAGAAAATAACAGTTTTATTAGAAATGCCAGCTAACGCGCGCGATTGAATCGTAGAGGTACCAATATCCTGGAAAGACAGTTGCCTGAAAAGCTCACCATAGCCGTCGATCGTTTTATCAAACAAGGGCTGCATAGCCTCGGGCGTGCTATCCCGAGATGAAAAGCCGGTACCGCCGGTAATCAGCATCACCTGCAACTTGCTGTCGGCAATCCATCGGGAAGCGATAGCGCGCAACTGGTAGATATCGTCTTTTACAATGGCCCTGGCGTACAGCCTGTGTCCTGCTTTATCGAGGCTGTCGACCAACACCTGGCCGGATGTATCATTTTCCTCTGTACGGGTATCTGATACCGTTAAAACAGCGATATTCAGGGCTTCAAATTCAACGTTCTTTTCATGCTTGCTCATTATAAAAATACCTTTTTCAAATCCTGCTTAACCGCTTTAGTGCAACGTACCATTGGCCACTAAAGCAGTTGCCCTGCCGGTCAGGCGAAATGGATCATTATATCCATTTAACCGGCAGTTCAGCCTGATACCTGTCAGGCCGGGTTGTCTTTCCTTTCCTCATCAGGCTCGCCCAGTTCGATATCCTTGACATTGAGTTCGGGCAGGTGCTCGGCGCAGTAATTGCTTCCCAGGCTCGCCAATGCCTCACACATACCTTCAATTTTCGCGTCAACGGCGTGCATGTGATCAAGCATCGCATGAATCGATTTGGCAATCGGGTCGGGCATATCTTCGGAAACCCCGTAGGCATCAAACCCGATTTTGTCGGACATTTCCTTGCGGCGTTGTGCATCCTTGTCCTCTTTCAGGATAATACGTCCAGGAATTCCTATCACCGTTGCCGAAGGTGGCACCTCCTTGGTGACCACGGCATTGGAGCCTATCCGGGCATTTTCACCGACGACAATTGGGCCCAGAACCTTCGCGCCTGCGCCCACTACCACGCCGTTCATAAGCGTCGGGTGCCGCTTGCCCGCACTCCATGTCGTACCGCCAAGGGTTACCCCGTGATAAAGCGTGACATCGTCACCCAGTTCGGACGTCTCGCCGATGACGACACCCATACCATGATCGATAAAAAAACGACGCCCTATAACCGCGCCCGGGTGGATTTCTATACCCGTCAGCCAGCGGGTAAATGTCGACAGGGACCTGGCCAGCCATTTCCAGTCGCTTTTCCACAATCGGTGACTTATCCGATGCAGAATAATGGCGTGAAAACCGGGGTAATTGGTACATATCTCGAACGCGGTCCGTGCTGCCGGATCACGCTCAAAAACACAGTTAATATCTTCTTTGATTCGTTCAAACATATGACTAAATTTCCCAAAAACCCATGAAAACCAATTTATTTCCTGCAAAGGGTATAACCCTGAAAAATGATTGGGCCAAAGCCAACCGCGTCGAATAAGACGGAAAAACAGTATGTTATTCAGATTTTATTTCCCTGTATATCGGGAAATAATTTTCTCAAACTATATTAATTGTTTCCTTCGACTTATCTACTACAATGTATGTTATCTCTTACAGGCTATGAATACAGGATGTTACCTGGTCCATAATAATAAACAGTAATGACACGGGGGAGTAACATTGAAACACTACCGGGCTGGCGAAACAGTCCATTACCCTTTTCGTAGTGAACGTTTCTATCATGCGGATAATGCCTGGTACTTTCTGATTCGGGGCGGGAATGCCAAAGGCCCGTTCGAAAATCGAGTCGAAGCCGAAAAAGCGCTTACCCACTATATTGAAACCCAAATGCGACTTAACCAGGTTTTTCACAAGGCCGAAGACAGCCCGCACTGAATAATTCAGACCAGGAGAATGCATTCGGTCTGATTATTTCACCAGTTTTTGTGCTGCAGAAAAGACTCCCCTTAGCAGGTTAACTTCTACCTTGTCAGGTCGACTCCGCAAAACAAGCCGTTTCAACCGCGTCATTAACTGCCTTGGATTTTTAGGGTTTATCACTTCAAGCTGAACCAGCGCTTCTTCCATATGCTCAAAAAGACGCCTTAATTCATCGGCGTCAGCTGTTTCGGCATCCCATTCAACACCCCAATCCGGTTTCGGGCCGGGTGTTCCCTCCATTTCCTGCCTGGCCAGTGCCGCCATACGTAATTCGTAACAGGCAACCTGCACAGCCGCCGCCAGGTTCAACGAGCTGTAGGCATCGTTGGTCGGGATCTGCAAATGGAAGTTGCATTGCTGCAGCTCTTCATTGGTCAGCCCCCGGTCTTCCCGGCCAAACAACAGGGCAACCTTGTTATTGCCGGGTTCTTGCAGGACCGTTTCCGCCGCTTCCCGAGCATTCATCACCGGCCACGGGATACTCCTGTCGCGGGCGCTGGTGCCAATAACCAGCTGACAACCCTGCACCGCGTCTTCGAGTGTCTCATGAACAACCGCCTGATCAAGCACATCCGCCGCCGATGCGGCTCGCCAGACTGCTTTCTCGTGGGGGTAGAGCTTTGGCGCTACCAGGCGCAGGTCTGATAAACCCATATTTTTCATGGCGCGCGCCGCTGCACCTATATTTCCAGGGTGACTGGTATTAATTAATACGATACGAATATTTTCCAGCATGGCGGCAGCATTTGGGTATTTATAGCCAGGAAATAGTGAGCCCGATTCGAACAAATCCGGCCAATCCTGGCGACAATAGCGTTAGGGGTTGCTTACGGCATATCGTCCAGTTCAGCACCTTCCTTGACCGGCAACATCAAATCTTCCTTACTGATATTCAGCGCCAGTAATACATTGGTGGCTACGTAAATCGATGAGTAGGTTCCGACCAGGACACCGATGGTGAGTGCGATAGAGAAGCCACGAATCAGTTCACCGCCCAGTAAAAACAGCGTAATCAGCACCATCAGGGTAGTTAACGAGGTGACCAAAGTGCGTCCCAGTGTCTGGTTCAGCGAGGTATTAATAATCTGTTCGGGAGTGCCTTTACGCAACAGGCGGAAATTTTCACGAATACGATCGGATACCACGATGGTATCGTTAAGCGAATAACCGATAACCGCCAATATGGCGGCCAGTACCGTCAAATCGAAATTCCATTGAAACCAGGAAAAAACACCCAGCACAATAATGACATCGTGCGCCAGCGCGACCACCGCACCCAGTGAGAACTTCAATTGAAAACGCAATGCCACGTAAAGCATCACCACGCCCAGTGCCAGCAACATCCCCAGGCCGCCCTGCTCGCGTAACTCGTCTCCTACCTGTGCACCAACAAATTCAGAACGCCGCAATTCAACTTTGAATTTTCCGTTTTCGCTTAGCGTCGATAATACCTGTTCGCCGACCTCCGGCGAGTAACCCTGTGCCAGCCGCACCAGAACCTCGGTTTCCGATCCGAAGTGCTGCACCACGGGGTTTTCATAACCGGCCTGTTCCAGTTGGGCACGAATACTGCCAAGCTCTGCGGGTGCTTCGTATCCTACTTCGATCAGCGTGCCACCGGTAAAATCCAGCCCGAAGGCAAGTTGCTTGACGGCGAGTGAAGCAATCGATGCGACAATCAATATAATCGATAAAACCGTAAAGATTTTACGCTTGCCCATGAAATCAAAGTTGAAATCCTTCACCGGCTAACCAACCTCATCATCAGATCCATAACTTTTTAACCCTGGCACGACCGCCATACGTCAAATTGACCAGTGCGCGTGTTAAAACAATAGCGGTAAACATGGACGTTAAAATGCCGATGGACAGGGTGACGGCAAAACCCTTGACCGGGCCGGTCCCGACGGCAAAAAGGATAACGGCCACAAGCAAGGTCGTGATGTTGGCGTCAAAAATTGTCTGGAAAGCGCGCTCATAACCCGAATGAATGGCGGTCTGAATGGCCGAACCACTCTTCAACTCTTCTTTTATGCGCGCAAAAATAAGTACGTTGGCGTCCACCGCCATACCGACCGTTAATACGATGCCGGCAATCCCCGGCAAAGTAAGCGTCGCCGAAAGGATTGACATAACCGCTACCAGCAACACCAGGTTGACCATCAGGGCAATATTGGCAAACAAGCCAAAGACCCGGTAGTAGAGCAGCATGAAAGCCAGCACCATCAACAAACCAATTTGAACGGATTTAACACCCAGATCGATATTTTCCTGGCCCAGGCTCGGCCCGACCGTGCGTTCCTCGACAAAATAGATGGGCGCAGCCAATGATCCGGCACGCAGTAACAAGGCTAGTTCGGATGATTCAGCCGGGCTATCGAGACCGGTGATGCGAAACTGGTTTCCAAGTGCCGTCTGGATAGTGGCCAGGCTGATAATGCTTTTTTCTTCGAAAACCTTGCGCTTGTCAACGACCTTACCGTCCACAATTTCTGTGCCAATTACCCTGGAAGGGTATTCGATGAATAAAACTGCCATTGCGCGCCCAACGGCGTTACGGGTTACCCGGTTCATCAGCTTGCCGCCTTTCGAATCCAGGGTAATATTTACCTGTGGCTGCCCGTTTTCGTCGAAACTGGCGTTGGCGTTGGAAACACTGTCACCGGTAATAATAATGTCTTTCTCAACGCGCGCATCGCGTTGACGTCCGGTTTTGTTCCTGAATTCGAAGACTTCGGTACGGCTGCGTAGTTCATCCGGCTGCGCTTCCAGGCGAAATTCCAGGTTGGCAGTCGCCCCGATGATTTTCTTGGCCAGTGTAGCATCCTGGATGCCCGGCAACTCGACGACAATCCTGTTGCTGCCCTGGCGCTGTACCAGCGGTTCGGCAACACCCAGTTCGTTGACGCGATTGCGAATCGTGGTCAGGTTTTGCTGCAGGGCATAGGTTTCAATTTCCTTTAGCGTCGCCTCAAGCAGCGTTGCCTTCAAATAATATTTTTTTTCGTCTTCTGACTGCTCGAACCTGAATTCGCGGTATTCGTTGCGAAGCACCTTAACCGCCTCGTCGCGCACTTCGGGTTTGGTGAATGTGACCAAAATTGACCCATCGGCCTGAGCCTCAACCAGCCGATAACGCACCCTTTCTTCGCGTAAAATTCCTTTTATTTCACTGGCATAGACTTCGAGTCTGCGAGTCAGGGCCTTTTCCATGTCAACT
>CAMYIF010000008.1 GCA_947258415.1 uncultured Pseudomonadales bacterium
GGCATATCAGCACATTTCCATTCCACAGGATGGTGAAAAAATCAGCATCAACAGCAACCTGTCCCTGAATGTTCCCGACCGCCCTATTATTCCCTACATCGAGGGTGACGGGATCGGCGTTGATGTTACCCCGCCAATGATGGATGTCGTCAACACTGCAGTAGAAAAGGCTTATGGCGGCAAGCGCTCGATTGCCTGGGTAGAAGTTTTTGCCGGTGAGAAATCGGTTCAGGTTTATGGGAATGATCAATGGTTACCGGGAGAGACCCTGCAAGCGTTCAAGGAATTTGTTGTTGGTATCAAAGGACCGCTTACAACACCTGTCGGTGGCGGTATTCGTTCGTTGAACGTTGCGCTTCGACAAGAGCTTGACCTGTATGTCTGCCAACGCCCTGTGCGCTGGTTTGAGGGCGTCCCCAGCCCGGTCAATGACCCATCAAAAACCGATATGGTCATCTTCAGGGAGAACTCGGAAGATATCTACGTCGGGGTAGAGTGGCAGGCAGGTTCGCCGGAAGCCGACAAGCTGATCGCCTACCTGAAGAGTGAATTCAGCGTATCCAAGATACGTTTCACCGAGAACTGCGGTATTGGCATCAAACCTGTTTCCAGGCAGGGGACCCAGCGCCTTGTGCGTCGCGCCATCCAGTACGCGATCGACCAGGACCTGCCAAGTGTGACCCTGGTACATAAGGGTAACATCATGAAGTTTACCGAAGGTGCCTTCAAGGAATGGGGTTACGAACTGGCGCGAGAAGAATTTGGCGCCCGGTTATTGAATGGTGGTCCCTGGTGCCGTTTTGAAAACCCGAATACCGGAAAAGAGATTATCATCAAGGATGTCATTGCCGATGCCATGTTGCAGCAAATATTACTGCGTCCCGAAGAATACAGTGTGATCGCCACGTTAAACCTTAACGGTGATTATCTATCGGATGCCCTGGCTGCCCAGGTGGGCGGCATAGGCATTGCACCGGGAGCCAATATCAGTGACAGTGTCGCCATTTTTGAAGCGACCCACGGAACTGCGCCGAAATATGCCGGTCAGGATAAAGTCAATCCCGGCTCTCTTATCTTGTCGGCTGAAATGATGTTACGTCATCTGGGTTGGAACGAAGCAGCCGAATTGATTGTCAATGGTGTTGAGGGTGCCATTAAAGCTAAAACGGTAACCTACGATTTTGAACGCTTGATGGAAGGTGCTACGTTGGTCTCGGCTTCGCAATTTGGGAAAGAAATTATTAAAAATATGTAAGGATTTTTAATAGCATTTTTATGCGATCTCTTGTTCCTTGTCATGCTCACATCGCAGGTTGTGTAATAGGATGAGATTGATGAGTATTTTTTTCAGGTATGATAACTTCAACAATAATTGAATAAGACTTTGGTAAATTATTAAAATTGAAGACTATTTGAATCTGGCAGGTACCGGGATTTTAAACGAAATTATGAGTAAAAATTCCAAGATTGAACTAACCTTAAACCAGGGCGACAAAAGAGATGATGGTAATCTGGCACTGGAACTTGCCAAACCAAAACTCAAGGCTCCGTCCATGTACAAGGTCATAATTTACAATGATGACTATACTCCGATGGAGTTTGTCGTCGAAGTGCTAGAGATCTTTTTTGCAATGAACAGGGAGAAAGCCACACAAATTATGTTGACTGTGCACACACAAGGTAAAGCGGTTTGCGGAATCTACACGCGTGATATTGCAGAGACCAAAGTGGCACAGGTGAATCAATTTTCCAGTGACAGTGAACACCCACTACTTTGTGGTATTGATGGCGTAAATTGAACTCAGTAATAAGGAGCCCAGAATGTTAAATAAGGACCTCGAAATTACTCTAAATATGGCGTTCAAAGATGCCCGTTCCAAGCGGCATGAATACATGACGGTTGAACATTTGTTACTGGCCCTGCTGGATAATAGTTCTGCCGCAGACGTATTACGCTCGTGTGGCGTGGACATGCTCACCCTCAGGAAGGAACTCGACGAATTTGTTAATTCCACCACCCCGGTCATTCCGGACAATAATCTCGATTGTGAAACACAACCCACACTGGGTTTCCAGCGGGTTTTACAGCGTGCTGTTTTTCATGTTCAGTCTTCAGGTAAAAAGGAAGTTACGGGTGCCAATGTCCTGGTTGCAATTTTCAGCGAACAGGAAAGCCAGGCGGTTTATACACTTAAGCAATACAATGTCAGCCGGATTGATATCGTCAATTATATTTCGCATGGTATCTCCAAAGTTTCTGATAATGGCGAAACCGGCAACCTGGGAAATGAGCAAACAGAAACGGAGACGGTAACCGAGGCTCCCGGACAAAAAAGCGCGCTCGAATGCTATGCTACCAACCTTAACGAACAGGCAAAGCTGGATAAAATAGATCCGCTGATTGGTCGTGAATTTGAGGTCAACCGTGTCGTCCAGGTGCTTTCCAGGCGTCGCAAGAATAACCCTCTGCTGGTAGGTGAGTCGGGTGTCGGTAAAACGGCGATTGCCGAGGGACTGGCAAAATTGATCGTTGATGAAAAGGTCCCCGATATTATCAGTGACGGCGTGGTTTATTCGCTTGATATGGGTGCGTTACTGGCGGGAACCAAGTACCGTGGTGACTTTGAAAAACGGTTCAAGGCTCTGCTTTCCGAACTCGACAAGCAACCGCACGCCATTTTATTTATCGACGAGGTACATACCATCATCGGCGCCGGTGCAGCATCGGGCGGTGTGATGGACGCGTCCAATTTATTGAAACCGGTGCTCAGTTCGGGAATTATTCGTTGCATCGGTTCGACAACCTACCAGGAGTTCAGGGGCATTTTTGAGAAGGATCGTGCGCTGGCACGGCGTTTCCAGAAAGTCGATATAAATGAACCGAGCATTGAGGATACCTATAAAATCCTCAAGGGGTTGAAGCCTCGTTTCGAAAAACACCACAGTATCCGGTTCACCGACAAGTCATTGCGTTCGGCAGCGAAACTGGCTGATCGCTATATTACCGATCGGCATATGCCCGATAAAGCGATCGATGTAATTGATGAAGCCGGGGCTTTCCAGCGCCTGAAACCCGAGGGTAAACGCAAAAAAGTTATTAATGTTGCCGAAATTGAAAGGGTTGTTGCCAATATCGCCCGGGTACCGGCACAGAGCGTGTCCACTTCGGATAAAAATACACTCAAGAACCTTGAGCGCAACCTGAAATTGGTGGTTTTCGGCCAGGATGAAGCGATCAGCTCGGTCAGCACGTCAATAAAACTGTCTCGCGCCGGGTTAAAGGAAGTAGAGAAACCGATAGGTTCATTCCTGTTTGCCGGGCCAACCGGTGTAGGTAAAACCGAGTTAAGCAAACAACTGGCCACGGTAATGGGTATCAAGCTGGTGCGGTTCGACATGACAGAATATATGGAACGACATACCGTTTCCCGGTTAATTGGTGCGCCTCCCGGTTATGTCGGGTTCGACCAGGGTGGCTTATTAACCGAAGCAGTCAATAAACACCCGCACTGTGTACTGCTGCTTGATGAAATAGAGAAGGCTCACCCGGAAGTATTCAATTTGTTGCTCCAGGTAATGGACCACGGCACATTGACCGATAATAACGGGCGTAAAGCAGATTTCAGGAATGTCATCCTGATCATGACCACCAATGCCGGCGCCGAAAAGCTCAGCCGTCGTTCCATTGGTTTTAGTCAACAGGATCACAGCACTGATGGACTCGAAGAAATACGAAAGGCATTTTCACCTGAATTCAGGAACAGGCTGGATGGTATCGTGCAGTTTGGTGCCCTTGATCAACGTATCATCGAATGTGTAGTTGACAAGTTTTTTGTCGAACTGCAGGCTCAGCTCGACGGCAAAAAAGTGCATCTGGAAATTGATGACGATGTACGTTCCTGGTTGGCTGAAAAAGGGTACGATGACAAGATGGGGGCCAGGCCCATGGCTCGCCTGATCCACGAAAAGCTGAAAAAGCCGTTGGCTGAGTCAATATTATTTGGCGATTTGTCCGGGAAAGGAGGCTCTGTTTCTGTTTCCCTGAAGAATGACGAACTGGTTTTTACTATTCAGTCTAAAGAAGCGCTTGCTTCTCACTAGCGATTTAACGAGCGCGGTAGGTAATCCGGCCCTTGGTTAAATCGTAAGGTGTCAGTTCGACGATCACCTTGTCACCGGTAAGAATTCGAATGTAGTTTTTACGCATTTTACCCGATATATGCGCGGTAACAATGTGGCCGTTTTCGAGTTTAACGCGGAACATAGTGTTAGGTAAGGTATCAATAATTTCACCTTCCATTTCTATATGGCCTTCTTTTGCCATTTCTAGCCCTCAAATCATAAATTGGAAATAATCGTGAGGCCGCATTCTGCCTAATTGAACTCGCTTAAGCAACCTATTTCACCCGGGATAAGTGTTAAATAGGATTAATTATCCGGAGTTGACTGGCAAGCGTTTATTTGAGAAGAATCCATTTATTTTCAAGCAACAGTTCCAGGGGTTTGTACTGGATTTTATAGCTCATTTTTTTACATCCCTGAATCCAGTAGCCTAAATACAGGTAACGCAAATTTTTTTCTTTGGCCAGGGTTATTTGCCTGAGCAGGGTATAGACACCCAGGCTTTGATCCGAGCGATCAGGGTCGAAATAAGTATAGACCGAGGATAGCCCGTTTCCGAGTTCATCGGTAACCGCAAGGGCTACAAGCTCATCATTATCCCTGAATTCCATAAACAGGGTATTCTGCAATCCTTCAACGAGAAAACTGTTGTATTGTTCACGTGTTGTCGGGTACATGTCACCGTCGGAATGACGCGCATCGATATACCTCTTGAACAGGGAGTAGTGCTCTTCACTGAAAAAGGGTTTAACGCAAGTCGATATCAGGTGCCGGTTGCGTTTCATCACGCGTCTGCGTGACCGGTTGTTAACAAATTCATCGACGATAATGCGCGCCGGTATGCAGGCCCGGCAGTTTTCGCAATTTGGTCGGTAAATAAAGTCTCCGCTGCGGCGAAAACCGAGTTCGGTCAAATAGGTATAAGTCGATTGATCTATTTTTTTCTCGGGATCGACAAACAGGGTTTGTGCCTGCTGGTTTTCCAGGTAACTGCAGGAATGCGTATTGGTTTGATAAAGCTTTATTGAATTGTCCATTTCGATACAAGGATGTGTAATCAGATTACATAGATCTTTCTCGCTTTGGATACAGGAGCCGTTCCTGATCACTGGTCAATAAAATAGTCACAAATACAGTATAACCCTCATACAGATAATTACTTAATATATACCATTACCACTCGAGCCACTCGGATTTATACCGTCTGAGCAGTTCAATGTATTGTTTACGGGGAACCTCTATTGCACCCAGGCTTTCAAGATGGCTGCTGTGTACCTGGCAATCAATCAAAAGATAACCTTTTTTTGTCAGGTGTTCACAAAGGTACACCAGAGCAATTTTCGATGCGTCGCTTTTGCGGCTGAACATGGACTCGCCACTGAATACCCTGCCCGTGGATACACCGTAAAGCCCACCAACCAGCTTGCCCTCGTGCCAGGCTTCAACCGAGTGGGCGTGCCCCTTTTCAAACAGTTGTTTATAAGCGGTTTTCATCTCGCGGGTAATCCAGGTTCCTGATTCGGCACCCTGCCTCTTTTCCGAACAGGCATTCACTACCCGGTCAAAGGCCTGGTCGGTAGTGATAGTAAACAAATGTTTATTTAGGGATTTTCTCAGGCTTCGAGAGACATTGATCTGTTCCGGGTATAAAACCGTACGCGGGTCGGGTGACCACCATAGAATGGGCTGGCCCTCCTCATACCAGGGAAAAATTCCCTGCCTGTATGCCTGGATTAACCGTTCGGGGGTTAAGTCACCTCCAGCGGCTAATAAACCATTGGGTTCTGATAACGCCTGTTCTGCATCGGGAAATGCCAGACTAGCAGTTAACCAGTGGATATCCGGCACTGTACTGAATAACTTCTGAGAATAACGAGCGGCTGGTAGCGCCGCCCAATTGGCGGTCGGTAGAACAATTTAAAGGGTATGGCTTAACAGGGCGCATCTACTCGTCGAAATACTTCTCTGCGTCCAGCGCAGCCATGCATCCGAAACCGGCCGACGTGACTGCCTGACGGTAGACCTGGTCGGCCACGTCACCGGCGGCATAAATACCGGGAATACTGGTTGCAGTCGCATCACCATGGAGTCCGCTTTTGATGATAATGTAGCCGTTTTTCATGTCCAGTTGCCCCTTGAAAATATCCGTATTGGGTTTGTGGCCGATTGCAATAAATACCCCTTGCAAATCCACCTGTTGTGTCGATTCGTCCAGGGTGCTTTTAACACGCATACCTGTTACCCCCGAGTCATCACCCAGTATTTCATCGAGGACGTGGTCCCAGAGTATTTTCACGTTGCCGTTCTTTTCTCGTTCAAAAAGTTTGTCCTGCAGGATTTTCTCGGATCGTAATTTATCGCGACGGTGAACGAGGACCACCTCCTTGGCAATATTGGACAGGTACAGGGCTTCTTCTACGGCGGTATTGCCGCCACCAATGACCGCTACTTTCTGGTTTTTGTAGAAAAAACCATCGCAGGTTGCACAGGCACTGACGCCCCTGCCGGAAAACTTTTCCTCTGAAGGCAGACCCAGGTACTGGGCTGAAGCGCCGGTCGCTATAATCAGTGAGTCACAGGTATAAGTGCCGGAATCACCTTTAAGGGTAAAAGGTTTCTTACCAAGGTCACACTCATTGATATGATCAAAAACAACTTCGGTCTCGAAGCGTTCGGCGTGCTGGCGCATTTCTTCCATTAAATCCGGCCCTTGCAGGCCTTCTCTGCCACCCGGCCAGTTGTCTACATCTGTGGTGGTAGTGAGTTGGCCGCCTGCCTGGATCCCCGTGATAACGACCGGATCAAGATTTGCTCGCGCAGCATACACGGCTGCGGAATAGCCCGCAGGCCCGGAACCTAAAATTATTAAACGACAATGTCTGTTTTCAGTCATGAAATCATCCCGCAAATTCTAAAAAGTTACTGTATCCCTTTATTAACCCGTTCCGTTGGCAGACCTATGATAATTGAATCCTCAAGGCAAAGTAACCGGCTGGAAAAAAAACAGATATCAATTGCCCGTTGAGGGTTCGTTGCTGAACATAAATCATTCCAATATGAAGTTATTGCAGGAGCCCGTTGCTGGACAGCCCTGTTGATGTTTGGCAACTTTCCTGTTTACGTCTATAGTAGCGGCCAGGCTGAATATTTCACGCACCCTGGAAACGGGAGAAGGCATGCGCTTAATACTGTACGGCACCAACCCCTGCCAACTGTGTGGCGAGGCGGAAGACTTAATCTACCGTGCGCTCGAAGGGCAGGAATACGATTTAATTAAAGTCGATATCAGGAAATCTGATGAATTGATGAAGAAGTACGCTTTGTCAATCCCGGTGTTGAGCATCGAATCAAATAACCAGGCCAGGCTAAAATGGCCCTTTAGTGAAGTCGACGTGCTCGCTTTTTTGCGTGAACAGGCCTAGTTGATTACCTGGCTTTGCGCGGGCCATTTTGTGCTACCGTTAATTACTTTTTTTTAATCAAAAACTCGCCTGGAGTATAAGCGTGTCTGAATTTGATTACGATCTTTTTGTCATCGGTGCCGGGTCCGGTGGTGTACGTGCCGCCAGGATGGCAGCTGCCATGGGCGTCAAGGTAGCTATCGCGGAAGATCGTTATCTCGGCGGGACATGCGTCAATGTCGGCTGTGTGCCCAAGAAGCTTTATGTTTATGGTGCTCAT
Organism: uncultured Pseudomonadales bacterium; assembly: GCA_947258415.1. Lineage (GTDB taxonomy): Bacteria > Pseudomonadota > Gammaproteobacteria > Pseudomonadales > IMCC2047 > CAMYIF01. The sequence continues at coordinate 7,804 of CAMYIF010000008.1, forward strand.
TTCTCGGAGGATTTTCATGACGCCGCCGGTTATGGGTGGCAAGTCAATCCGCCAGAATTTGACTGGTCGACGTTACGTGACAACAAGCGCAGGGAAATCAGTCGACTCAATGAGATTTACAAAAACCTGCTGATTAATTCCGGTGCCCATTTGATCCATGGTCGTGCCAGCCTTTCCGGAGAGCAGGCCGTAAGGGTCAATGATCGCGAGTTAACGGCCGAAAGGGTTCTTGTGGCGACGGGTTCATGGCCCTTCGTACCCGAGTTTCCGGGTTCCGAACACGTACTAACCTCCAATGAAATTTTCGACCTTCCCGTGTTCCCCCGCCGAATGCTGGTGGTCGGCGGTGGTTATATAGCGGTTGAATTTGCCGGAATTTTCAAGGGCTTGGGCGCTGAAACACGGCTTGCCTACCGGCGCGATCTATTCCTGCGGGGTTTTGATGACGATGTGCGCCAGTTTGTCGCCGATGAATTGACCAAGAAAGGCGTGGAGCTGTCTTTTAACACGGATATCGAACGCATCGAAAAACTGGGTTCTGGTGCGTTAAAGGTATATTTGAACACGGGTGAACAGACCGTCGCCGATGTTGTTCTCTATGCAACAGGCAGGAAAGCCAACAGCCAGGGGCTTGGGTTATCGCAAGCGGGCGTAGCCACAGACAACGAAGGCGCTATCATTGTCAATGATCGTTTCCAGGCAAGCGTACCTTCTGTCTATGCCCTGGGCGACGTTATCGGTCTAATACAGTTGACCCCTGTTGCCCTGGCAGAAGGCATGTCCCTGGTCAGGCACCTGTACAAGGACGATAATTCGCTGCTGGATTACAGCATGATCCCCACCGCGGTTTTTTGCCAGCCAAATATAGGTACAGTCGGCCTGACCGAGAAAGAGGCGCGCGAACAGAACGCCGAAATCGACATATACCGTTCCACATTCAGGCCTTTAAAACATACCTTGAGTGGTAGCAGTGAACGTTGTCTTATAAAAATGATTGTCGACCGGCAAAGCGAGCGGGTGCTGGGTGTACATATGGTCGGGAGCGATGCCGGTGAAATCATACAGGGGATCGCAGTAGCAATGAAAGCAGGGGCGACTAAATCTGTTTTCGACCAAACCATTGGCATCCATCCAACAGCAGCCGAAGAATTCGTCACCATGCGCGAACCAGTCAGTCAAAAAAACACAGCATGAAACAAATGCCAGAAATTAACCAGTTCCTGCTTTGTGAAACACCCGACGAATGGCTCAGGGAAGCGCTGACAAACCAGGAGGTTCTGCTTGTCGACCACGCACATTGCGAAAAAAAAGCCGCCTCCACAGCTATGAGCCTGATGTACCGTTACGTGGATCGTCCCGAATTACTGGGCAAGATGTCCAGGTTGGCTCGTGAAGAATTATTACACTTTGAACAGGTGCTGGATATTATCAATGAACGGGGCATTGACTACACCCACCTGGCGCCGTCAAGGTATGCCGGCGAACTGCGAAAACTGGTGCGAACGCACGAACCGGCGCGGCTTATCGATACTCTCATTGTCGGTGCCTTCGTGGAGGCTCGATCGTGCGAACGATTTTCAAGGATTGCGCCATACCTTGATGACAGGCTGAAAAAGTTTTACCTGTCCCTGCTCAGGTCGGAAGGGCGCCATTTCCAGGATTACCTGTCATTGGCTCAACTCTACAGTGACGAACCAATCGCTGCCCGGGTGGATTTTTTTGCCGAACGTGAGAAGCAGTTAATACTTTCGGGTGATGACCGCTTCCGCTTTCATAGCGGCAAGCCGTTCAGCAAGCAAGCTGTGTTTGAAGAATAACAGCAGATTATTTGATCGGGAAGCTGGTAAGCAAAAGCCCATGTTCGCGGTCGCATACCAGATGCCAGCCGTTTTCCCCCCAGTCACCCAGCACGTATCTTTCGGCTGGTCGGCCGGCTATAACCAGCTCGTGCCTGTTGGGTCGGTGCGTGTGTCCGTGGATTAACAGGTCGACGTTATAATCGGCCATTACCCGTTCGACCTCTGTTTGCGCGACATCCATTATTTCATATTGCTTTTCGTGGGTTTTTTCCTTGCTTATTTCGCGCAGATTTTGGGCAATGGATAGCCTGACTTCCAGTGGTTTGGCCAGAAAATCATGTTGCCAGATCGGATCCCTGACGGTCTTCCTGAAATTCTGGTATTCAACGTCATCGGTACATAATGTGTCGCCGTGCATAAGCAACGCCTTGCGGCCGAAAAGGTCAATAACGGTGGGGTCGGTCAGCAGTTGACAACCGGTTTGCTCGAGGAAGCGCTCACCGATCAGAAAGTCCCTGTTTCCGTGCATAAAAAAAACGGGGATATTTCGACTGGTGTAGGTTTTCAGGCCGGCTATAACTGACTCGGTAAAAGGGTTGCTGAAGTCATCGCCTATCCAGGCTTCGAAAAAATCACCCAGTATGTACAGCGTTTGTGCATTTTGTCCCCGGGTTTTCAGGTAGTGCAAAAACCCGTCAACAACGCTTGGTTGACGAGGGTCGAGGTGCAAATCAGAAATAAAATGAATGGCCACGATATCAGGTATTGACGACTTCTGCAGATTCGATAATGACATCATCTGCGGGCACGTCCTGGTGACCCGACCTTGATGTGGTTGTGACTTCCTTGATTTTATCCGCCACATCCATTCCTTCTGTTACCTTGCCAAATACAGCATAACCCCAGCCTTCGGGTGTTTCCGAACTGTGATCGAGAAACGTGTTATCTTCAAGGTTGATAAAAAACTGGCAGCTGGCCGAATGCGGTTCCATTGTCCGTGCCATGGCAAGTGTTCCGCGAAGGTTACTCAGGCCATTGTTTGCTTCGTTTTGTATGGACCCTTTCGGCGTTTTCTGGTTCATGTCGACATCGAAACCGCCTCCCTGGATCATGAAGTTTTTGATCACCCGGTGAAAAATAGTACCGTCGTAGAAACCGCTGTTGACATAATCGGTGAAATTTTGAGCGGAAACAGGCGCATTTTCAACATCGAGCTCAATATGAATCGGGCCATAGTTGGTGTGCAGGATAATCATTCAATTCTTCCTCAAACTGACAAGAGTAATGTTTTTATTAAATTAATGGCGCTTTTGTATAGCAGCAAACCAAGTTGCCGTTATAATACCCGCCTTTATTAGCATGAGTTAACGTTTGTTAAGCGAATATAGCAGATTTCGACGCCTGACTGACGCGATAAATTTAATATCAGGACCTTATCTTTTTTATTGCCCATGAACAACACCGAACTTGTCAGTAAAAGTAATTTTATTCGTAATATCATCGATGAAGATCTGCGGACCAACAAGAATGACGGCCAGGTTATTACCCGATTTCCGCCCGAGCCAAACGGTTACCTGCACATTGGACACGCCAAGTCGATCTGCCTTAATTTCGGGATAGCAGCCGATTACCCGAATGGTCGATGCAACCTTCGGTTCGATGACACCAACCCGGCCAAGGAAAGTCCGGAATACGTCAAGGCTATCTGTGAAGATGTGCGTTGGCTTGGATTTCAATGGGATGGCGAGGTCAAGTTTGCGTCCGATTACTTCGACCGGCTGTATGCGTTTGCCATCGAGTTGATTCGGGCAGGGAAGGCTTATGTGTGCAGCCTTGATTCCGAAGAAATGCGCGAATACCGCGGAACCCTGACCCAGGCAGGACAGGACAGCCCTTACAGGAACCGATCGGTCGAGGAGAACCTTGCGTTGTTTGAGCAAATGCGATCCGGGCAATTTGCCGATGGCGAGCATGTGCTGCGAGCCAAAATTGATATGGCTTCGCCCAACCTGAATATGCGCGACCCGGCTATTTACCGTATTAAAAAAATGACGCATCACCAGACCGGCGACAAGTGGTGTATCTACCCCATGTATGACTTCACGCACTGCCTGTCCGACGCTATCGAGGGTATTACCCATTCGTTATGTACGCTGGAGTTTGAAGATCACCGGCCACTTTACGACTGGGTGCTGGATAATGTTGATGCCGGTTGCCACCCGCAACAGATCGAATTTGCACGCCTGAATTTAAGCCATACGCTGACCAGCAAACGTAAACTTAAACGCCTTATTGATGATAAAATTGTCAATGGTTGGGACGACCCGCGGTTACCGACAGTTTCGGGCCTGCGAAGGCGCGGTTACACACCTGCTGCGATCAGGAATTTCTGCGACGACATAGGCGTTACCCGCAGTGACGGGGTTGTCGATGTAGCCATGCTGACCCATAACATTCGCGCCGACCTGGAAACCACAGCGCCTCGCGCGATGTGTGTATTAGCTCCGCTTAAAGTGGTGATCACCAATTACCCCGAGGATCGGGTCGAGCAATTATCTTCCCCGGTACATCCTGAATACCCGGATATGGGTACCAGGACACTACCTTTTTCACGCGAGCTTTATATTGAAAACGACGATTTTATGGAAAATCCGCCGTCAAAATATTTTCGCCTGGCACCGGGCAAGGAAGTACGCTTGCGCAACGCCTACGTGATTCGTTGCGATCAGGTTATCAGGGATGACCAGGGCCAGTTGGTTGAATTACACTGCACCTACGATGATAAAACCCTGGGTGCTAACCCGGTCGGGCGTAAAGTAAAAGGTGTCGTTCACTGGGTTTCTGTCGATCATGCGGTTCCTTGTGAAGTCAGGCTTTACGACCAGCTTTTTACATTGGGAAACCCGGATGTAGATGACTACACAGAAAACCTTAATCCCGATTCGCTGGTTACGCTGACTGGTTGCCAGGCTGAGCCCGGTCTTTCCAGCGCACAACCCGAGCAACGCTTCCAGTTTGAACGCCTGGGTTATTTCTGTTGCGATCGTTACGATTCGAGTGTCGACCGGCTTGTCTTCAATCGTACCGTTACTTTGAGAGATACCTGGGCCAAGATGCAAAAAAAGGCCAAATAACCCTGATGATTCAGCGAAATATACAGCCCATCAGCATTTATAATACCCTGACCGGAAAAAAGGCAACTTTCAAACCCCTGGTTCCGGGAAAAGTTGGTATCTACGTGTGCGGAATGACCGTTTACGATTATTGTCATATTGGTCATGCGCGGGTGCTGGTTGCCTTTGATGTTATTACCCGGTACCTGAAACATATCGGTTACCGGGTAAACTATGTGCGTAATATTACCGATGTTGACGACAAGATCTTTAATCGTGCCAATGAAAATGGTGAGCCCTATACCGATTTGACCCGGCGTTTTATCGATGCAATGCACGAGGATGAGCGTGCTCTGGGTGTATTACCGCCCGATTTCGAGCCCAGGGCGACCGCCCATATCGCCGAAATCATAGACATGATACGGACTTTGATCGATAAAGAGTTTGCCTATACCACTAAAACCGGGGATGTCTATTACCGAGTCCACCGGTTCGAAGAGTATGGAAAATTAAGTAAAAAGAACCTTGAAGACCTGCGCGCCGGGGCTCGCGTGGAAATCGATGCTCACAAGGAAAGCCCGCTTGATTTCGCCCTGTGGAAAGCGACTAAACCCGGCGAGGCAGCCTGGAGTGCGCCCTGGGGTGAGGGGCGGCCAGGGTGGCATATAGAGTGTTCTGCCATGAGCACCAAATGCCTTGGTCAAACCTTTGATATTCATGGTGGTGGGCCTGACCTTAAATTTCCGCACCATGAAAATGAAATCGCCCAGTCGGAGGCGGCCACCGGCAAAACATACGTCAATACCTGGATGCACGCCGGGGCCGTGCGTGTAGACGATGAAAAGATGTCCAAGTCGCTGGGTAATTTTTTCACCATTCGAGAAGTGCTCGAAAAATATAACCCGGAGGTTGTGCGCTATTTTATCATTGCCAGCCATTACCGCAGCCCGATCAATTATTCCGAAGAAAATTTGATACATGCCCGGCAGTCGCTTGAACGTTTTTATACCGCCTTGAGAAGTGTGCCACCCTCAAAGGATTCCCTGGATAAGCAGACCATCCCCGATCTGGTCGAATACAGTCAACGCTTCCACGCCGCGATGGCCGATGATTTCAATACCCCGGAAGCCCTCGCTGTTCTATTTGACCTGGTCCGTGAAATCAATAAGAAAAAAGGCACTGAACGGGCGCTTTCTGCTCTGCTGGTCGAATTGGGTGACGTGATTGGAATATTGCAACAGGATGCTGAAAGTTTCCTGCAGGGTAGTCAAAATGAACAGCAAGTTAGTGCGGATGAAATAAACAGCCTTATTTCGCAACGCAATGAAGCACGAGAAAATAAAAACTGGGCAAGGGCCGACGAAATAAGGGATCGGTTGCTGGCTATGGGTATCACACTGGATGATAGTCGTGACGGAACCAGTTGGCGGCGCCAGGGAAGTTAACGCGATGAATTTTTTTGTGTTTTGAATTTTTTGTTAATGCCGCTTCACAGGTGCATAATTAATCACGTGAGAAATGTTGACGCCATAGATTTAGCTAAGTAATATGCCGTGCTCCAAGCCTGAGTGGTTGGAAATTAATAGAGAACGGGGTATAGCGCAGTCTGGTAGCGCGCCTGCTTTGGGAGCAGGATGTCGGGAGTTCGAATCTCTCTACCCCGACCAAACTTTTTAATGCCCCAGGCGAATGAGTCAGTTAGAAACCAGGGCGATTTTTGTGCGCCCGTAGCTCAATCGGATAGAGCATCGGCCTTCTAAGCCGAGGGTTGCAGGTTCGATTCCTGCCGGGCGCGCCAAAGTATGGCAGCTGCCCGGAAGGGGAGCTTATAGAGTAATGGTGAATGTAGCTCAGTTGGTAGAGCTCCGGATTGTGATTCCGGCGGTCGTGGGTTCAAGCCCCATCATTCACCCCATTTTATTTGGGTTGGCTTTAAGTTAGCCGAGTAATATTAATATATTCAATAATGTTGGCTCTCGCCGACCGCCTTTCGAGCAGGATGACAGATATCAACATGCGGATGTGGTGAAATTGGTATACACGCTAGATTTAGGTTCTAGTGCCGAGAGGCGTGAGAGTTCGAGTCTCTCCATCCGCACCATTTTCTTACCTTTGCTTATCAACCTGCGCAGTCATTAATAAAGAGGAAATCCATGCAAGTTTCAGTCGAGTCCGTCAATAATATTGAACGTCGTATAACCGTTGGTATCCCCGCAGAACGTATTGATACCGAAGTACAGAAACGACTGCAAAAAGCGGTACAGACAGCGCGGATCGATGGATTCAGACCCGGCAAGGTGCCCTTTAAGGTTATCAAGCAACGCTACGGCGCCGGCGTAAGGCAGGAAGTTGTTGAAGAAGTGATGCGTGAGTCCTATAGCGCTGCCTTGTCGCAGGAAAAACTGAATCCTGTGGGTCCACCCAATATCGAGCCTAAAACACTCGAGGAAGGCAAGGATTTTGAATTTGTTGCGACCATAGAAGTATTCCCCGAGATCAGCCTGGCAGACCTTTCCGAGCTGGAAGTGGAAACGATTGATGCAAGTGTTGCCGATAGCGACGTTGACGTTATGATCGAGACATTGCGCAAACAGCACCCCGAAATGACCGAAGTTAACCGCAAGTCAGAGCTCGAGGACCAGGTTGTTATCGATTACGTTGGCACCAAAGAGGGCGTCGAATTTGCCGGTGGCAGCGCCAAAGACCAGGAGCTGGTCCTGGGTTCAAACAGCATGATCCCTGGTTTTGAAGAAGGCCTGGTGGGGCTGAAGGAGGGCGATGAAAAAGTATTGAGCCTGACTTTCCCGGCTGATTATCACGCCAAGGAACTTGCTGGCCAGAGCGTCGAGTTCAAGGTAACGGTCAAACGCGTCAACGAAAAAAAGCTGCCTGAGCTTAATGATGCTTTTTTTGCCAAATTCGGTGTCACTGAGGGCGGTGTGGAAAAATTCCGCGAAGAAATATTAAAAAACATGAAGCGTGAATTAAAAAGTGCGATCAAAAACAAAGTTAAAACGCGTATTCTTGATGTGCTTCACCAGGCGCACGAGGTTGACCTGCCTGCCACACTGGTCAATGCCGAAGTGGATCGTTTGCGCGATCAGATGATGCAGCAACTGGGTGGAGCGCAAGGGATTGATGCGTCCAGTTTGCCGGTTGAACTTTTTAAACCTGAAGCCGAGAAGCGGGTTACCAACAGCCTGATTATCAATCAGTATATACAGGATAACAATATAAAGTCTGATGAGAAGCGTTTGCGTGCCCTGATCGAAGAGATGGCTTCAACCTATGAAGATCCTTCCCAGGTCATCAATTATATTTACGGTGACGAGCAACAATTGGCGCAATTTACATCCATGGCGTTGGAAGAGCAGGTTATCGAGGCTATTTTATCTGAGCTTAAAGTCGACAAAGTGAACATGAACTATGCCGAGGCTATCAAACCTGACGCCCCTGAAGCGGAACAAACAAAAGACGAGCAGGATGATAATCAGGCCTAGTAAATTTTTCGCTGTTTGTGCCGGTAAAAAATCGAAATTTAATATGCGCTTGCAGAATCTTGTTCTACTATTTATATATACGTTTTTCGGGGTAATTAATGGAAAATAAAATCTCTCCCAGTCACGCCGAACTGGTTAGCCAGTTGGTGCCAATGGTCATTGAGCAAACGGCACGCGGCGAACGATCTTACGATATCTACTCACGTTTGCTGAAAGAGCGGGTTATTTTCATGGTTGGCCCGGTTGAAGATCATATGGCTAACCTGGTGGTAGCACAAATGCTATTTCTTGAATCTGAAAATCCTGACAAGGATATCCACCTGTATATTAATTCTCCCGGCGGTTCGGTAACTGCGGGTATGTCCATATACGACACAATGCAATTCATTAAACCGGATGTAAGTACCATGTGTATTGGCCAGGCCGCAAGCATGGGCGCGCTTCTGCTCACCGGTGGCGCCAAGAAGAAACGTTTTTGCCTGCCGCACTCACGGATGATGATTCACCAGCCACTCGGGGGTTTCCAGGGCCAGGCAACGGATATCGAAATACACACCAAAGAAATTCTTTCCATTCGTGATAAACTCAACAAGGTACTGTCGAAACATACAGGACAGGACGTCAAGGTTATTGCCAGTGATACCGACAGGGACAACTTTATGGACGGAGAATCGGCAGTAAAGTACGGATTGATTGACGCGGTGATGGAAAACCGTTTATCTTCGGATTAATATTTGTATCAGGTTATTGGTATTTTACCCGAACCTGAATAATCTATTTCGACAGAAATAAGAATTACAAGGTAAATGCATGTCAGACGACAATATTATCGGCAGTGACGATAACGGAAAGCTTCTTTACTGCTCTTTTTGCGGTAAAAGCCAGCACGAGGTTCGCAAGCTGATTGCCGGTCCTTCCGTTTTCATCTGTGATGAGTGCGTTGACCTGTGTAATGATATTATCCGCGAGGAAATAGAGGATGCCAATCCCGAGGATTCAGACGATTCTTTACCTTCCCCGAAAGAAATAAAATCAAATCTTGACGAGTACGTGATCAGCCAGGAAAGGGCAAAAGTTGTTCTTTCTGTCGCTGTTTATAATCATTATAAACGTCTCAAATCCGAAAATAATATCGAAGAAGTTGAACTGGGCAAAAGTAATATACTGTTGATAGGCCCGACCGGTAGCGGTAAAACACTGCTGGCCGAAACCCTGGCCCGAATGCTGAATGTACCTTTCACCATTGCCGATGCTACCACGCTGACCGAGGCGGGTTACGTTGGTGAGGATGTTGAAAATATCATCCAGAAGTTGCTGCAAAAATGCGACTACGATGTCGATAAGGCCCAGCGGGGCATTGTCTACATTGATGAAATTGACAAGATTTCCCGCAAATCCGATAACCCGTCAATCACAAGGGACGTTTCGGGTGAGGGAGTGCAGCAGGCACTTTTGAAGCTGATTGAAGGCACCGTGGCATCTGTGCCTCCGCAGGGTGGACGCAAGCATCCCCAGCAGGAATTCCTGCAGGTCGATACTTCAGACATCCTGTTTATTTGTGGTGGTGCTTTTGCCGGCCTGGACCAGGTCATCCGTGATCGTTCGGAAAAAAGCAGTATTGGCTTTGCGGCAACCGTTCAAAGCAAGGATGACCAGAAATCGATCAGTGATATTCTCGAAGATATAGAACCGGAAGATCTGGTTAAATACGGTCTTATTCCGGAATTCGTCGGGCGCTTGCCGGTTTTGGCCACCCTCAGGGAGCTTGATGAAGACGCGCTGGTACAGATTCTAACCGAGCCCAAGAACGCGTTAACCAAACAATACAAGAAACTGTTTGAAATGGAAGGTGTCGATATTGATTTCCGTGAAGATGCCCTGAGGGAAATAGCCAGGAAAGCAATGAAACGGAAAACCGGTGCGCGCGGTCTTCGGTCGATACTCGAATCGGTCTTGCTTGACACCATGTACGAAATTCCATCGCAGGCCGGGGTTTCCAAGGTAGTTATTGATGATTCGGTTATCACCGAGGGAACAGAACCCTTGCTGATTTACGAATCAAGCGAACCTGTCAGTCCGGGTACTCAACAAAAAAGCAAGCAAAAAAAAGGAGCATAACGCTCCTTTTTTTATTGCTTATATATGCAGGGATGGCCCGTTGGTTACAAAATTCTAGGCCGAACTATGCTTGCATTATTCAGGTCTAATCCCCATAACATAGATATTCATTTAACGAGTCATCAGGGTTTTTATTAATGCCGCTACCTCCCCGAAACAAAGCCGAAAACACAAAGGAAACCTTTTCCGTAGAGATACCCTTGCTACCGCTGAGGGATGTCGTTGTATTCCCCAGCATGGTCATTCCCCTTTTTGTTGGGCGTGACAAGTCAATTGTTGCCCTGAATAAAGCCATGGAAACTGACAAGCAGATTTTACTGGTAGCGCAAAAAGATGCTTCCCGGGATGACCCGGAATCCGAGGATATGTTTACTCTGGGGACTGTTGCCACTATCTTGCAATTACTAAAGCTACCCGATGGTACCGTGAAAGTGCTGGTAGAGGGTGATTATCGGGCTCGTATTCAGGAATTCATAGCAACCGACGATTGTTTCAGCGCAAGGATCGAAATGATCGAAAGCGAGCCCTTGTCTTCTTCCGAAGCAAAGGCCTTGCCGCGTGCAGTTTTGTCCCAGTTCGAGCAGTATGCGAAACAAAGCAAGAAAATACCTGCAGAAATTCTAACTTCAGTTGCCGGCATCGAAGAGCCTGGCCGTATTGCCGACACTATTGCATCGCATATCGCCCTGACCGTTGAAAACAAGCAGAAGATCCTGGAAATGTCAGACGAGCGAGAACGCCTGGAGCATATCATCGCCATCATGGAATCTGAAATGGATGTCCTGCAGGTTGAAAAACGCATCAGGAACCGCGTTAAGTCGCAAATGGAAAAAAGCCAGCGCGAGTATTACCTGAATGAGCAAATGAAAGCCATACAAAAAGAGATGGGTGACCTTGACGATGTGCCTAATGAAATGGAAGATCTTGAAGACAAGATAAAGAAAGCGGGCATGTCCAAGGAGGCGGAGCAAAAGGCATTATCCGAGTTCAATAAATTGAAACTGATGTCTCCGATGTCTGCCGAGGCCACAGTAGTACGTAGCTATATCGACTGGATTGTGAGCATTCCCTGGAAAAAAAGAACGCGGGTACGTCACGATTTGAAAAAGGCCGAATCCATCCTTGAGGCTGATCACTACGGCCTGGAAGAGGTAAAGGACAGAATCCTCGAATACCTGGCAGTTCAGCAACGGGTAAGGAAACTCAAAGGCCCTGTTCTCTGTCTGGTTGGGCCTCCCGGCGTAGGTAAAACATCACTGGGGCAGTCCATCGCACGCGCAACCAACCGTAAATACGTACGCATGTCGCTTGGTGGTGTCAGGGATGAAGCCGAAATTCGTGGTCACCGTCGTACCTATATCGGGTCAATGCCCGGTAAAATAGTGCAGAAACTGGCAAAAGTTGACACTAAAAACCCGCTTTTCCTGCTCGATGAAATAGACAAAATGGGTGCCGATTTCAGGGGAGACCCGGCTTCGGCTATGCTCGAAGTTCTCGATCCGGAACAAAATAACACATTCAATGATCATTACCTGGAAGTTGACTACGATTTATCGGAGGTCATGTTTGTGTGCACCTCAAATTCCATGAATATACCGCCGGCCCTGCTGGATCGCATGGAAATTATCCGGATACCCGGTTACACGGAGGATGAAAAGCTCAACATTGCCAAGCGCTATCTTGTTATCAAACAAATCAAGAATAACGGTTTAAAGGAAGGCGAGCTTGTGCTGAAAGACGAAACCATCCTTGATTTGATTCGTTACTATACCCGGGAAGCCGGTGTCCGTGGCCTGGAAAGGGAAATTGCCAAGATTTGCCGTAAAACAGTGAAACGCGCCGCCTTGGAAAACAACAGGAATCTTAAGGTAACGGTTTCACCCGAAGACCTGGAGGAATTATCCGGTGTTCGCAAGCACAAATACGGTATTGCCGAAGAAGAAAATCGGGTAGGACAGGTAACAGGTCTCGCCTGGACACAGGCCGGTGGTGAATTATTGACCATAGAATCTGCGCTGGTCCCGGGTAAGGGTCGTATCATTAAAACCGGGTCGCTGGGTGATGTCATGCAGGAGTCTATCCAGGCCGCCCTGACAGTGGTCAGGAACCGTGCCAAGGCCCTGGGAATTCCTGAGGACTTTTATGAAAAAAACGACGTCCATATACACGTACCGGAGGGTGCTACACCAAAAGACGGGCCCAGCGCCGGTGTCGGGATGTGCACCGCCCTGGTATCTGTTCTGGTGGATATCCCGGTGCGCGCCGATGTTGCCATGACCGGTGAAATTACATTACGCGGCCAGGTATTACCTATCGGTGGTCTTAAGGAAAAGCTGTTGGCAGCACACCGGGGTGGTATAAAAATTGTAATCATTCCGGACGAAAACAAGCGAGATTTAAAAGAGATTCCCGACAATATAAAGGCAGATCTGGATATCCGCCCGGTTCGCTGGATAGACGAGGTTCTACAGATTGCCCTGCAGTACATGCCCAGCCCCGGAATGGATGATGAGAAGGTTGTAAAACCGGCCAATAAGAAGAAATCGGACAAAAAACAGATTAGTACCCATTAATAAAAATGTTTGCTTGACATGCATTTTGGCTAGTTGGTATAAATGTGCGTTGTAAATTTCTACCTGCCTTGTTTAGTCCCCTCTCTGTACGTTGTGTGGCTTAGGGTATAACGGAAGAAATTAGCAAAATTTACGAGCCTATCCATTACTTACTATCTAGAAATACATAAAGGGGAAAAGAGTGAATAAGTCTGAACTGATTGATGCAATAGCTGCTTCGAGTGACCTTACCAAAGCGGCTTCAGGACGTGCACTAGATGCGACAGTAAACGCAATAACCAAAGAGCTTAAAAAGAAGGGGCAGGTTTCCCTTGTAGGTTTCGGTACATTTTCCGTGAAAACACGTGCAGCCAGAACGGGGCGTAATCCTCAAACCGGCGAAACAATCAAGATCAAAGCTGCCAATATCCCAAGCTTCAAAGCTGGTAAAGGTCTGAAAGACGCCGTAAATTAGCCTAGTTCCGTAATCGAATCATGTAGTTTTTGAGTATGTTTTAAATTCTGCCAGGTTTTCAGTATATAATGCGCATCTATTATCTAGGTGCGCTTTTTTTTGTCCCGAGCGATTTGCCAATCAATGTTTTTTAATGACATTAAACAAAGGTATGATTTGACCGGATTATCCCTGTAGAGAGTATTTTTATGTCCATTCAAAGTATTAGAGATAATTCTCAAAGCCTGGTGGTAAAGTTTATCATCGGCATTATCGTCATCAGCTTTGCCTTTTTCGGTGTCGATGCGATCGTAGGTTTTTCCAGTGACTCCAACAAGGTAGCTACTGTTAACGGCACCGACATTAATTATGTCCAGTTGGCACAGGCCGAATCAATTATGAGCCAGCGGATTCTGGCTCAAATGGGGGACCAGGCTAATCCGGACCTGATCGATAGTGAACTGGTCAGAACCCAGGCCCTGGACAACCTGATAGCCCGGCAGTTAATTTACGATGATGCCAGGAAGCAATCTTTGCACGTTTCGGACAGGCGCACTGACACAGTCATCCTGAATACACCCTCGTTCCAGGTCAATGGCGTGTTTAATAAAAACATTTACGAATCTGCCCTGCGAAGGGTGTCAATGACTCCCCTTGATTATAAAAATCAAATAGCCCAGGAATTACTGATTCGACAGGCCCAGCTGGGTATTAGCCAATCTGACTTTTTAACGCAGGCAGAACTCGAACATATTGCCAGGCTAGACCAGCAGTTGCGGGATGTTTCCTACACGACTATTCCACTGGTTTCCGGTGGCAAGGGCACCGATGTAACCGATGACCGTATTCTCGAATATTACAAGGCCAATGAACACGAATTCATGACGCAGGAGAGCGTCAGCATTGAATATCTTGAACTCAAACGATCTGATTTTGAACATAAGGTCCAGGTCAATGAAGCCGAAATAGAGCAGAGATACCAGCAGGAAATCAAGGGTTCTGCCGATCGGGAAGAGCGCCGCGCCGCGCATATTCTGGTCGAAATAAACGATGATACTGACGCAGCCTCGGCCCAAAAGAAAATTGAACAAGCCATGACAGCCCTGAAGGCGGGTGGCGACTTTGCCGAACTGGCCAAAAAGTATTCTGATGATTCCGGATCTGCACAAAATGGCGGGGACCTGGGCTTTTCCGAAAGGGGTGCCTTTACAGGTCCTTTTGAAGATACCCTGTTTGCGATGAAAGAAGGCGAGGTTTCCGATATTGTCGAAACAGAATTTGGTTTACATATAATCAAGCTGATTTCAATTCGAAAGCCCGAAATTCCTGCGCTTGAAACTATTCGTGACCGGTTGGTCAATGAGATCAGGATTCAAAAATCCGAGGAATTATTTGTCGCTGCCGTGGATGATTTGCAAAACGACAGCTTCAGCGCTGTAGATTTAGAGGAACCCGCCCGGAACCTCGAACTCCAGGTGCAAAGCACAGGGCCTTTTACTCGTATGTCCGGAACAGGAATAGCCGAGAACGAAAAAATCCGGGATGCGGCTTTTTCCGAGCAAGTATTAGATGATGGCGTAAACAGTGACCTGATAGAAATTTCTCCTGATCATGTTGTCGTGGTTCGGGTCAAGGATTATCAACCTGCGGCGTTGCAACCACTCGAAGATGTTTCAAAGTCAATTGCGACAATCCTGAAAGATATGGACGCGCGTGATAAAACCCGAAAGGCAGGTGAAAAGATTGTATCTGAACTAAGGGCAGGGGCTTCGCTTGACAAAGTTGCCGGGGATCATCCCTTGCAGTGGACGAAAATGGAAAAAGTATCGCGAAATCAGACTGATCTCGAATCAACCCTGTTACGGACGATTTTCAAATTACCCAAGCCGGTCGACGGCAAGCCAAGCATAGGTCAGTTAATCCGGGAAGATGGTAGCCTTACCATTATTGCCGTGAGCGGGGTACACGATGCCGAATTGAACCTGAAGCCGGAAGAAGCCAGGATCCTGGCACGATATATTACCAGGGAACGCGCCGGTACAAGCCTGATGCAATATCATTCTGACCTGGAACAGAAGGCGGATATCGAAAAATTCTAGTGCTTTGAAGTATCCAGCGCTCTTTGGTCAGGATAACAGCCAAAGAAAAAGCCGCTCTGATAAACTGAGAGCGGCTTTTTTATGGTTTTAAGTGAAAACCTGAACGGCTAGTCTTCGCTTAGATCGCCCATCGCTGTGGTATTGAATCCT